>NZ_JAMYPY010000005.1:0-383216 GCF_040320605.1 Mesorhizobium sp. M0659
CGCGCGAGCGGCTCGACGAAGAACGTCAAGCAAGCCTCCGTTGCAGAGTTTTGGGCGAGATCGTCAGTCCGAGATCGTCAGTCCATTGCCGGCAGCGATACCTTGTCGAGCGTGGCTTCGTCGACGTCGCGCGAGCGGCTCGACGAAGAACGTCAAGCAAGCCTCCGTTGCAGAGTTTTGGGCGAGATCGTCAGTCCGAGATCGTCAGTCCATTGCCGGCAGGTGCGCCAGGCGCGCCCTGCCTGGTCAGCCCTTCGACTTCGGCTTCAGGCTGCTCTCTGCCTGCTTGACCGAGGAACCGAACGGGGAGGCGGCCTTGGCCACCACCTTGTCTTTCTTGGGCTTGCGCGTTTCGCGATTGCTGCGCTGCTGACCCTTGGCCATCTGTCTGCTCCTTCGTACGTGCTGGGTGGGTGCGGTGTCAGACTGCCTGGCTGTCGGGGACAGCCGGGGCGTCCGCTACTTCGAGGTTGTCTTCCGTGGTGACCCGCTCATAGGTCTCCTCCTCGCTGCGGATGCGATATTGCGGCGAGCCATCCTTGACCGGCAATCTGCTCTTGATCTGAAACAGCTCGGCGGTCTTCTGGGCGAGCCCGCTGCGGCTCTTCATGCGCACGGTCTGGCCGATGGCGAAGAGGTGCGAGGGCGTGTCGGTGCGCGGACGCGCATTCTGCTGGAAGCGGATCATGCTGCGTTCTCCTGGTCGCGCCTCAGCGCTGTTTCGAGTTCGAGGTAGTCGATGGCGACAAGCTGGCTGGTGGCCGGGTTCTCCACCGCCCTTGCCGGCAAATGGATGAAGATGGCGACGCGACGCCAGGCAAGCCGCGACATGCCCTCGATCAGCTCTTCGTCGTGATCGATGTCATAGTCGCCGGCCGGCAGTTGCCCTTCCAGCCCGCTAAGCACGAAGGGTGCCGCGAAATGGGCGATGGAACGGGTGGTGCGATCCGGCATTGGCTTGGCTCTGGTTCGTCGATGCTTTCCGGCATCAACCGGGAACTCAACCATCGGCGATTGGAATGAGTTTGGCGGGTCGAGTATCTCCGACGCCGCTATATGCCAAGCTTGACCCAAAAAACGATCTCAGATCAATAATCCGAAATTGTTGGTTATTCAAGCTGATTTCCGCCGCGGCTCGACCGGTATAAAAAATTTCTCGTATAAACCCCTAATAAATCTGCTATTGTGGAACAATATCAGCCAATTTCTTATTTAGAGAGCATCGGAATAATTATTCCTGTGCCCCTAAGATTATTTTTTACGAAAGGCAAAAATATATGAGATTCATGAAAACGCCGGATCGTCCGACCGCAACAATCGAGCCAATCGTCCTCTTCCCCAAGGCAATATCAGTGCGCCTGACGACAAGAAGCGACGAAGCGGCACGGCGCAAGATTGCCGACACCGACGGCACGCAACGGCGGGAGCGCCGGCTCGCCGAGAGCAACCGGCTGATTTGAACGCTACATTTTCCTGGAATTCCTCTAGAGTTTCGAAGAGGTCCGCGCCCTTGGCGAGCCCACTCTTCCCTTGAACCTGCAGCGCCGATGGCCTAGATCGCGGCAAGCGGACAAAACACGGCAGGTTTCCCATCAACAGAGATCAGAGAAGAGCGGCGGGTGCTGGAGCTGGCGGACAGCCGCCGCTGGGCCTCGACCAATATGTGCAGCAGGCGCTGCAGCTGCATCAGGCCGGGCGCCGGCAGGAGGCCGAGACGCTGTACCGGCAGGTGCTGGCGCGCAAGGCCAATCACCCGGCAGCGGCGCATTTCCTGGGCCTGTTGCTGCACCAGACCGGGCGCAACCCCGAAGGGCTGGAGCTGATCGAGCAGTCTGTGCGTCTGCAGCCGAAGAATCCCGATTTCCTCAACAATCTCGGCACGGTGATGCGCGATCTCGGCCGCATCGCAGCGGCCGCCGATTTCTTCCGCGGCGCGGTAGATCTCAAGCCCGACCAGCTCGCGGCACGCGACAATCTGGGTTCGGCGTTGAAACAGCTCGGCCAGTTCGAGGCTGCGGAGGACATCTATCGCGGCACAATCGGGCGCAATCCCTTCCATGTCCGCGCCCGCATCGGGCTTGCCGAAACGTTGCAGGAAGCCGGTCGTCTGGACGAGGCGCTGGCGACCTTTCGCGAGGCGCTGACGATCCGGCCCAGGGATGCCGACCTGTTGCACGGGCTCGGCGTCGGGCTGATGGAAAAAGGCAAGCTCGATGAGGCGGCCGACCTGTTCCGGCAGGCGCTGGCGATCACGCCAGGCATGGCAAAAGCCTGGCTGATGCTGACGCAGGTCAAGCGCCAGAAGGAGCGCGACGCCGAACTCGCCGGCATGGAGGCCCAGCATGCCAAGGCGCCGGCCGACAGCCTGGCGCGCATGCAGCTGTCCTTCGGTCTCGGCAAGGCCAATGACGATTTGAAGGACTACAACAGGGCCTTCGACTATTTCGCTGAAGGCAATGCGATCCGCCGCAAGGGCATCGATTATGATCCGGTCAGGACGCGGGCCGAATTCGAGGCGATGAAGACGGTGTTCAACGCCGGCTTTTTCGAAAAGCACAAGCCAAGTGCAATCTCCGACGACACGCCGATTTTCGTCGTCGGCATGCCGCGCTCCGGCACCACGCTGGTCGAACAGATCATCGCCAGCCATCCACAAGTCTATGGCGCGGGCGAGCTCAGCATGTTGAAAACCGCGGTCGGCAAGCAATTTCCGCTGACCATGCCGGGAGGTTTCCCCTGGGGACTGGTCGATGTATCCGACGCGGAGTTTGCGGAGGCGGGCCAAGCCTATCTCGACATGCTGCATGAGCGCTATCCCAACTTCAGGCATGTCACCGACAAGATGCCCGGCAACTTCCTGCTCATCGGCTTCATCCATATGATGCTGCCGAAAGCCAAGATCATCCATTGCGCGCGCGATGCGGCGGCGACCTGCCTTTCGATCTACAAGGTGCATTTCCGCGGCGACAACCACCGCTACGGCTATGATCTGGGCGAGCTCGCCGATTTCCACAACATCTACACCGACATCATGGCGCATTGGCACGATGTTTTGCCGGGCGTCGTCCATGACGTGCGTTACGAGGATTTCGTGGCCGACCAGGAGGGACAGACGCGGGCGCTGATCGGGCATCTCGGCCTGTCCTGGGACGACAAGGCGCTGTCGTTCCACGAGACCGACCGCCCGGTGCGCACGGCCTCGGCCGCGCAGGTGCGCCAGCCGATGTATCAGGGCTCGGTCGATCTCTGGAAGCGCTATGGCGACAGGTTGAAGCCGCTGCTGGACAAGCTGGCCTGAGCAGCGGCTAAAGCTCGATGAAGGGCTGGAAGCCGCCGAAGATCATGCGCTTCATATCGAAGGGCATGGGCCCCGAATCGGGCGTCAAACGCGGATCGGCCATAACCTTGGCCATTACCGCGTCGCGGCTTTGCCTGGACGAATAGACGGCCCAGGCGAAGACGACGATCTCGTCGTCTTTTGCCTGAACGGCACGCGGAAACGAGGTCAACTCGCCATAGGGCACGTCGTCGGCGGTACATTCGACGTAGGCGAGCGCTCCGTGTTCCTTCCATATCGGGCCTGCGAGGTTGGCCAGCTTCTTGTAGTCATCGATATTTGCCTTCGGCACGGCGAGCACGAAACCATCGACATAGGACATGAGGTTCTCCTTGGAGTATCTCACAAAGCTCCTTACCGGCGTCAGCCGGTGAGGAGCTTTGTCAGCGGTGGTCAGTCTTTCTTCGCCGGCGCGTTCATCGCCCATTCGACCCCGAAGGGGTCGCGCATGTTGCCCCACTGGTCGCCCCAGAACATCAGCTGCAGCGGCACTGCGACTTCGCAGCCGGCACCGACCGCGCGCTTCCACCAGCCATCGATCTCGTCGGCGCCGAGATGGAGCTGCATGGTATAGCCCTGCGGCTTGACGGCAGGCATGCCGTTTTCGGGGTAGAAATCGGAAATCATCAGCGTCGAGCCGTTGATGTGGAGATGGATGTGCATCGTGCGGCCCTGCTCATCGGGCGGATAGAAGAACACCTGTTCGGCGCCGAAAGCCTTCTTGTAGAATTCGGCGGCCTTGAAGGCGCCGTCCAGCTGCAGATAGGGGGTCAATCCACCGAGAACTTTCGCGGCCGGCTGAATGGGGGTCTGGTCGGTCATGTCTTGTTCCTCTTTGGGTTTGGTCTGGGCATTTGGTTTGGCCTTGCGAACCCTAGGACGAACGAGCCGGCCGCGATCCTACATGTCTGATGCGATTTTCTGGCGAAACGAACTTGCGTCGGCGGCGCCCAATCAGAGCGCAATGCTCGCTGTCAGCAGGCTAGAAAGGGGACTGCTCCTTTAACCCCGCTGAGACGACAATGATCCTCTATTACCAGACCCATTCGCCCTTTGCTCGCAAAGCGCTCGTCTTCGCCCATGAGGTCGGGCTTGCCGACCGGTTCGAGGTCATTCATCACGAGACCAGCCCGACCTTGCGCAATGCCCGTGTCTACGCCGAAAACCCGCTCGGCAAGGTGCCGGTGCTGCTGCGGCCGGATGCGCCGCCGCTCTTCGATTCCGATGTCATCTGCGCCTATCTGGATACGCTGCATGACGGCCGCAAATTGCTGCCGCAGGACGGCGAAGCGCGCTGGCAGGCGTTGCGGCTGCAGGCGGTCGCCCAAGGCCTGGCGCAGACGGGCATAGGCCTGCGCTGGGAGACGGAAAGGCGGCCCGAACAGTTGCGCTATGCAGCGCTTGCCGAAGGCTACCGGGAAAAAATCGAGGCCAGCTATGACTGGATCGAAAGCGCGCTGGACGCCGAGACATCGCTCCATGTCGGCCATATAGCGCTTGCCACCACGCTGTCCTGGATGGCGTTCCGCCAGCTGCCGTCCTTTCGCGCGCGGGCGCGGCTGACGCGCTGGTTCGAGGCGTTCGAAAAGCGTCGATCGATGCAGGCGACGCCGCTGTCTGGCGATACGCATGACTGAGCAACGGTCGCCCCGCGGCGGCCTGCATCGATCTTTCCCGACCGCATGGTCAGGGCGCCCTGCAGATCCGCGGGCCGTTTTGCGCGTCGATGAGGATTTCCGGCCAGCCGATATCCTTGCGCAGTTCGATCGGCAGGGCCAGAAGCTCGCGCTCGCTGCGATAGCGGGCGCGGTTCTGTGCGTATCGGGCGGCGACGCGGCCTATGGATGACAAAATGGACATGATGCGTTCTCCTCAGATGAAGCCGGCATCATCGTGTCGGCATCCCAAGGACGCAGCAGGTTCAGCCGATCCGACAGAACGCTGAAAATATTTGCGGGAGATGCGAAAGCATGGACCGCAACACGGTGCGGCCCATGGTGGTAGTTCCTCAGCCCGCCGTTTCAGCCACCGAGCGGAAGAAATCCTCGGGGTCTTCGACTTCGGTCAGCTTCCGCTTGTCGACCAGCCAGAAGCGGTTGCCGACGGCGCGGATGAAGGAGCGGTCATGCGAGGCGAGCACACAGCTCGCCTGGTGCTTGAGCAGTTCCTCCTCCAGCGCTTCCTGGCCGTCGATGTCGAGATGGTTGGTCGGCTCGTCCAGCAGGTAGAAGTTGGGGTGGGTGAGCCTGAGCGCCAGCATCATCAGCCGCGCCTTCTGGCCGCCGGACAGCACACCGATCTTTTTCTCCTGCATCTCAATGACCACGCCAGCGCCGGCAAGCAGCGAGCGGGCGCGTTGCTCGCCGACATCGTAGCGGTGCGAGACCAGGGCCAGCGGGGTCTCGTCGCCACTGATGCCGGCCAGCGCCTGGTCGCTGTAACCGAGCACCGTCGACGGCGTCACTTTGACGTTCGGCACCGTGTCCGGCTCGGCGATGGCGTTGCGGATCAGATCGACGAAACGCGACTTGCCGACGCCGTTGCGGCCGAGCAGCACGATGCGGTCGCCCTGGCAGATGTGGCGCTTGCCGGTCTTGAACAGCAGCGTGCCGTCCGGCGTTTCCACCGCGGCGTCGTCCAGCGTAATCAGCACCTTGGCATGGGTGCCGCGGTTGGCCAGCCGGATCGCGCCGGCTGATTTCTCGCGATGCGCCGATACCGCGGCGTCTTCCAGCTTCTCCGCCCGTTCCCTGAGTTGCTTGGTCTTCACCGTCAAAAGGTCGCTGCCGGAATTGATGCCGATGTTGTTGAGCTTGGCGGCCTGCTTGCGCAGTTGCTGCGCCACCTTCATGTCGCGCTCGAACCGGCGCGCCGTCGAAGCGTCCAGGTCGTCGAGCGCTTGCCTCGCCCTGGAATAGGGCAGTGCAAACACCGGCGAGTCCTCCGGGCGCAAGAACAGCGTGCGGTTGGTGACAGCGTCGAGAAAGGCGCGGTCGTGACTGGCGATGACCACCGGCACCTCGCGCGGCAGGGCGTTCAGCCAGCTTTCCAGCTGGCTGATCTTGGCGAGGTCGAGATGGTTGGTCGGCTCGTCGAGCAAAAGCACATCCGGATCGGTGACCCAGACGCGGGCGATCAGCGCCAGCCGCTGCCATCCGCCGCTCAGCGCCTGCATCGGCCGTTCGCGCATCGGCTCGGGCACGTCGAGCGAATCCAGCACCACATCGACGCGCCACATCTCGCTGTCGGCCTGCTCGGCCGGCAAGGCATCGGCCACCACCTGATGGAAGGTGCGGCTAAGAAGGGCAGGTGGAACCGACTGCTCGACATGGCCGACACGCAGGCCGCGCGTGCGAGAAATGTCGCCCGAGGTCGGCTCCAGCGCGCCGGTCAGGCATTTAAGCAAGGTCGACTTGCCACGGCCATTGGCGGCGACGATGCCGAGCCGGTCGCCGGCGCCGATGGTGAGGTCGAGGCTGGAAAACAGCGGCGCACTCATGGTGACGCCGAGGGATTTGAGGCTGATCAGGGCCATTTTGATTTCTCTGGTCTTGCCGGAGAGAACTCCGGATCCACTTTGACGGTGTGCTTGCCGGCCATCAGGCTCAGCTTTGCGCACCACGAAGGGCAGACCAAAAAAATCGAGCGGGAAAAAACCCGTGATGTCCCCGGTCAGCCCTGCAAGCGAACTCGCAGGGCAGAAATCGGGCCACGCTGACGATGGTGACGATGAAACGTAAACACGTGAGCCCTCCTTTCAAGACAAGACGTTGAGTGTGCGGAGCGATTACACCAAAGGCGGGGGTGGTGGCAAGTGGGCGGGTCGGTTGGCAATCGGCCGCTACTGTCACACGGGCCTCAGATGGCCTCCGCTCACTCCGTATTCCCTGTTTGGATCCAGCAGGAAATGTCCGAACACTGCGCTCCTGTGAAGATCAACAACGATCACAAGCAGGGCGTTGAACCTGCCGGTGCCAATCAGAACTTGATCGAACCGGTTTTGGGCATCCCGGTAGACATAGTGGACGTCGTTCAAATAGGGCAGGCCGATCTCATCGAGATCCAGCGCCTCGACATACGGCCATATGTCCACGGCAGCCTCTGCCTTGGCGGTGACGTTCGTCATGGGCTCGGCGAAGCAAGCCTTGAACTCGTCTTCCTGAAGTCTGCGCGTGACGATCATCACGCATTCTAGTGGCCGGCGTCGAAAATTCGCAACGGTGCAGCGGGTCGGTTCTTACCTTCTCCCCTTGTGGGAGAAGGTGGCCGAGCGAAGCTCGGTCGGACGAGGGGTGTTCCAGAAAACACCAACGTCTCACTCCGCTGGAACACCCCTCAACCGTCTCGGCGCTGCTCGCCGATCCACCTTCTCCCACAAGGGGAGAAGGGGAAGGGCGCTTACTTTCCTGGCCGTCCCGTCTTCCCCGGCCGCCGCTTATCACGACGCGCATCGCCTGGGTCCTCGTAGGAGCCGATGCCAGCACGCTGGCGAATGATTGGCTTGGCGTCGCGATCCTTCGCGCCTGTCCCACCGGACATCTCCCCCACCTGGGGGGAGATTGGCTGCGGCTTGGCCGGCACTTTTCCTTCGATCGGCTTTTCGGTCCGCCGAACCGTCATCTCGTCCAGTGAGTTCTTCTTGAACAGCGGCTTGGTGGCGTCGCCCGGGATGCCGAAGTCGGAGCCGTGCGCTTCCTGCGCCGACTGTTTCTTGAACAGCGAGCGCGACACCGCCCCTGACGGTGTCGGCATGTCGGTGCCAGGCCCCATATCGTCGATCGACGGCTTGGCAAATAACGGCTTCTTCACCGGCACGGCGCCGTCGGCACCCATTTCGTCGAGCGCCGGCTTGCGGAAGAGGTTGGACCGGGCAGCCCTGGCCGCCTCTTCAGCCGCGCGTGCGTCGTCGAACTTGCGGAAACGCTCCTGTTCCTCAGCCGTACGGTGCTTGGCCACGCCCTTGTTGTGCTTGCCCTTCTCGCGGCCCGATACCGGGCTCTCCATGTCAGCGTATTTGGCCAGAGGGTCTTCCGAGATCGACAGTTCCATCTCGCGCAGCCGCTTGATCTCGTCACGGATGCGGGCGGCCTTCTCGAAGTCGAGATTGGCGGCGGCGTCGCGCATCTGCTTTTCCATGGCGTCGAGATGAGCCTTGAGATTGTTGCCCATCATCGCACCGGCGCCGTCGGTGAACTGCGAGATGTCGGCGCGGACATGGTCCTTCTCGTAGACCGAATCCAGAATGTCGGAGATGCGCGACTTCACCGATTCCGGGGTGATGCCGTTGGCCGCGTTCCATTCCATCTGCTTTTCGCGGCGGCGGTTGGTCTCGGCCATCGCCCGCTCCATCGAGCCGGTGACCTGGTCGGCATAGAGGATGACCTTGCCGTCGACGTTGCGGGCGGCGCGACCGATGGTCTGGATCAGCGACGTCTCGGAGCGCAGGAAACCCTCCTTGTCGGCGTCGAGGATGGCGACGAAACCGCATTCGGGAATGTCGAGGCCTTCGCGCAGCAGGTTGATGCCGACCAGCACGTCGAAAGCGCCGAGGCGGAGATCGCGCAGAATCTCGATGCGCTCCAGCGTGTCGATGTCGGAGTGCATGTAGCGAACGCGCACGCCTTGCTCATGCAAATATTCGGTCAGGTCTTCGGCCATGCGCTTGGTCAAAACGGTGACCAGCGTGCGGTAGCCGGCGGCCGTGGTGTCGCGGATTTCGCCGACGACATCGTCGACCTGGCTTTTCGCCGGGCGGACTTCGACCGGCGGATCGATCAGGCCGGTCGGGCGGATGACCTGCTCGGCGAACACGCCGCCGGCCTGTTCCATCTCCCAGGCGCCGGGTGTCGCAGAAACCGCGACGGAGAGCGGACGCATGGCGTCCCATTCCTCGAAGCGCAACGGGCGATTGTCCATGCAGGAGGGCAGGCGAAAACCATACTCCGCCAGTGTCGCCTTGCGCCGAAAGTCGCCACGATACATGCCGCCGATCTGCGGCACGGTGACGTGGCTTTCGTCGATGAAGACCAGCGCATTGTCGGGGATATATTCGAACAAAGTCGGCGGCGGATCGCCCGGCTGGCGTCCCGTGAGATAGCGCGAATAGTTCTCGATGCCGGCGCAGGAGCCGGTGGCTTCCAGCATCTCAAGATCGAAGCGGCAGCGCTGTTCGAGCCGCTGTGCCTCCAGCAGGCGGCCGGCGCGCTCGAGCTCGACCAGCCGGTGCTTGAGCTCCTCCTTGATCGACTTGATCGCCTGGTTGAGCGTTGGACGCGGCGTCACATAGTGCGAGTTGGCGTAGATCTTGACGCTCTTCAGCTCGCCGGTCTTCTGGCCGGTGAGCGGATCGAATTCGGTGATCGCCTCGATCTCGTCGCCGAACATCGAGATGCGCCAGGCGCGGTCCTCAAGGTGGGCCGGGAAGATTTCGATCGTGTCGCCGCGCACGCGGAACGAGCCGCGCACGAAATTGATGTCCTGGCGCTTGTACTGCTGGGCGACGAGGTCGGCGAGCAGCGCCCGCTGGTCGAGCCGATCGCCGATCTGCATCTGGAAGGTCATCGCCGTGTAGGTCTCGACCGAGCCGATACCGTAGATGCAGGACACCGAGGCGACGATGATGACGTCGTCGCGCTCGAGCAGCGAACGCGTCGCCGAATGGCGCATGCGGTCGATCTGCTCGTTGATCGAGGATTCCTTCTCGATGAAAGTGTCGGTGCGCGGAACGTAGGCTTCCGGTTGGTAGTAGTCGTAATAGGAGACGAAATACTCCACCGCATTGTCTGGGAAGAATTTCTTGAACTCGGAATAGAGCTGCGCGGCCAGCGTTTTGTTGGGCGCCAGGATCAAAGCAGGGCGCTGCGTCTGCTCGATCACCTTGGCCATGGTGAAGGTTTTGCCGGAGCCGGTGACGCCGAGCAGCACCTGAGTGCGATCATTGTTGTCGACGCCCTCGACAAGATCCTTGATGGCGGTCGGCTGGTCGCCGGCCGGCTCGAAATCCGACACCATCTTGATGGCGATGCCGCCTTCGGATTTTTCCGGGCGGGCAGGGCGGTGCGGCGTCCACAGCACGCCGTCCTTGTGCAAGGGGTTGCCGGATTCGATCAGCGCCGACAGCGCCGCGACCGTGGCGGTGACGCTGCCCGAGGCCATGGTCTCGGCGTCTTCCAGCGAGATGTCGAGGCCGGCGACCGGATTGAGGCCGGCTGCGGTGCGTTCGCGGGCCGTGGCCGCGCCGCCCATCGAGGTGCCGCGCGAACTGCGGCCGGGCGCAGCGGACCGCTCCGGGATCTTTTTCGCGGACTTTGGCGGTCTACCATCGCCCTTACCGGTGAGACGCCCTTCCTTCTCGGCCTCCTGCTCTATCTGCTCTGCCCAGTCGGCAATCGAGCCGCTCAGCGGCGTGCCGGTGAAATCGGCTTGCGGCGCTTCGGCGAAGCCGCCCTTGTGCAGGGGCTCCGAGGCATCGAGGAAATCGGTCAGCGGGCTGCGCCGCTTGGGCGGCGAAGCGCTGTTGTCACCCGCCGGAGACGGTGTCTTTTTCTCGGGAAGTTTGGCCATGCCCCAAATATGGGCAGAGTCCGCCAAAATGGAAAGAGTGCAGTGGCAAGGGACACTAAGCGGGTCGAAGCTCCTGACACAAGGGTGTCAGGAGCTGTGTCACGCAAAGCCGGGCCACCTGCTCAATTGAACCACAGCGCGAAGGTCAAAAACCCACCGCCACCGAACTGACGCTGGATCTGGTCGAACTCGCCGCTGGTCACGATCTCACCGCTCTCGAGGTAGGGCGCGATGGCCGGGCCGGTAATCGACAGCACGAGGTCGAAAGGCTTCGGTTCTTCGAAGAAACGCTTCATGTTGATGCCCTGGCCGGTGCTGGCCGTGATGCGGAAATGCGGCAGCAGCTTGCGGCCTTCCAAAAGGTCTTCGGCCATGGTCAGAGTGGCGAGCCAGGCCTCGACCTGCTCCTCGCCGACTTCGAGCCCGGTGAGCGGGTTCTCGCCCTTCTGCTGCGGTCCCGGCAACCATTCGCGGTCATTGTCGGTCTCGGCGCGGATCGCCTTCCAGTCCTGGCGCGACAGCCGGATCATTTCGAGCAGATGGCGGCGCGCCGCTTGACGTCGCTCGGGCTCGACCACCGGCCAGTTGACGAGGTGAACCATGGAGATGAAATCCGCGATGCGCCATTCCGATGAGAAGATGCTGCTGCCCATGTCCCCGGCGGGAGGCACGAGAATGTCCTGCAGCGGCAGTTTGGCGCGCGGAAACAGCATGTGGAACGAGCCGTCGAACATGGTCCTGAAATCATGCGCCAGCCAGAAATCGGCCTGCGCCATCAGGAATTCGGCATAGCCCTGCAGCCAGAAACCGTCGGCCCGATCGAAGCGGAATGTGAGCGAGGGAGCGGCGCCGTCCGACGAGATACCGCCGCGCGACAGCGCGGCCATGACCGCCGCGATGCTTTCATCCGGCGTGATACTGCCGTCCTCGTTGAGATCGATGCCGGCATGGGTGAGGTCGACGACCATGCCGATAGCGGCTCCCGCGGGCACCGAACCCAGTGTCGCCGCCGACCGTTCCAACCGGTCGCGAAAGGCGACCAGGATGGCGCGGAACTGCTCATAGGTCAGCGGTTCGGGATTGGGATTGTCCGGAACCGGCAGCCGCATCAGCGGCAGCATGAAGGATTGCGGGCTTTCGAACCCGTGGCGGTGCAGGCCGCCGGCCAGGATTTCCAGGGCGGTGAAGAATTCGCCGGCGCCGGCGGCGAAGGCTGACGCCGGATCGCCTTTCGCTGCAGACTCAAGCGTTGTGAGCGCACGGTTGCGCTCAGCCACCGTTTTGGCCTCGAACAGCGCGGTCGCTGCTTCGGGCGCGGCGGCGTGGGCCGAAGATAAAGGCAGCAACAGGAGGAAGGCGGACGCCAGCAGGCCTGCAAAACGTGTCATCTCATTCCTCCACTATGCCATTGCGCAGACATTACACGCATTTGGCGCCGTGTCTGCCGGCGGCAGTGTTCAAGGACTGACGGTCGACACTTCCCGGGCAGACCGTCTACACAAGCTAACCGATTGGGCAAACGATTGGGCGTCGCGTGTCGAACTATCCGCTTTCCTACAAACTGTCATGGCTGCCGCGCTTCCTGAAACCATCTCTCGGCGGCGATGTCAGGGATTTTGCACCGAGGGCGACGACGACGATCATCGATCCGCCGCCGGGGCGGAAGGTGCGGCTGGCCTTTGTCGGCGATATTTCGGCGGTGGCCAACCGTAGTGCGCCGGAGTGCGATTCGGAAATCGCAAAGCTCTTGGGCTCAGCCGATCTGGTGATCGGCAATTGCGAAAGTCCGGTCGTCGAGCGGCCGAGCGTGGCGTTTGGCACGCGGCTTGGCACGCACCATGCGATGAGCGAGCGGTTTCTTGCCGCGGCGCTTGCCGCCGTAGGCATCGCGCGTGAAAAGCTCGTGCTGTCGCTGGCCAACAACCACGTGCTCGACCAGGGCGTCGCCGGTTTCGACGAGACCGTTGCGGCGTTGAAGCGGCTTGGAATCCGCACCATCGGCACCGCGAAAAAAGGACCGGTCGAGCAGGTCAAGGCCGGGCCGCTGACGATCGGCTTTGCCGCCTTCACACTGTGGCGCAATGGTGACGCCGGGCCATTCACCGAGCTTGTCTCGATGCAAGGCGATCCGGCGGCATGGCCGAGAGGCGCGGCCGACAAGAACATCGATCTCACCTGTGCGGTGCCGCACTGGGACTGGGAGTTCCGGCATTTTCCGCAGCCGCAAACGCAAACGCTGGCGAGGTTGCTGGCCGGTCACGGCGTGGGGCTGATTGCCGGGCACCACGCCCATGTCGTGCAGCCGGTGCAATGGGTCGGCAAGACGCTCGTGGCTTACGGGCTTGGCGACTTCCTCGGCACGGCGCTGGCGCGACAGCCCTGGCCCGGCCGCATCGGCGGCATTTTCGTCGTCGATGTCAGCGCCGATCTCGGCAAGCGCGGCGCGATCGCCGGCTACCGGATGCATCCCTTCATGCGGCTGCGCTCAGGCGGGCATGAGCGGTTGGTTCCGGTCGAGGCGCTGACTGGCCGGATGAAGGGCAAGGTCGAAGCCAGGCTGAAGGCGATCTTTGGCGACTGACGACTTTCCCGCTATTATAGGCATAAACGGACTTGCGAGGGGGCGATGGAAGCAGCTGAGTTCATGCCTGATGAAGCGGTGGTCGCCGGCATCAGGAAGAATATCGAGATCTATGAGGCTGGACGGGCTTCGGCCTACCGCCAGGTGCGCTGGCGGGTGCCGGTGTTTCTGGGGCTGCTGCTGGTTTTGGTCGTGCTGGTGGCCTGGCTGTTCAACAAGGTCGCTGACTTGAACGAGCAATGGTTCTCGACGCCGCATGTGTTCCTCTATGCCGGCGGTTTCTTCGCGGCGCTGCTGCTGTACTTCCTGGCGATCAGGCCGGCGACGAGGCTGCAGCAATCGTTCCGTGACACGCTGCTGCCGATCATCTTCGGCTTCATCAGGGATGTGCGCTATCAGCACAGCGTGACGCCGAATTCCTTCGACCGGCTGCCGCGCGCCGTGGTCGGCGCCTTCAACCGGCAGAGCTTCGACGACATCGTGTCAGGCCGCTACGAGGATTTTCCGTTCGAGCTCTACGAGGCGGAGTTGCGCCAAGGTTCGGGCAAAGGCTCGTCGACGGTCTTCAAGGGCGTCATCGTTGCGTTCGAGACGATCGCGCCGTTCCCCGGCATATTGGTTGCGACGCGCCGCAGCAACGCGGTGGTCGGTTTCTTCCGCGGCATCTTCGCCGGCAAGATGCAGGAACTGTCCAGCGGCGATCCGCTGCTCGACGGCGACTACGAATTTCGCACCGACAATGTCGCCGCCGCGCAGCCGCTGGTGAGCGGCCGGTTGGCGCAGGCGCTGAAATGGCTGCACGAGACATGGCGCGATGATCCGGCGCGGGTGGCACTTAATGGCAGCGATGGCTTCCTGCTCTTGCCGCAGCCGAAGAATTTCTTCGAACTGCCCGCCATTTCCGTGCCGCTCGATTACACCAAGCACATCGCGCCGATGATCGCCGATATGGGCGCGATCTTGGCGACGGCGGCGCTGGTGCGCAAGATCGGCGCGACGGATGGCGAGGCCTAAAGCGCCGCGCGTCGAAACGAATTCATGCGACGCGCTTCAGGTCTTGTTTTCATGCATATCGTTGCCCCAAAACGGCGGTCCTGTTTGGGCGCATGCATTAGCCAGGCTGCCGCGCGTCAGCAGGCGAAGCCGTAGTTCTGGCGATAATATTCGACGTCTTCTTGCGCCATCGTCTTGAACATCACGCAGACGGTGAAGCTGCCGACCTGGCGACCGTTTTTGGTGTAGCCCCAGTCGGAAATATCGTCCGGTTGAATTCGAGTTCCTGGCCGGCCACGACATTGTGCACCGCTTGCGGCTCATTGGCCAATGTTCCTGCAAAGCCGGTCGCGGTCTTGTGGAAGGGGATGATCCAGAAATGCTCCGAGGCGTCTCCGTCCCTGACCTCGACTTTCAATTTGTAGCTGGTTGTCCCGGCTGGCGGCGCATCCGACAAGGACAGGAATTCATCGAGGCTGGCGCGCGCCTGCGCAATGGCCGCCGCCATGTCCGGATCGTCCCTGGCGACGCCTACAACCTTGTCGCCGCCCTGGCCGGAATCCTGCGCACCGGCCGGAATCGGCGCCAAGGCCAGCACCAGGGACAGCACGGTTCGAACTGCATGCTTCATGAAATGGCGCTCCTGCGTGTCGATGCCTGACACCATCATGCATCTATCTGGAGTTTTCAACGGCAGTGCGACAGCGTGGTATGGTCCGAACGGCAGGCCGCTCACAACCCGCTCGGCACCAGCCCTGCCAGCCAGTTCGCGGACCGCTTGGCAATGCCGACCGTTGCCGACGCGACGCGGCTGAGATCTGTCTTGACCACGGCGTAGCCGTTCCTGGTGCGGTAGAGCACGCCTGTTCCGCCATCGACCACTTGCTCGTAGGCGACGGGCCGTACCGCTGCTGCCTCCATGGCCGTCGTCGGGGAGCCGACGGGAACGCTCGGCCGATGGCTCAGTTCCGGCGGCAACGGGGTTTGGACATTCCGGCTGGCCGGCTTCAGTTCCGGGCGGGATGCGGCCGCCGCCAGTTGCGAAGAAGACGCCGACCCCTTGCTGCGGCAGATGCCGGAGACCAGCGGATAGTCGAAGTTCTTCTGGTGCAGCATCTGGCTTTTCATCGCCGCTTCGCAGTCGGCGATAGTCGCCCACTTCGCCGGCGTCTCGCCGATATATTCGCAAAGCTTGGCGTCGCAGTCGCAGCCGACAATGGTCATGGCGACAAGGGCGGTCTTGATCACGGTCTTGTCCTTCGGATTGCCCCCCGGCAGCCAGTCCTTCCATCGCGCGCGAACAAGGCGGGATTTTGGCCGCGATCACGCGATGAGCCGGGGGATGCGTTTTTCGGGTACGGCTCACTATAGGTGGATTTCGAGACACCCGGTAGCAGATAGGGCGGGAGCGTGATGCATTTGCAGGAAGAAGCCTGAATAAATCTTGTCGGCTATGGCCGCGACAACTGTTTCTTGGCCCGGTTTTCTACTACGATACTCACGGGGCGATACAACAATATAGGAGGGGTTTGTCATGGGAAGAATTGTCCGGTCCGCTGAGCCTGTGCCGAAAAGGGATTCAACGCTCGAGGGCATTCCAGGCGATGCTCCGCTCGGCGTCGACGATGACAAGCAAGAAGATCAAGGATCGAAAGGCGGCGACGGCTATCTCGACCGGGTTGCGAAGTACGTGCCTGCCGAAGTCGTGGCATTTTTCATCTTCGTCAACTCCATCCTGGTCAATGCCACTGAGCAGCCGGTTGCCAAGGCGTTGACCGATGCGGTGGCGGAAGAGACCAAAGGCAATCCGGGGGACATTCCGGGTAAGGTGCAGGCAGCCATCTATAAGATTGAAATGGCCGGTATCAGCGTCTGGACCATTTCATGGATCATGTTGATCGTCGCGCTGGCGATGACGCCGGTGTATCTGAAATCGGTCAGCGATTCAGCCGACAATGCGGAGGCTCCGGGAGCCAACATCGTCATGTCGATGCTCGCCTTCCCATTCTGGGCCTATGCCGTCAACGCGCTGGCCCTCAGGCCATGGCATGACGGTGCGCTGGCCAGCATCATGCTCGCCACCTTCACGCTCATCAGCGGCGCCATACGGCCGGAATATATAAACGCTGGCCTCAATTTGATCCCGGGCATCGGCCCGAAGAAGTAGCTTGGCCCGCCGGGCAGGCCGCGGTGCAGGGCGCGGCTTCAGTTGTAGACGCGCTCCAGCCTCGCGCCTGCTTCGAACAGCGCCGGCAGCACGATGTGCAGCTTGCGCACGGCGACGATCAGCCCGGTGCGACGGGTGGCCGGATCGATCGGAACGGTTGGCTGAACAGCGCCCGGGCGCCTTCGGGCGGAGCGAAGTCTGCCGCCGAAAGCACGGTGAGCATGATCGCGTCATTGCCACCGATCTCGACGAAGGACACGCCTCTGTCGATCAGGCGCGGGATCATGTCGGTGAATTGCTGATCGCGCCTGGTGATGAAGATGGTTCCGTCAGCGCCGAAATCTCGTTCCAGCAAAGTATCGGCTTCTTCACGCGTCGCTTCGCCGACCGGACCTTGGCCCAAAAGACAGTCGGCGCCGGGATTTCTCCCAGCGCCTCCCTGTCAGATCAGGACACGGTCGCGGCAGCAACTTCCGCAAAGTCGTCGCGCCATGCCGGCCTTGATTTTGACGGTCCTGCCAGTCACCGCCCGAGGGCAGTGCCCGTTCCAGACCACGCCGTTCTCCACCCTTGCGAGCTTCGTTCGGCGCGCCATCGAAGGTTTTCGCCGTCCTTCATGGCAGCATCGGTCCGCCGTTGGCGTTCGCACGCTTTCCGCGGCCCCGTAGGTCTCGGCATCCGTCCCTCGAACAAGCAAGCCTGCTCTCGCTTCGGGCCGTACGGGCCTCAGGAAATCCGCCTTTTCGCTTTGCCTTTCGGCGTGGCGATCGGTAGCCGCCTGAGATGGTTAAACTTACGCCGGGTAAGGGTTTTGGGGAATGGGCGTGAGCCTGTGGATAACGGGATTATCGGGGATCGTTTGCCACAAAGCTCGGAATTTCGACTCCAGCTGCATTAGACAGCCCGCCCGCTTTTTGGCGCCTGATCGGCTGTGCCCCTTGCTCCGCCGGCTGGCGCGGGCTTCAATGCAGGCAAAGCATCGAGCCTATCGGCTCGGTGCGGGGAGGGTGCGCATTGAAAGTCGGGGTGGTGCTCAATCCGATTGCCGGCGGCGGCCGGCTGAAACGGCATTGGCCGGAGGTCGCCGCATCGCTGAAAAAGCATTTCGGCGAATTCGAGCTGCGCGAGACGCAGGCCGAGGGCGACGCCGAAAGGCTGGCGCTCGACCTCGCGGCAAGCGGCTTCGGGCTGGTGATCGCGGCCGGCGGCGACGGCACCGCCAGCGAGGTGGCCGACGGATTGCTGCAGGCTTTCGATGAGAGCGGCCGGACAACCGAACTTGGCTTGCTGCCTTGCGGCACCGGCATCGATTTCGCGCGCGGACTTGGCCTGCCGAAAGAGGTGGATGCGGCGTTGAAGCGGATCGCCGAAGCCAAGGCGCGCAAGGTCGATGCCGGGCGCATCTGCTACATCGACGACCATGGCGCGCTGGCCAGCCGGCACTTCATCAATATCGCCAGCCTCGGCCTGTCCGGCGCCACGGACCGTGCGGTCAATGCCGACAAGCGCAAGGGCAGGATGTCGGCCAAGGCGCTGTTTTTCTGGCGCACCGTGGTCGAGTTCATCCGCTACCGCTTCCAGGACGTCAGGATCACCGTCGACGATGGCACCCCGGTCGAGGCGCGCATGGCGCTGGTGGCGGTCGCCAACGGAAAGTTCTTCGGCGGCGGCATGATGATCGCCCCGGACGCCGCACTCGCCGACGGCCAGTTCGACATCGTCATCCTGCGCGCGGCCGGCAAGCTGAAGCTGATCTGGGATATTCGGCTGCTCTATGGCGGCCGGCACCGCAACCATCCGGCCATCACCATATTGCGTGGCCGGAAAGTGGTGGTCGAACCTATCGGCGATGTCGAGAAGAACGGCGCGCTGGTCGACATAGATGGCGAGTCGCCGGGGCGTATACCCGCGACGTTTGAGATCCTGCCCGGAGCGCTGACGCTGAGATATTGAATCAAGGCGTTGAGGGATTGATTCAGGTGGTTTGAGCGGCGATTCCGGCGAACCGGCCAAGGGCCTGAAATCGCAGGACATATTTACCCGGCTTAGCTTTCCAGCTTGGCTGGGAAACCGGGCGCGCGCAGATCCATGTCGACGGCATCCTCGAGCAGTTTGACGATCTGGGTCGACCAGGCGCCGCCGCCATATTCCTGTTTGCCCATCAGGAAAATCTCACTCACAAGCGGCGCCAGTTGGAGTGGCAGTCTGAACTCCCTGCCCATCGCAAGCGCAAAGCCGAGGTCCTTCAGTGCCAGGTCCATGGTGAAGCCAATGTCGTAGGAGCCGTTGAGGATGAGCTGGCTTTCGGTCTCATGGACGAAGCTGTTGCCGGAGGAGGCGACGATGGCGTGGTAGGATTGCGCGAGGTCGAGGCCGCCTTGCTTGGCCAACATCAGCGCCTCGCCGGCGGCGACGAGATGGATGAAGGCCAGCATGTTGGTGATGACCTTGATCACCGCCGCCGAGCCGACCGGACCCATCAGGAACGACTTTGCGCACATCGCTTCGATGGCCGGACGATGGCGCTCGTAAAGCGCAGCATCGCCGCCGACAAGCGCGGTGATCTTTCCGACCGCGGCCAGATGCACGCCGCCGGTGACCGGGCACTCAAGCGTTTCGACGCCCTTGGCCGAGGCGAGGGCGGCGAGGCGCAGAATCTCGTCGCGGCCATTCGTCGACATCTCGATCCATGTGCCGCCCTTGGGCAATCCTTCCAGCAGTCCACCGGGACCAGCCAGCACCGCTTCACTGACCTTGGGCGAGGGCAGGCATGTGATGGCGTTGCCGGCTAGCGCTGCCGCTTCAGCCGGGCTGTTCGCTGCGATGGCGCCGAGCGCAACCAGGCGCTCGACGGCGGCGGGGTCGCGGTCGAAGACGATGACGACAAAACCGTTGCGCAACAGGCTGGCGGCGAGGTTGCCGCCGAGATGGCCAAGGCCGATGAAGGCGTAACGTTCGCTCACGGCATCAGCGGCATTTGCATCATCTGCAAATGCAGGTCCTTGCCGGTGTAGGGATGCGCCTCGCAGACCGCCTCGTTGAGCTCGACGCCGAGGCCGGGCTCCTTCGACGGAATGACATTGCCGTCCTGCCACTCGATCTTCTTCTTCAAGAGCGTGGCGTGGAAACCGTCCCACTGCTTCAGCGATTCCAGGATGAGGAAATTGGGCAGCGTCACCGCCAGCTGGATGTTGGCGGCGCCGACGATCGGCCCGCAATAGCAGTGCGGCGCGATCTGGATGTGGTATGCCTCGGCCATGGCGGCGATCTTCTTGGTTTCGAGAATGCCGCCGGAACGGCCAAGGTCCGGTTGCAGGATGGTGGCGACGCGGTTCTCGATGATTCGGGCGAATTCGAACTTGGTCGTTAGCCGCTCGCCGGTGGCGATCGGGATCGACGTGCCTCGCGCCACCTGAGCCATCACTTCGGGCATGTCGGGCGGCACCGGCTCTTCGAACCACAAGGGATCGTAGGGCTCGATCGCGCGTGCCATCCGCAGCGCACCCGACGCGGTGAACTGGCCATGCGTGCCGAACAGAATATCGGCGCGGGTGCCGACGGCTTCGCGGATCGCCTTGACCATGCGGGTGGAGACATCGATGTCGATCAGGCGCGGCTGGTGGCCGTCGAAGGCGGTGTAAGGACCGGCCGGGTCAAGCTTGACGGCGTTGAACCCCTGCTCGACATATTCGAGCGCGCAGGCCGCCGCCAGTTCAGGGTCGTTATAGACGTTCCTGCCGTCCGGCGCGTCCTCCGAATGGACGCTGCCGGTGTGCGGGTAGAGATAGGTGTAGGAGCGCAGCGTCTCGTGCACCTGGCCGCCGAGCAGTTTGTAGACCGGCTTGTCGGCTTCCTTGCCGACAATGTCCCAGCAGGCCATTTCCAGCGCCGAGAAACAGCCCATGCCGGTAACGTCGGGGCGCTGGGTAAATCCTGAGGAATAGGCGCGGCGGAAGAAGGTCTCGATGTCATGCGGATCGTGGCCGATCAGGTAACGCTCGGCCATGTCCTCGACCAGCTTCGCTGTTATGTGAGCCGAGAAGGTGGCGTTGTAGGCCTCGCCGTAACCGACGACGCCGCCATCGGTGGTCAGCTTGACGAAGATGAAATACTTGCCGCCGATGCCGGGCGGCGGGTTGCCGACTACCCAGGTCTTGACGTCGGTGATCTTCATTTTTGGTCCTCCAGAACCAGTTCGGCGCCCTTCCATCCGGTCATGACCGAGGCGGCGTTGGTGTTGCCGGTGATGTTGGCGGGAAAGATCGAGGCGTCGATGACACGCAGACCTTCGAGCCCGTGCACTTTCAGGCGCGGGTCGACGACGGCGGCCCCGGCGTCCGGCCCCATGCGGCAGGTCGAGACCGGGTGATAGACGGTGCCTGAGCGCTTCCTGAAATCCTGGATCAGGTCGGCATCCGATTGGATCGATGGGCCTGGCAAAACCTCCTCAGTGATGATCTCGGCCATGGCGGGCATCGAGGCTATCTTGCGCACGAATTTCACCGCCGCCAGCATCTCGTCGACATCGGCGTTGGTGGAATAGGCGTTGGCGACGATCCTGGGATAGTCCAGCGGATTGCTGGAGCGGATCATGATCTCGCCGCGGCTGGACGGGCGGCAGTTGGAGAGGCCGATGGAAAAGCCCGGCCACGGATCTGGCGTCAGGATCGGCCGCTCGCCGCTCTTCGGAATGACGGTCGAGAAAGCCTGGAAATAAAGCTGCATGTTGGGGCGCGAAAACGCCGGGTCGGTTCGGAAGAAGCCGCCGCCATGGTTCATCGACAGCGACAGCGGGCCGGAGCGGGTGAGGATGTACTGCATGCCAACCAGCAGCTTGCCCCACCAGGGCCGCAAGATTTGGTTGAGCGTCGGCACGTTTCCCTTGAAGGTATAGTTGATGCCGACATGGTCCTGCAGATGCGCGCCGACATTTTCGTTGGCGTGGACGACCGGGATGCCAAGCCCCTTGAGCAGTGCGGAGGGACCGACGCCGGACAGTTGCAAGAGCTGCGGCGAGTTGATCGAGCCGGCGGACAGGATGACTTCGCGGCCGGCCCGCGCCGTCTTGGTCTCGCCATTCTGCAGATATTCGATGCCGACGGCGCGCTTGCCCTCGAACAGGATCCTGCGCGCCAGCGCATTCGTCTCGACGCGGACGTTTTTGCGCTTCATCGCCGGGCGCAGGAATGCGCGCGCGGCCGACATGCGGCGACCATTCCTGGTCGAGATCTGGTAGGTGCCGACGCCTTCCTGGGCGGCGCCGTTGAAGTCGGGGTTGAGTGGCAGCCCTGCCTGCTGGCCGGCGGCGAGATAGCGCCTGGTCAGCGGATGGACGGCGTTCGTCGTGTCGGTGATATGCAGCGGCCCGCCGGTGCCGCGCCATTTGTCGGCGCCGGCCTCATTGTCCTCGAGCGCCTTGAAGCCCGGCAACAGATCGTCATAGCCCCAGCCGGGATTTCCGGCATCGCGCCAGTCGTCAAAGTCCTCGCGCGCGCCACGGATCCAGACCATGGCGTTGATCGAGCTGGAGCCGCCAAGCAGCTTGCCGCGCGGCCAATGGTCGACATTGCCGGCAAGGCCGGGGTCCGGCTCGGGCCTGTAGTTCCAGTTGACCGCCGGATCGAAGAAGGTCTTGCCGTAGCCGAGCGGCATCTGGACATAAAAGCGGCGGTCGCTGCCGCCGGCCTCCAGCACCAGCACGGAGAAGCGGCCCGAAATCGACAGCCTGTCGGCCAGAACCGAGCCGGCCGAGCCGGAGCCGACGATGATGAAGTCATAAGTCTGCATGATTGGTGTTGGCGGCTCCGCAAAACTGAGCGCAGCCTATCCGCGACGGCTTGGCCGCGCCCCTGCGGCTTCCGGCATGGCTTGTGAAAAAAGCGACCGTGAGACGCCTGGTCGGAAAAGCCACCATGGAACCGACATTGCGCCGGGAGCCTCGCCCGTCGCGTTGACCTCTTGGGTCCATGACGCTACGGGATCAAGGGCTATCGCTTCAGGGGAATCTCGGATGGTGCATTACGCGGACGGACGGCCGATCGGTGATCTGACCTTGCGTACGCTCGCCATGCCGGCCGATGCAAATGCGGCCGGCGACATCTTTGGCGGTTGGGTGATGGCGCAGATGGATCTTGCCTGCGGCATCCGTGCGGCCGAGCGGGCCAAGGGCCGCGTGGTGACGGCGGCTGTCAAGGAAATGTCCTTCGCCAAAGCGATGAAGATCGGCGACACGCTGTGCATCTACACCCATGTCGAGCGCGTCGGCCGCACCTCCATGACGCTCAAGGTCGAGGCGTGGGCGCAGCGCTACCTCTCCGACCTGATGGAGAAGGTCACCCACGCCGATTTCGTCATGGTGGCGCTGGATAGCGACGGCAAGCCGAAGCCGATTCCAACCGAAAGTTGACATCGTCGATTCTGCCAAGCTTGCGCTTATGTAACATCCCCCGCGCGGGCGATGCGCTGCGCGACATCCAATGGTTGCCTTCACATCCGATTCTGCGGGCGGCGGAGGGAAGACAATGCGTCAACACATGCTGAACGGCTGGCTCGTGGCGGCCCTCGTCGCAGTGATCTGCCTGCTTGGCACGACCGCTTATGCCGAGATCAGGAAAGAGCTTCCAAGCGTTGCCTGCACGCACGACCGGACCGTCGGCAACGAGCGGACTGCCCAGCGGTCTGCAAGAGCAGAGACGTGCGGCCCGATGTGTTGCAGCAACCCTGCGTCAAAGGCCTGAGGGCCCGTCAGCGGAAGACCTCGTCAGCCTCAAAAATGATGATGCGCCGGCGAACGAAACGCTGCAGCTATGTCGCGATGGCGTGACCAACGATGCAAGGGCGGATCCAGTTAAACCCGGGTACGCGTCGTCGGCGGCAAAATCCGTAAACCGTTGCTGGACAACGGTTTTCAGGCGTGCACGCCATCGAATCTTTCGCGCGCCGCCTGGACCCGAACGGTGTTCCTGCGTGCCCATTCGCCGAGCGCGCCGACCGGGACCAGCAGCTCATGGCCGAGCTCCGTCAGCTCATAGTCGACGCGTGGCGGGATGGTCGGGAACACGGTTCGGGTGACGAAGCCGTCGCGCTCAAGACCGCGCAAGGTGGTGGTCAGCATCTTCTGCGAAATGCCGCCGACAGCGGCGCGCAACTCATTGAAACGCAGCGGTCCGGCGCCCAGTTTGCCGACAACCAGAACGGTCCATTTGTCGCCGACGCGCTGCAGGATTTCCGAGACGGCTCGGCAGTCTTCGGTGTTGTGCGGGTGCCTCAGTAACATAACGGTGCCTCCTTGCGCTGCCATTTGTCAGTATCTCATATAGCGCCGGTATCCAGACGATACCAGCTTCTGCATATATGGAGAGCCCCATGTCCAAGCCCAAAATTGCCATCGTCGTCGGTTCGACACGCGCCGCGCGTTTCGCCGATGTGCCCGCCCAGTGGATCGCCAAGATCGCGAAATCCCATGCCGACATTGACGTCGAGACCGTCGACTGCGCGACTGGCCGCTGCCCTTCTTCGACGAGGTCGCCTCGTCCGCCTGGGCGCCGTCGCAGAACGAAGTTGCCCAGCGCTGGCAGAAGAAGGTCGCCGAATTCGACGGCTTCATCTTCACCGCCGCCGAATACAACCATGGCCCGACGGCCGTGCTGAAGAACGCCATCGATTACGCCGCCAATGAATGGAACAAGAAGCCGGCCGGTTTCGTCGGCTATGGCAGCGTCGGCGGCTCGCGCGCTGTCGAACATTTGCGTCTTGCCGCGGTCGAATTGCAGATGGCGCCGGTCAAATCCGCCGTTCACATTGCCTGGAGCGATTTCCTGGCGGTGCGCCAGGGCGAGAAGAAGCTCGAGGAGATCGAGCATCTGAACCAGGCTGCCACGGCGCTGGTCAACGACGTTGCCTGGTGGGCCCGCGTGCTCAAGGCAGCGCGTCAGGCCGACGCGATTGCCGGCGAAGCCCAGGCGGCCTGAGCCTTATCCTCCCAAGGACCGATGATTTTTCCAAAGGGCGGCGTTTGCGCCGCCCTTTTTCATTCACGTGAAGAGGCGCTCTCGGCTCCCTTGGCCGGATGGTGGAGTCGGACCGGCAAGGTCGCGCTGATGCCTTGACGATCCCGCGCGAAGGATCGCCGCCTGTCACAGCCAACCGCCGGAAAACCCGGCCCGGCGCAGTCCTGTGGTGATGGCCGGCACGCGGCGCATCAATCGCCACAGGAAGTCGGACCGGTAGTTCTCGATCATCAGGGCGATCGGCCCCTGGTTGATGCCGACATGGTCCGGCGATACCCAACCGCAGGCGCGGCCGTCGTCGGCAGCGATCGTCGGGTTGAAGCTCGCGGTGAAGCCATAAGGGTTGCCGTCGCGCAGGTCCATCTCGTGGAAATGGCGCAGCGCCGGCAGCACGATTTCCGGCGCAAAAGGCAAGGAGGCGATTGCCGCCCATGGCGACAGCGTGCCGTCATCGGGGCCAAACGGTGCGCCGCGGGCGAGATAACCGAAGAAGCGGCGTCCATCGGCTCGCCGCGCGATCGGACCTGGGCCGTCGCTGGCGGTGACGCCCCAGCAATTCTCGCCATAGCCCGCGAACCCCCTCGGATTGCGGATTGCGTAATCGCGCTGCAGATACGTCGCCTGGCGGCTGTTTTCGAAATAGTCCCGGTCGTGATCGCGCATGAAGGCATCGCGGATGTCGCGAAAATCGATCCAGATATGCGAGAACTGGTGGATGAAAAGCGGGCCGGCATAGACCATCTCGCGGCCGTAGATGGTCTTCCATTTGTAAGTGGACAGCCAGGCCGCGTAGCTCTCGGGAGTTAGCGAGTGGGTCGGCGAACCGAGACCCAGGACGTACAGGATCAGCGCCTCGTCAAATCCTTCCCAGCGGTAGCGGAGAAAGCCTTTTCCAGGCCGCCAGCCATGGGTGACGGTGGCGCCGCCGTTCTGCGCCCAGCGCCAGTCGGCACGGCGGTAGAGCGCATCGGCAAGCTGGCGGATTTCCAGTTCGAGCTCATCGTCCTCGTCGAAATAAGCGCCGGCGGCCAGAACACCGGCAAGCAAAAGGGCGGTATCGATCGTGGACAGTTCGCAATTCCAGACGCGGCGGCCGGTCTTCATGTCGAGGAAATGATAGTAGAAACCCCTGTAGCCGGTGGCATCGGGCTCCGGCCCGTGCGGGGCGTTCCAGAAGAAGCGAAGCGTGGCGAGCGTCCGCTCGATTGCGGCATCGCGCGTCATGAAACCGCGCTCGACACCGACGGGATAGGACGACAAAGCGAGCCCGACGGCGGCTATGCTGGCAGGCGACGCCTGCGTGTTGCGGTCGGCGACCAGGCCGTTGGCAGGGTTGGCCTCGTTGAGAAAATACTCGAAGGACAGGCGCTGGATATCTTGGAGAAGCTCGTCGTTTAGCGCGTGTTCGTTCGATGCATCCATGACAATCGATATAGAGGCTTTGGTTGCTTTTGCCATTCTTCCAGCGGATCAATCATGGGTGAGGGCAGGCTGGGGCCGATAGCGAAAGGCGCTGCCGACGCACCGAATTCAAATCGAGGGGCTGCGAAGATCGGTTGGACCGCCATATGCACGGCCCTGCCATCTGGCCCGGCCGTCCTCCCCTGATATATCCGGCTGCGATCCATCACATGAGCATGCCCCGTGAAGTTACCCAGCCCGTCAGGCGTCGTTTCCCCCATGACCCCGGTGCTGGTCTGTGCACTTGCGATCTTCCTTCTGTCCGCCATGGATGCGGCAATGAAGATCCTGGTCATCGCCGTCGGTGTCTACAACACGGTGCTGTGGCGAAGCATGCTTGCGAGCGTGGTCGCGGGCACGGCCTGGGCGGCGGGGCCGCGTTCCCTTCCCACGCCTTCCGTGCTGCGGCTACACGCGCTGCGCGCCGTGGTCGTGGGCATAGTTCTGCTGTCGTTCTTCTGGGGCCTTGCCAGATTGCCGCTGGCGGATGGGATCGGGCTTAGTTTCGTCGCGCCGCTGTTCGCTCTCCTGCTGGCGGCGCTGCTTTTGGGCGAACGCATACAGCGCCAGGCGATCTGGGCGTCGCTGGCGGGCATCGCCGGCGTCGTCATCATCATGGCCGGACAGTTCGGGCAAGGGAATTATACCGGGGATGCCCTCCTTGGCACGGTGGCGGTGCTCGCATCGACGGTGTTCTACGCCTACAATCTGATCCTCTCGCGGCGGCAGGCGCTGGTGGCCAAGCCAGTCGAGATCATGCTGTTCCAGAACCTTTGCGTTGCCGCCGTCCTTCTCCCCGCCGCTCCATGGCTCGCGGTTGCCCTGCCGGGCAATCTCTGGCTTCCACTGGCCGGGGTGACGGCGCTGTCGCTCTCCGGCCAGTTCCTGATGAGTTGGTCCTACGCGCGGGCCGAAGCGCAATATCTAATCCCGACGGAGTATTCCGCCTTCATCTGGGCGATCGTGTTTGGCTGGCTGTTCTTCGACGAGGCGGCGACCTGGACCACGCTGGCTGGAGCGGCCCTGATCGTGGCCAGTTGCCTGATCGCCTCGCGCTCCAATCCGAAGCTTGCCGAACCGATCGAAGCCGCGGTCTGAGGGCGCTATTCGCTTTGACGGCAGAGCGTCAACGCACCACTTCGCGATGGCCGCTGGGCAGCCGGGTGGCGATCAGTTTGTCGATGCGGCGGCCATCGAGGTCGACGACCTCGAAACGCCAGCCTTGCGCGTCGACGCATTCGCCGGTCGCCGGCAGATGGTGCATGTGCGACAGCACATAACCGGCGACGGTCTCGTAGTCGCGGTTTTCCGGCAGGTCGATACCGAGAACGTCAGCCATCTCGTCGGCTTGCATGTATCCCGCGAGCAGCCATGAGCCGTCCTCGCGCTTGACGGCGTTTTCCTCGTCGCCGGCGTCGGTATCGGCGCGGAAGACGCCGGTGATGGCCTCGAGAATGTCGGCAGGTGTGACGATCCCTTCGAAATGGCCGTATTCGTCATGCACCAGCGCCATCGGCACGTCGGATTCCTTCAGCTTCTGCAGCACATCCAGCGCGTCGGCCTGGTCGTAGACGATGGGGGCGGCGCGCACATGCTTGCTCGGATCGAGTGCGCGGCCGGCGAGCAGGGCGGCCAGCACGTCGCGCGTCTGAACAACGCCAACCATGACGTCGACGCCGCCGTCGCCGGCCGGCAGGCGCGAATGCTGGGTCTCCATCAAGAGCTTGCGGATGGCACCCTCATCGGACTGCAAATTGATCCAGTCGACCTCGGTGCGCGGCGTCATCACGGCGCGCACGGCGCGATCGCCGAGCCGCATGACGCCGGCGATCATGCGCCGCTCGTCGGATTCGATGGTGCCGTGGTGCTCGGCCTCGGCGACCAGCATCTTGATCTCTTCGTCGGTGACTTTCTCCTCGCTCTCGCCGCGCTGGCCAAGCAGCCACAATATGGCGCGGCCGGAAATGTCGAGCAGGAACACCAGCGGCGCCGAGACGGTGGCTAGGATGGTCATCGCAGGCGCCGCGCGGGCCGCAACACGCTCGGGATCGCGCAGCGCGATCTGCTTGGGCACCAGCTCGCCGACGATCAGCGAGAAATAGGTAATGATCGCAACGACAATGCCGACGCCGAGCGGGTCGGCGATGTTTTCGCGCATGCCGGTCGTGGCCAGGTACACCGAAAGCCTGTCGCCCAGCGTGGCGCCGGAGAAGGCGCCCGACAGCACGCCGACCAGAGTGATGCCGATCTGCACCGACGACAGGAATTTGCCGGGATTGGAGCCGAGCGTCAGCGCACGCCCGGCGCCATTGACGCCGCGGTCGATCATCGCCTTGAGCCGCGCCGGGCGCGACGACACGATGGCGAGCTCGGACATCGACAGAAGGCCGTTCACACAGATGAGGACGACCACGGTGGCGATTTCGACGTATAGCATCAGGGCTCAATAGCATTGCGGCGGGCCGCAGGAAAATAGTCCGCGATGATTTTTGGGAAATGACGGTGGTTCAGGGGAATTGCCTGAGCACCCCGACAAGAGTCTTGCCGTCGGTGAAATAGGGATCGCCGCCGCCGTTGCGTCCGGTCCTGGTGGCGCCGATGCCCGGGATGTCGCTCGCCGAGGTCACCATGCCGGCCGCCGACAGGTCGTGGATCACGAGATCGCGCTCGGCGTCGATGTCAGGGGCGATATGGTGGGTGATGGCGCCGGTATCGTGGCTGAGACCAACGCCGCGGTCGAAGCTGGCCGAGCCCATCCAGAGCGTTCGGCCGTCGTCGCCGGTCGCATCGCTTCGCCAGAAGCGGACATGATGGCGCCGGTCGGCGCTCCCGCCGACCGGCTTTTCGAAGGCGAGATCCTGGGCGCGGCCTTCGAACAGCAGCCGGCTGACCGGGGCGTCAGGATAGGGATGGTCGAACAGCACGCTCTCACCGATTTCGATCGCGGTCTTTAGCGTCACGCCATCGGCCGTATCCCATCCGGCCATGGCGAAGGCATGGACCACCTCTTTTTCGGTACCGACAAGGCCGATATTGATCGGGTCGCCCGGAATGCCTTGCGGCGTGTGTGTCACCATCTCGAAAGTCTGCGTGCGAAAGCCGCGGTCGCGAAACGTCCAGAATTCCGGCGCAGCGACATAGGCGAGGGCCAGCCAGACCGCCAGAAGAGCGGCGAGCCAGGTCAATGCGCGTCGTTGCAGGCTTCGTCGGCTCATGAAAGCGGCTCGATCCGTGCGGTATCTGTGCCTGACGGACCCTGGAAATCAATGGCCAGCGGCGAGCAGCCGTTCTATCGTCGGCCATCGTTTTTGCGGGGGGTGAGCAGCAATGGATAAGAAGCCGGTGGGTCGCAGCTCGATGGCATTGACCGCGGACCTTGTCGCAAGGGTCGAGCGTGTCGAACCGGATGCGGGTCCCGAGCCCGGAACAACCGAGCATACAGACGCGGAGTTCGATAGTCTTGTCGAGCAACTTCTGTCGGAGCATCGGCCTGAAGCGCTATGGGTCTTTGCCTACGGGTCGCTGATCTGGAACCCCGAATTTGCCCATGTCGAGCAGCGCCCGGCCACGGCGCCAGGATGGCACCGCTCGTTTTGCCTGACACTGACCCGTTGGCGCGGAACCCGTGATTTGCCGGCGCTGATGCTGGCGCTCGATCGAGGCGGCAGCTGCAACGGCATCGTCTATCGGCTGCCCGCGGAAGACCATGTCGGGCAACTTGGCCAGTTGATGCGCCGCGAGATCGATGCCAATCCGCCGACTAACGTGCCATGCTGGATCAAGGTCAAGACCAAGGATGGGCCGTTGCGGGCCTTGGCTTTCGTCGCCGCGCCAGACGGCAGGGCCTATGCCGGCCGGCTGCCATTGGAGCAGGTTGCCGACACGCTGGCGCGGGCTGCCGGGCATTGGGGCTCGTCGGCTCAATACCTGTTCCGAACCGTCAGCAAGTTGGAAGAGAGCGGTATCCGCGACAGGAACCTTTGGCGCATCCAGGATCTGGTGGCCCAGCAAATCATCGCTTCCACCAGGAACGCCAATCCCGACTGATTTCTGAACGGTGAAACGCCTTAGCGGCAGGCGCGGTAGCCGCTTTTGCGGTTCTTGATGTCGAAATGGAAATGGTTGCGGTGATCGTAATTGTAGCCGGGACCGAGCACGGTGGTGAAGTACTGGCAGCCGTCGGCACGCACATTGTTGAGGAAGCCGCGGGTGCGGAAGGCAAACAGGCCGGGCTTGCGCACGTCGATGTCGTCGCCGTTGTTGAGCTCGATGCTCATGACGTCGAGGGCGTTGCCCTTGCCGTGCTCGGACAGGACACCTTCGCCGGCGATGTTGCGGCAGGAATAGCTTGAGCCCTGGTGGATGGTCTTGACGCCCGAGAAATAGCGCCAGCGGGCGGAGGGAACCAGTTCGTTGCTGGTCCAGGCGGCGAAACTTGCGGCCATGTCGCAGGTCAATGTTGCGGCGGGCTTCATCTGGATGCCGCCGATGGCGGAGACCTTGACCGGCCAGTCTATGCCGCACTGTCCCTCATGGATCGGCTGGACATCGGTGTAGACGACGCGAAGGCGCTTCAGCTCGCCACGGCAATCGGTTTCGCTGGCCGGCATCTGCTGCGGCTCCGACTCCGACATCGGCTCGTCCATGCGCGGATAGGCGGCAGTCATATAGGGATTGGACGGGACGAGCTTCTGCATGCCTTCATATTGCGGCACGGCCGCGGTCTGCGAGCCGACATCGACGGCCGGCTGCAGCGACAGCACGCTGCCAGTGTTGCAAGCCGAAACGGCGGCCAGCGCAAGACCGGCGGCCAGTATCGCTGCGCTTTTTGCCTTCGCGGCGCGAAATATTGCGGCCATGGGCGGAATCCTGTCCTTGATCGGTGGGATTTTAACGATCAAGGGTAAAGGAAAACTCAGCGTCCACGTTCATGCCTGCGGCCAAAATGCGGCCGCCAGACCATCACCGGCATGACGATCACTGAAGGGCCATCACTGGCAGAAAGTGCCACCATTCCGGCGCGGTTCGAGATCCAGATGGAAATGCAGGGAATGGTCCGGGTCCGCGCCCGGCCCAAGCACGGTCTTGAACGGTCCGCAGGCGGCCTTGCGCACCGCATTGAGGAATTTGCCGTCCTTCTCGGGCGGCGTTGGACCGACTTCGACCTTTCTGCCATCCGACAACGTGAAGCTGGCAATATCGAGCGCATTGCCGAAGGCATGTTCCGACAGATGGCGCGTGCCGTTGCGCGGCCGGCAGACAAAGGCCGATGCCTGGTTGATCGATTTCAGGTCGGCTCCGAACTCGGCTTTCGCCGCCGGCTGTATGATTTCGGCGGCAAAGCGGGCTGCCGCCTCGGCCATCGGGCAGTTGAGTTCGGTCGCGGGGCCGATGGCGATGGATTTTCCGAGCGACTTCAGCAGCAGGGGATAGGGGATCGAGCAGCCGATGTCGGGATTGCTTTCCGCCTTATGCTCCTCGAATTCGACACCAAGGGCCGTCAGCCGCTCGCGACAGGCGACTTCCGCCGCCGGCATTTTTGCATCGGGCAAATCGGCCGAGCGCGGATCAGGCAGCATCTTCTTGTCGCCGGCATCGGGTTTTTCAGGTGGCTGCGGAGCAACGGCCGGCGGCTGAGCTTCAGGTTCCGGAGTGTCTGGCTTTTGTGTCGGAATCGGCTCCGCGGCCGGCGGCTCGGGCTCGCTTTGCTTATCGGTCGACGGCTTCGGGGCTGACGGTCCGGGCCGCGCCTGCTTTCTAAAACGGGACTTTTCTTCGTTGAATCGATCGTCATTGGACCGGTTGGGCGCGCCAAGGGGGTTCGGACCTTCGGCCTTTTGCTTTTCGATCGGTGCCGCGCCGGTCTTCGGCGCCTCTGAAGGACGCGCCTCGGGCAGCGGGATAACGCGCGAGGGCTGCACCGGAACATCGGCGGGCGAGGGCTCTTTATCCGGGGTCTTTTGTTCCACCTGCTTTGGCGTGATGTGCCGCTGTGGCCTGGGCTTCTGGCGGTGTTTGCTGCGCGGCTTAGGATGCGAGTCGACCCGCGGTGAAAACAGCTGCTCCAACCGCTGTGACAGCGGCGTGTAATGCTTTTTGCGCTGTTTGGCGTCAGCTTGCGTCAGCAGGGGCGCCAGCAGCAGAGCCGTGACGACCATGACCAGTGCAACCCTGCATGTTCGGGAAAGTACAACAGACCCCATCGTCCTCAACGGCGCGAGCTCCCGGAGGTTGCCTGCGGCCCATCACGAACGGTAACCACGCCGTTACGCGCCAATCGCTTCCAGCCCTTCTTCCAGCCAGTCGGCCAAAAGCGGCATGCCGAGCAGGTATTTCGCCGTGCGCTTGTTGGCGCGGTCGCGCGCGGCGGCAACCGCATCGGACCATTCCGCTGCGTCATAGTCGCCGCGGCCGACCCAGGCCAGCGCGATCAACTCGGCCGCTTCGTCGACGTTGAGGTCGTTGATCAGCTCGCGCAGCTCTTCCTCGGTGAGGTCTTCCGCGCTTTCCTCCGCCAGACCGTCATGGTGGTGATTGGCATGTGATTCACCATCGAGCTCGACCTCATGCTCGGCACCGTCGGCATAGTCTTCGTTGACGGCAGCACTCAGTCCCTTTGCCTTGAGAATGAACAGGCGCACGGTGTCCGGGCCGATCGATAGCTCCCATTCCCGCTCACGGCGCTGTTGCACTCTCGGGCACCCCCGCTGATCGTTTCCCGAATGATAGCGGATTTGCAGCGCGCGTCACGTCATGTTCTGATCCCTGACTCCCGCCTTTGACCGAATTCAGGTCAGGCACGGCCGCACAAATAGTTTCGGCGGCTGCGGGTTTCCGGGATGAAAAGTCTGCATCCCGGCGTTAGCTTTTCATTATCGTCATTTTCCCTCAAGCTTGTCATTATCCCTCAAGGAGGCTCCGATGCATAAAAGAGTGTTGATCCAGGCGGCTGCGGCGCTTGTCGCGCTGCAGTTCTTTGCGGTTCCGGTGTTTGCGGCCGGCGGCGGTGGCGGTGGTACCGAAACCACCACCCAGTGCAAGAAGGGGCAGGTCTGGGACAAGAAAAAGCAGAAATGCGTCGCGCCGAAGTACGGCATGCTGGACGACGACAACATCTACGATGCTGGTCACGACCTGGCCATGGCCGGGCGTTATGACGAGGCGATCGCCGTGCTTAGCCTTGCCGCCAACAAGCAGGATCCGCGCATCCTCAACTATCTCGGCTATTCGCATCGCCATTCCGGCCGTGTCACCGTCGGCCTCGGCTATTACGAGGAAGCGCTGCGCATCAACCCGGATTACACGCTGGTGCGCGAATATCTCGGCGAGGCCCATCTGCAGATCGGCGACCTGGCCGGCGCCCAGGAGCAGCTGGCCGAGATCGAGAAGCGGACCGGCAAAGGTTCCCGCGAATACGGCATGCTGGCCGAACAGATCTACCATTTCATGAGAAGCTGACCCCACCCCAACGGCTTCTCTGGGCCGGCTGCGAGCAATCGCAGCCGGTTTTTGTTGTCGCAGCTGCAACACGCTGCACATGCCGTGACGGCAATTGCGCAAGTCGGCTCATGATTTTTCAAAGAGCCTGCTTTTTCAGCGTGAAAAACGCGCGAGGATCGCTATATTGGGGAAAATTGCGGTGAAACGGTTCCGTTAGCCCGAGGCTGCCGGACCCGTTTTCTTTTTATACCATCGACAAGGCTTTCCCCGAAATGCGGGGGTGGCGGCAGGAAAGGTCAGGCATCATGAACAAGGTCCCGATGACAGGCGAGGGGTTCGCGTCATTGAAGGAAGAGCTGCGTTGGCGCCAGCAGGAGGAGCGGCCGCGCATCATCGAGGCGATCTCCGAAGCGCGCTCGCATGGCGACCTGTCCGAAAATGCCGAATATCATGCCGCCAAAGAGGCGCAGAGCCTCAATGAGGGCCGTGTCAACGAACTGGAAGACTATATTGCTCGGGCCGAGGTGATCGACGTCACCAAGCTTAGCGGCGACAAGGTCAAGTTCGGCGCCACGGTGGTGCTGGTCGACGAGGACACCGAGGAAAAGAAGACCTACCAGATTGTCGGCGACCAGGAAGCGGACGTGAAATCGGGCCGTATCTCGATCTCATCGCCGATCGCGCGCGCGCTGATCGGCAAGGAAGTCGGCGACGCCATCGAGGTCAACGCGCCTGGCGGCGCCAGGGGTTATGAGATCGTCCAGGTGCAATTTATCTAGCACCTCAGATACTTCTGAAAGGCTCTAGGCTGGTGCTCGTGATTTGAGCGCCAGCTGCTTGTCAGCTTCCGCCACCACCTTCGCCGGCGTTAGGCGCTCCCCCGATGCGGCCAGCAACGTTGAGGCATATTGCCCGCGCGGGCCGGTCAAACCCGGCTCGGTCGCAAGGAACACCGCGACCGTCGGCAGGCCAAAGGCGCTGGCGAGGTGGGTCAGACCGGTGTCGGCGCCGATAACCAGCGTCGAGCGGCCAAGGATCGCGGCAATGTCTGCCAGCGGCGATCTCGGCACCACGATCGTTGACGGCACGGCTTTTGCGATCGCATTGGCCACCGCCTTCTCACGCTCGTTCGACCAGGTGGTGACCGGCGTCATTCCGCTACCAACCAGCAGGCGAGCCGTTTCGATCCAGTCTTCGGCGGGCCATTTCTTGTCCTCGCGGCTGGTGCCGTGCAGCAGGAAGGCCGTCTTGCCGTCAATGCCGGCCAGGCCGCCGGGAGGCGGCACAATCCCGGATGCGAGCGCCGAAAGATCGGGCTCGTAGCCCAGCGCCAGCCCGAACAGCCGGCGCGTGCGTTCGATGGCGTGCAGGTTGCGCGGCACGGCGTATTTGCGCTGGTAAAACAACGTTGCCGAGGGCTCCCGCGCGCTTGCGCGGTCGAAACCTGCGATTGGTGCCGCTGCCTGTTTCGCCACCAGGGCCGATTTCAGCAGCCCCTGCGCATCGATGACGAGGTCGTACTCGCCTGCTTGCAGAGCGCGGCGCAAGCTTGTCGCCTCCCGCCATGTGCCGGCGTTGAACAGATGCTTGCGCCAGCGCCGGATGGCGACGGTATGGATCTTTGCTATCGCCGGATGCAGCGCGACGATGCCGGCAAAGGCCTCTTCGACGCACCAGTCGAAGGCGATATCGGGGCGCTTGCGGCGTGCATCTTCGACGGCGGGGAAGGTGTGGATGACGTCGCCCATCGAGGAGGTCTTGACGATCAACACCTTCATGCGGCGGCCGGGAGTTCCAGCAACCTGTCCGCCGCCGCTGCCACTCGGGCAACGTCCAGCGTCTTCAGGCAGTTGAGGTGGCCGAGCGGGCAGATCTTCCGGTGGCAGGGCGAACAGGACAGATGCAACCAGATCAGTTCGCGCTGTTCAGCCAACGGCGGCGTGTTTTCCGGCGAGGTCGAACCGTAGACGGCAACGACCGGCGTGCCGACGGCGGCCGCGACATGCATCAGCCCGCTGTCGTTGGACACCGCCAGCCTGGCCGCGGCGATCAGGTCGATGGCGTCCTCCAGTCGCGTCTTTCCTGCCAGATCGACGACACCGGGCGCGAGTGCTGCGATCTCGGCAGTGACGTCGCGATCGTTCTTCGAGCCGAACAACGCGACCTCGAATCCTTTCGCCATCATCTCTCCGGCGAGGCCGGCATAGCTTTCGCTAGGCCAGCGTTTGGCCGGACCGAATTCGGCGCCGGGCATCATGGCGACGAATTTTCCCGGCTGCAGGTCGAAGCGGGCGAGCAACTCTTTCTGATTGCCGCCATCGACGGTCAGGTGCGGCGCCCTGAAATGGCCACCCTGGGCAAGACCGAAATAGGCCTGCGCGGTGAGCCGTTTGACGGCATCGGGCAGCGGCACGATGTCGGTCAGCAGGCCGTAGCGCATTTCCCGGAGATTGCCGAAACGGCGCGGAATGCGGGCAAAGAACGGGATCAGCGCCGATTTCCAACTGCCCGGCAGGACGTAGGCCATATCGTAGCGGCCGCGCAGCAGGCGGCCGAAGCGGCGGCGAATGATGAATTCGAGCGCGCCGGGTTGCAGCGGGAAATCGATCTGCTGGCGAATCTCGGGCATGCGCTTGACCAGCGGGGCCGCCCAGGCCGGGGCAAGCACGTCGATGGCGGCGTTGGGATGGAGCTCCTTCAACGCCGAGAACAGGCACTGAGCCATGACCATATCGCCCACCCAGCGTGGGCCGATCACGAGGATCGTTGGGCTTTCAGCCATTCGACATAGTCTCTGACGCCGGTTTCCACGCTGCGGAATTGCCCATTATAGCCGGCTGCACGCAAACGGGACATATCAGCCTGGGTAAAACTCTGGTAGCTGCCCTTGAGGTGATCGGGGAATTCGATGAACTCGATCTCGCCCGTGCCCAGCGTATCGATCACGGTCTCGGCAATGGCGCGGAACGGCTGGGCGCGGCCGGTGCCGCAGTTGAAGATGCCGCTCGAGCCGCGCTTCCACAGCCACAGATTGACGTCGGCGACATCGCCGACATGAATGAAGTCGCGGCTTTGTTCGCCGGGGCCGAAGCCGTCATAGGCGCCGAACAGCTTTGGGTTTTCGCCGCGCCCGACCTGATTGAACAGATGGAAGGCGACCGAGGCCATGGCGCCCTTGTGCGCCTCGCGCGGGCCATAGACGTTGAAGTAGCGCAGGCCGGCGACCTGCGAATGATCGGTGTCGAACACGGTGCGCCTGACATAGTCGTCGAATAGTTTCTTCGAATAGGCGTAGACGTTGAGCGGCCGCTCAAGTGCGGGGTCCTCGCGAAACTCCGAACCGCCGCCGTAGACGGAAGCCGAGGAGGCATAGAGGAACGGTATGCGCAGCGAAAGACAGCCATGCAGCAAGCGCTTTGAGAAGGCGTAGTTCACGTCCATCATGAACTTGCCGTTCCATTCCGTGGTGGTCGAGCAGGCGCCCTGGTGGAAGACGGCCTCGACGCGGCCTAGGTCGCCGGCTTCCAAGGTGGCCAAGAATTCGTCCTTGTCGAGATAGTCGGCTATCTGCAAATCGGCCAGGTTGGCGATCTTGTGGCCGTCGGTGAGGTCGTCGACGACGAGGATGTCATCATGGCCTTCGGCATTGAGTGCGGCGACGATGTTGGAGCCGATCATGCCGGCCCCGCCCGTGACGATGATCATGAATGCCTCTGGTTGCTTGCGATTCCGGTCCTTATAAGGGAGGCCAAGCGTACTGTCGATGAAGCACCACGACGCCACAGTGAGACCGCGAAGCGGCCCGCTTTATTCGAGGCCCGCAAGCTAGGGGACAAAAAATGCCGTCGACCGAACTGCTCATTGCGTTTTTCGCCACCACGGCGATCTTTGCCTATATTCCAGGACCGGCGATGCTCTATGCCGCCGCGCAGACCATGGCGCGCGGGCGCTGGTCGGGGCTGACGGCGGCACTTGGCATCCATCTTGGCGGTTATTTCCATGTCTTTGCGGCTGCCGCCGGGCTGTCGGTGCTCTTCCATGCAGTGCCGCCGCTCTACATGGCGGTCAAGCTCATCGGCGCGCTCTATCTGATCTGGCTTGGCGTGTCCTTGTTCCGCAAGCGCGGGGACGGTGACACGGCGCTGCCGGCGATCGAGCGCAAATCGGCGCTCCGGGCATTTTTCGAGAGCATCACCGTCGAAGTGCTCAATCCGAAGACGGCGATCTTCTTCATGGCGTTCCTGCCACAGTTCATCGATGCCTCGGCGGGGTTCCCGGTTTGGCTGCAATTCGTCGTGCTGGGCACTATCGTCAATTTAATGTTCTCTTCGGCAGATATTGTCTGCGTGTTGCTGGCAGGCATGGTGATCGCCCGGCTGAAGCGCTCCAGCCGTGCGCAGCGCATCATGCAGCGGGCGGGCGGGGCGGTGCTGGTCGGACTGGGCGTCCACGTCGCGTTGCAGAAGAGCTGACGGCCGCCCTGACGTTGCGCTGCGCGGATTTGCGGTATATCGGCTTCGCCATGAACGATCCGGCCCGTAAATTGACAATTTTCAGCGTGATTGAGGTCGGCCTTTCCCTCGCATTGCCAGTGACATGATCAAGCACAATCCGCCTTCGCCCGAACCTTTGCACCGCGCCATTGCCCGCTTTGGCGACGTTGCCGTGCTGGTGGTCGGCGACTTCATCCTCGACCGTTTCGTCAACGGCGTCATCGAGCGCATCTCGCCGGAAGCGCCGATCCCGGTGCTGCACGGGCGCGGCGAGACCTCGACGATGGGCGGCGCAGGCAACGTTGTCGCCAACATCGTCTCGCTGGGTGCCAGCGCTATTCCTATATCGGTGATCGGCACCGATGTGGCCGGCGACAATCTGGTGCGCATGCTGCGCGAACTCGGCGCCGATACGGCTGATATGGCGCAGGAGCGCGGTCGCATGACGTCGTCGAAGAGCCGCTTCAGCGCGCTCAATCAGCAGGTGCTGCGCTTCGATGAGGAAGAGATCAAGCCGCTCGACGACAAGGAACGGGCGGACCTGGTCCGGCATTTTCGCGCCGCACTCACGCGCGCCGACATCGTCATTCTGTCCGACTATGGCAAGGGCATCTTGCTCGACGGCGTCGCCGCCGACCTGATCGCCATCTGCCGCGAGGCGGGAAAACCGGTGCTGGTCGATCCCAAGGGCCGCGACTATGCGCGCTATGCCGGCGCGACCGCCATCACGCCCAACCGCAAGGAGCTTGGCGAAGCTGTCGGTCGCCCGGTTTTCGCCGACGACGAGATCGTCGCGGCGGCACGCCAGCTGATTTCGGCACATGGCTTCGACTTCGTCGTCGCCACCCGCAGCGAAAAGGGCATGAGCGTCGTCGGCGCGGATGAGGCGCGCCACATCGCCACCCAGGCGCGCGAAGTGTTCGACGTTTCGGGCGCCGGCGATACGGTGATCGCGAGCTTCGCGCTGGCTCTGGCCGCGGGCGCCGATCGCGTCATGGCCGCCTCCATCGCCAATGCCGCCGGCGGTGTGGTGGTGGGCAAACGCGGCACCGCGCGGCTGACGGTGGAGGAACTCACCGGCGCGCTGTTCCGCTTGCACGGCCCCACCGCCCACAAGGACGCCATCCTCGATGCCGCATCGGCCGCGCGCATGGTGGCGGCGTGGAAGGACGAGGGCCTGAGCGTCGGCTTCACCAATGGCTGCTTCGATATATTGCATGCCGGCCATGTCAGTCTTCTCCACGCGGCGCGCAGCCAGTGCGACCGGCTGGTGCTTGGCCTCAACAGCGATGCTTCAGTGCGGCGGCTGAAAGGCGCCGGGCGCCCGGTCAACGATCAGCACGACCGTGCCTGCGTGCTCGCCGCGCTTGCTTCCGTCGACGCGGTCGTCGTCTTCGAAGAGGATACGCCGCTGGCGCTGATCGAGGCGCTGCTGCCCGACATACTGGTCAAGGGCGCGGACTACACCGTCGAGACCGTGGTTGGCGCCGATGTGGTGCAAAAGGCGGGCGGACGCGTCGTGCTGGTCGACCTCGTTGCCGGCAAGAGCACCACCGGCACCATCGGCAAACTGCGCGCCGGCGGCGCCACCAACTGAGGGATTTCATGTCCGGACTGAATGACTATCTGGTCCGCTCGGCGGCCGCGATCACCGCGACAGTCGAGCGTGACCTGACCGCCGAGATGGAACGTGCTGTAAGTGCGGTCGTCGCCGCGCTTTCCTCGGGCAAGGCGCTGCTGGTCTGCGGCAATGGCGGCTCGGCCAGCGACGCTATTCATATCGCCACCGAACTGGTCGGCCGCTTCCTTAAGGAGCGCAAGGCCTACAATGTGATCGCGCTGCCGGCCAACGCGGGCATGCTGACCGCCTGGGGCAATGATTATGGCTTCGACACCGTGTTTTCGCGCCAGGTCGAGGCGCATGGCGCGCCCGGCGGCGTGCTGCTTGCCATCTCGACCAGCGGCAATTCGCCGAGCATTCTGGCTGCCGCCGAACAGGCTCGGATGATGGGCATGACGGTGGTCAGCCTCACCGGCGACAGCGGTGGCAAACTCAAGCCGCTCACCGACATACTGCTCAACGTGCCCTCGACCTCGACGCCGATCATCCAGCAGGGACATCTCTGCCTCTACCACTATCTCTGCAAGGTGGTGGAAGACCGTCTGTCGAATGGCTGACACCGGGGCCTACGGTCCATACCCGCTGGCTGAGCCCGGCCTGTGGGTTGAGCGGGTGGGTTCGCGGGTGTTTCCAGCCAACGCGCCGGCGCTGTTCCTCGACCGCGATGGCACCGTCAATGTCGACACCGGCTATCCCGACGATCCAGCCAAAATGGCGCTGCGCGACAGCATCGTGCCGGTCATCGCCGCCGCCAACCGGGGCAACATCCCGGTGGTCATCGTCACCAACCAGTCAGGCGTCGCGCGCGGCTATTTCGGCTGGAAGGAATTTGCCGCGGTCAACGGCCGGGTTCTCAAGCTGCTTGCCGCCCGCGATGCCTTCGTCGACATGGTTCTGGCCTGCGCGTACCACGAGGCGGGCAGCGGGCCACTGGCGGTCGCCGGCCATCCGATGCGCAAGCCCAATCCGGGCATGCTGCTACAGGCCCGGCAGCGCCTCGGCCTCGATCTCAAACGCTCGCTGATCGTCGGCGACAATCCCGCGGATATGCAGGCCGGACAACGTGCCGGCCTGCCGCGCGGCTGGCTGGTGGATGGCGAGGGAAGTAATGAGCCGGGCTTCGAGGTTTTGCCGCTGCGCAACCCCGATGATCTGGTAGGGCTTTTGGGGGCTATCGAGTCGCTCGCCCGAATCTAGGACGATCATGGGGCGCTGAACGCCACCAGCCCTTCGTCCTTGACGCGGCGGATGGTCAGCGCGGTGCGCACCGTGTCGACATTGGCGGCCGAGGCCAGTTCTTCGATGACGAAGGTCTGGAACGTGCCGAGGTCGCTCGCCACGCAATGCAGCAGGAAGTCGGATTCGCCCGAGACCATCCAGGCGTCGCGCACGATCGGCCAGCCGCGAGTGCGCTCGGCGAAAGCTTTGAGCTCCGCGTCGGCTTGGTGATGCAGGCCGATCAGGCAGAAGGCGACGACATCCATGCCGAGCGCCGGCGCGTTGAGCAAGGCGCGATAGCCTCTGATGATGCCGGTTTCCTCCAGCCGCCGGACACGGCGCAGGCAGGGCGGGGCGGAAATGCCGACGCGGCTCGACAGTTCGACATTGGTCATGCGCCCGTCGGCCTGAAGCTCGCGCAGAATCTTCCAGTCGATGGCGTCGAGGTCGGCTTTCAGGGGCATGGCGGTCTCGGCTTAGCGCAAGAATCTTTCGCGCTCTCGTCCTTAAACGACTTTTGTGTCGATGCCAGCCCTTTGGTCGGGCGATTTCGCAACCATAACGAAAGCGGCCATTGCGCGAATAAGCCTGTAGGCCGAAGCTTTCCGGGGACGACGGCCTGATCGTCTTGCTGGTGTGGTTGGCAACCCTTACATTACCAGCACCGTTTCACGTCGTTTTCCAAGGCACACTCGATTGTCTGCCCCGCAGAGGCTTTAGATGACCACCAAGCACGCGCCTGTCCTTATCATCGGTTCTGGCCCGGCCGGCTATACCGCCGCAGTCTACGCCGCGCGCGCCATGCTCAAGCCGATGCTCGTAGCAGGCTTGCAGCAGGGCGGGCAGCTGATGATCACCACCGATGTCGAAAACTATCCGGGCTTCGCCGATCCGATCCAGGGCCCGTGGCTGATGGAGCAGATGCTGAAGCAGGCCGAGCATGTCGGCACTGACATCGTCAACGACATCATCACCGAGGTTGACCTCAATGTGCGGCCGTTCCGCGCCACGGGCGATTCCGGCACCACCTACACGGCCGACGCGCTGATCATTGCCACCGGCGCGCAGGCGAAATGGCTGGGCATCCCCACCGAACAGACCTTCATGGGCTTCGGCGTGTCGGCCTGCGCCACCTGCGATGGTTTTTTCTATCGCGGCAAGGATGTCGCTGTCATCGGCGGCGGCAATTCGGCGGTGGAGGAGGCGCTCTATCTCTCCAATCTGGCGAAGAGCGTGACCGTCATCCACCGGCGCAACGATTTCCGCGCCGAGCGCATCCTGCGTGAGCGGCTGTTGAAAAAGGACAATGTCCGAGTCATCTGGGACACGATCGTCGACGAGATCACCGGCCGGCCCGGCAAGACGCCGCTGCCGCCTTCGGTCGAAGGGCTGAAGCTCAGAAATGCGGTGACCGGCGAGGTCACCCATCTCCAGGTGGACGGCGTGTTCGTGGCGATCGGCCATGCGCCGGCGGTGGAATTGTTTGTCGGCAAGCTGAAGCAGAAGCCGAACGGCTATCTGTGGACGGCGCCGAATTCGACCCGCACCGATGTGCCCGGCGTGTTCGCCGCCGGTGACGTAACCGACGACATCTACCGTCAGGCGGTGACCGCCGCCGGGCTCGGCTGCATGGCCGCGCTCGAGGCGGAAAAATACCTGGCCGGCATCGAGGTGCACCGCGAAGCGGCGGAATAAAATCTATCAAGACGGCGTCGCAAGCCGTTCAAAAGCCTGATTTTTCATTCAGACGCCAAGAACAGAACGAGGGGAATTCAATGGCGTTGGACTGGGACAAGCTTCGCGTGTTTCACGCAGCGGCGGAGGCTGGGTCGTTTACCCATGCCGCCGAGACTTTGCACCTGTCGCAATCGGCGATTTCACGCCAGGTCAGCGCGCTCGAGCATGACGTCGGGGTGCCGCTGTTCAATCGCCATGCCCGCGGCCTAGTGCTGACCGAGCAGGGCGAAATGCTGTTCCGCACGGCGCATGACGTGCTGATGAAGCTGGAGACCATCAAGTCGAAGCTGACCGAGGCAAAGGACCGTCCCTCAGGCGTGCTCAGGGTGACGACGACAGTCGGGCTTGGCGCCGGTTGGCTGACCGAACGGGTGCAGGAGTTCATCGAGCTCTATCCCGAAATCAGCCTGCAGTTGATCCTCGCCAATGAGGAACTCGACCTCACGATGCGCCAGGCGGATTGCGCGATCCGTCTGCGCCAGCCGCAGCAGCCGGACCTGATCCAGCGCCGCCTGTTCACTGTGCATTTCCACCTCTATGCCTCGCCGTCCTATGTCGGCAAGCACGGCAAGCCGACCTCGGTCGCCGATCTGAAGAACCATCGCATCGTCACTTTCGGTGTGCCGGTGCCGTCGCATCTGTCGGAGCTGAACTGGCTGGAAACGATCGGCGATTTCGACGGTGGGCAAAGGGTGCCGACGCTGCAGATCAACGACATCTTGTCGATCAAGCGCGCCGTGCAGGGCGGCGCCGGCATCGCCATGCTGCCCGACTACGTGATCTCCAAGGAATCGGATCTGGTGCAGCTTTTGCCGGAGACCGAGGTGCCGTCCTTCGACACCTATTTCGCCTATCCCGATGCAATGAAGAACCAGGCCAAGCTGCACGTCTTCCGCGACTTCATCATCGCCAAAGCGCGCAGCTGGTCATTTTAAACATGCCCTTGGGAGGTGCTGGTCACCCCCGCCAAGGCGTCAGCCGTGGCAGCCAGCCGGGAACATTGCGGCGGTAGGTCTCGTATTCGCCACCGTAGCGGCGGGCGAGAGTCGGCTCCTCATAGAACCTGACGAAAGAGCCCATGACGATCGCGCCGATGGCGGCATAGGCAGCGACGCTCCAGCTTGAAAACAGCAACGCCTGGCCCAGGATGATCGACAGTACTGTGACATACATCGGGTTGCGGACATGGCGGTACACGCCGCCGATCACCAGTCTCTCGGTGGGCGCGACAGGCGCCGGCGTGCCGAGGCCTTCGAGCGCGAAGCGGGCAAAGGAATGGACGAGCAGGGCGATGGCCGCGACAATCAGGATGGAGCCGGCCGGCACGAAGCCGGGCACCGTCGACAGCGGCAGACGGTAGCGGTCCGTGAGCAGCCAGGGCACCAGCCCGGCGACGACACAAGGTGCGGCGATGAAGAAGACCGCGCTGCCGGCGATCGCCTGGGGTGTCCGCATGTCAGGTCTCCCTTCTTCCGGCCGGCCCTTCCCATCCCGCTGCCGCAAAAATAAACGCCTGTTGCCCGATTCAACGTCATTCGGCTTTTTGCCCGCGAGCGCGAGAATCAGCCCGACTTGCGGTTCTGCGAAGGCAACAGCACGGTCGCGCCATTCATTTGGCAACTTTTCGTGGTCCTATGGCCCCTAGACATGGGTTAGACCACAGCCTGTACCTTTTTGCATGCGTGTGTTGCAAAATAGATGCTTGTTTCTTGGGCATGAACAGCACATATATAGATCATCTCCTGGGCGCGTTCTCCTCCCATTAGCGCCCTCGAGTGTTCCCCTCTGGAGGTTAGCCTTAACAGGCACTTCCAATCAAACTCAGCCGGATCTTCATTGATCCGGCTTTTTTGTTTCCGGCCCTGCCGTAGCCAGCGAAAAATCGAGCAAAATCGCCGCGTAACAGTGACATGTAACCTCAGGTAACATGCCGCAGGCGCGATTCATCGTTTAAGCAGATCATAGGACGCGGTGTGGTTCGACCGGGAGATGGGGGCATCACTCGGAAGATCCGGGCTCAGGCGGCTACCGCGTCCGAACCTGTTCGTCTGCCAGTGCCGTATGGCGCGGCGGATACGTGCGGCGGACCTGCCGTTTTCCTCCCAAGAAGACGGTCCGCAATAAGAGCGGCGTCCGGATCATCCGGGCGCCGTTTTTTGTGCGGATCATCCTTCGGCCTGTCAGGCAGCCTTGCCGTTGGCGTTCATCGCCTCGTCGGCCAACCGTCCGGTCAGCTCGGCCATGTGATCGAAGGCGCAACGATAGCTGGCGACGCCGGAGGTCGCCGAGCGCAGTTCGATGATCAGGTCGCCGATCTCGGCCTGCGGCATGGTCGCCTCCACGACATCCCATCCCGGCCAGTCAGGCCGCGCGTCGTAGCCAAGGATCTGGCCGCGCCGTTGCGGGATCAGCGCGATGATCTTCGAAGTGGCTTCGGACGGCGTGACGATCTCGACCTTCATGACCGGCTCGAGCAGCACCGGCGAGCAGGCCGCCATGCCTTCCTTCATGGCCAGCTTGGCCGCCATCTGGAAAGCCATGTCGGAGGAATCGACGGCGTGGTAGGAGCCGTCGGAGAGGTTGACGGCGACATCGACCACAGGGAAGCCGAGCGGGCCGGATTTCAGATAATCGCGCACGCCGGTTTCGACCGACTGGATGTAGGTCTTGGGCACGACGCCACCGGTGATGGTGTCCGAGAACTGAAAGCCGGAGCCGCGCGGCAGCGGCTTGATCTCGATCACCACATCGCCGAACTGGCCATGGCCGCCGGACTGCTTCTTGTGGCGGCCGCGCTGCTGCACCGTCTTTCGGATCGTCTCGCGATAGGGGACGGCAGGCGCATGGCCTTCGACCGGAATCTGATTCTTGCCTTCCAGCCGCTCGCGCACGACCCGCAGATGCATCTCGCCATGGCCGGACAGCACGGTCTCGGCCGAGTCCTGGTTGTGGCGCAAGGTGAGCGAGGGATCTTCCTCGGCCAGGCGCTGGATGGCCGCCGACATTTTGACCTCGTCCTTGCGCTCCTTCGGCCGCAGGGCAAAGGCAAAGACCGGCTGCGGCGGCGTCAGCGTGACCAGCGGCTTGATACCGCCCTTCGTGGAGCTCAACGTCTGGCCGGTCTTGACCTCGTCCAGCTTGCCCAACGCCACCGTGTCGCCGGCCTTGGCAGCGGTGAGCTTGGACTGGTCCTTGCCGAGCATCTTGTAGATGCCGGAGACCTTCGCCGTCTCGCCATTCGACAAATAGAGTTCGGCTGCATCGGCGATCTGGCCGGAGAGTACGCGCGACACGGACAGCTTGCCGCCATGCGCGGTGTGGATGGTCTTCATCACCTGGACCACGGTGTGATTGCCGTCGGGGACGCCGAGCCGTTTGCGCGTCGCCTCGACATCCGGTGCATCATGGCGGATCGCCTTCAAAAGGCGCAGCACGCCGTTGCCTTTTTCGGCGGTGCCGATCAGCACCGGCGTTATGGCGCCGGCGCGCAGGTCGGCGGACAGATCGTCGAAGACCGCGTCTTTCGGCGGCTCGATCTCCTCCAGTAGCTGCTCCATCAACTGGTCGTCATGGTCGGCAAGCGTCTCCAGCATGGAGAAGCGAGCCTCCAGTTCGCGCGCCTTGTCGTCAGTTGGAATTTCGGCAACCTGGCTTTCGGCATATTCGCGGTAGATGTAGGCGCGCTCCAGCGCCAGGTCGATCGAACCGATCACCACATTGTCCTTGCGCAGCGGGATCTGGCGCAGCAACAGCGGCGCCGCGCTCGTCGGCTGCAGCATCTTCAGCGTATCGCGTACGCCGGCAATTGCCTTGTCGACCTTGTTGAGGAACAGGATGCGCGGCACGCCGAGATCGTCGAGCTTGCGCATGATGAGCTGCAAGGCTGGGATCTTCTTCTCGTCGGCCTCGGCGACGACCACCGCGAGATCGCAGGCTGCCAGCACCGGCTCGGCCTCGAAGGAGAATTCGATCGATCCGGGACAGTCGACGAAGGTGATCCGCTCGCCCATGAATTCGGTGGTGGCAAAGGTCGCCTCGACGCTCATGGCGTGCGCCCGCGCCTCGGGCGAATGATCGGAAACGGTGCTTCCCGATGAAACGGGATTTTGGCGGGGGATGGCGCCCGTACGGGCGAGGATGGCTTCGAGAAGTGTCGTCTTACCGCTTGCAAAGGGACCGACTATGGCAATGCATTTCGGTCCCGTGCGTCGTCCTCCGGCGCGAGTACCCATGGCTGACCTCCACTCAGGCGTTGCCCTTGGAGTGCGATCAGCAAAAGTGGAAACGGTTTTGCGCCGATCGCACCCTGTCGTGAGCGGCGGCCGGCCTGTTCGACCGTCGCGGGCGGGGTTGTTTTCATTTAGCCACCTGCCCAACCCATCGTCCCACGGGTTAGCCGGGAGGGCAAGGAAAATAGAAATCGCGCCGCCGTCAGGCGGCCGAGGCAAGACCCGGGGATCAGAACCGTCGGGCGATTTCAGCTTGCCTGAGTGCGGCGCGTGGGCGTGGCGGCTGCACTCTGCTTCACCACCATCTCGGCGTAGCGCGACAGCAACGGGTTGAACAGGTCCGGACGTTCCCAGAAGGGCGCATGGCCGGCGCCTGGTATGACATGGCACTGTTCCCACAGCGAGCTGTAGGCGACGGTCTCGAAATAGCTCAGCCGCACCAGCGGATCATGCTCGCCATTGATCACCGCAACGGGGAACGGAGCGTGCTCGACCACCTGTTTCTGGTCGGCGCCCTTGCCCGCAAACATGGAGCGCGCCACGCCGGCGCGAAGCCGGCCGTCGGTGCGCCTGATGGCTTCGCGGAAAGACGGACTGGCGGTGTCGCCGTAGCACAGAGCCTCAAAACGCTCGATGTCGCGTTCGGAGTAGACCTTCTTGGAGGCGAGCAGCATGTCCCAGTTGGCGTGAAAGCCGCGCAGCATGCCAAGCGGCCCCCGCGACACCGGCGGCGCTCCGGTCAGCACCAGGCCGCTGACCGCATGGTGAAAGCTGGCCAGTTCGACCGCCACATGGCCGCCGAGCGACCAGCCGAAGATGATGGCGTGGCCGATGCCCAAAGCGTCGAGAAGCCGGGCTGTGGTCTGGGCAAGGCCGGTAATCGTATAGGCGGTCGCCGGGTCCCGGGCATCGGAGGACTCGCCGTGGCCGGGAAGGTCGAAGGCGATCAGCCGATGGGCGTCGGCAAGCGGGCTATCGAACTGACGGGCAAACACGGCGCGCGAACTGCCCGAGCCGTGGATCATGACGATGGGCATGCCGGAACCAGACGACTGGCTGAGGCGCAAGTCGGCCTGCGGCGTGCGGATGGTGCGGTGAGTGATGCTCATGCTGGATTAGACCTTGAGATTTGCCTGACCGCCAACATCGCATCGCTGGCTCTATATGTTCTTTAAACATGTGGTTAAGAAAGGATTTCTAAAGAGATAGCCGGCACGATCGCTGGCTCCATGGCAATCACGCGCGGAATCCCGACAATGGAACCAGTCCTCGATCTTCTTGTCTCGATCTGCAGCATCGCGACGGTTGGCCAATATGTCTGGTCGATGCGGGCTCATTTCCAATCCCAGGCGATGTCGCCAGGCGCCATGGTGATATCGGCGGCGGTCATCGCCACGGCGCTGTTCTTTCTCGCCATCCTTTGGATCCAATCGCAGCCGGTTTCGGCAAAGCTCACCGGGCTCGCCGTCGAACTGGCGAGCTCTGCCCTGTTCTGGTGGGCGATTGTCACGTCGCGCAAGGCGCGGCTGCGCTTCGCCTTCGCACCCGACGATCCGCACAGCCTGCTGATCGACGGCCCCTACGGCCATGTCCGCCACCCCTTCTATACGTCCTACATCATCTTCTGGATCGGCTGGGGGATCGCGACCTGGTCGATCTGGGTGGTGGTGCCGGTCGCCGGGATCGCTATCCTCTATGTGTTTGCGGCGCTGGACGAAGAGAAGAAATTTTCGCGCACGCCGCTGGCCGGAGCCTACGCGGACTATCGCGTGCGTGCCGGCCTGTTCTGGCCCCGGCTGGGGTGGTAGCCGGCACCGGAGCAGGGGAGCTTCTGCCAAACTTAGGGATCACCAGAGATGAAGATCATTGCCTGCGGCAGCGTGCCGACCATCGTCGCACCGGAGAAGTATTTCACCGGCCGCGTGTTGCAGACGCCCATCATCGAGAAGGAAGCGCCGGCCCGGCTCAGAGCCACGCTGGTCAGCTTCGAGCCCGGTGCGCGCACCCACTGGCACACGCATCCGCTGGGGCAGACGCTTTATGTCACTGCGGGCGCCGGCCTTGCGCAGACATGGGGCGGGCCGATCCAGGAGATCAAGGCGGGCGACGTCATCTCGTTCGAGCCGGGCGAGAAGCACTGGCACGGCGCGGGTCCAAAGACGACAATGACCCACGTCGCCATGCAGGAAGCGCTGGACGGCGTCCATGCCGATTGGATGGAAGCGGTCACGAGCGAGCAGTATGGCGGCTGAGGTCTGCTCTTGACAAAAACCCGGCTCGAAAGGCCGGTTTCATGTCTCGGAGCCTGATCAGGTCAGCGATGCAGTGAATCGCTGGATGCGCGTGCAGGCTTCCTCCAGCAGGCTCTCCGTCGTGGCGTAGGAGATACGGAAGTTGGGGCCGAGGCCGAAGGCCGAGCCGAACACCACTGCGACACCCTCGCCTTCGAGCAATTCGGAGCAGAAAGTCTCGTCGGTGTCGATTATCTTGCCGGCTTTGGTCTTCTTGCCAATCAGCTGGGCACAGGACGGGTAGACATAGAAGGCGCCTTCCGGCGACGGGCAGGTTATGCCGCGCGCCTGGTTGAGCATCGACACGACGAGGTCGCGACGGCCCTGAAAGGTCGCCTTGTTCCTGGCGACGAAATCCTGCGGGCCGTTGAGCGCCTCGACCGAGGCCCATTGCGCGATGGTGCAGGCGCCCGAGGTCTGCTGGCCCTGGATCATGTCCATCGCCTTGATCAGCTGGACGGGACCCGCTGCATAGCCGATGCGCCAGCCGGTCATGGCATAGGCTTTCGAGACGCCGTTCATGGTCAGCGTGCGCTCGTAGAGTTTCGGCTCGACCTCGGCGATCGTCCTGAAGACGAAGTCGCCATAGGTCAGGTGCTCGTACATGTCGTCGGTCAGTGTCCAGACATGCGGATGCTTCAAGAGCACGTCGGCCAGCGCGCGCAGCTCGGCTTCCGTGTATGCGGCGCCGGACGGGTTCGACGGCGAGTTCATCAACAGCCATTTGGTCTTCGGCGTGATCGCCTTATCCAGCACGGCGGGAGTGAGCTTGAAACCATTGTCGATCGAAGTATCGGCGAACACCGAGGTGCCGCCGCAGATCGCCACCATTTCGGGATAGCTGACCCAATAGGGGCGGGGGATGATGACCTCGTCGCCTGGGTTCAGCGTCGCCATGAAGGCATTGAACAGGATCTGCTTGCCGCCGGTGCCGACAATGGTCTGCTCGGGCTTGTAGTCGAGATTGTTCTCGCGCTTGAATTTTTTCGCGATCGCCTCGCGCAGCGGCGCGATGCCCGAAACCGGTGGGTACTTGGTCTCGCCGCGGCGGATCGCCTCGATCGCCGCATTCTTGATGTTGTCGGGCGTGTCGAAATCCGGTTCGCCAGCGCCGAGGCCGATAATGTCACGGCCGGCATTTTTCAGCTCGCGGGCTTTCTGCGTCACCGCGATGGTGGCGGAAGGCTTTACGCGGGCAAGGGTGTCGGCAAGAAAGGCCATGACCAGATATCTCCAGAGGGGTCGGCGCAACCGCAAACAGCTGCGGCGCCTCTCATGTCGCATCGACCCGGCAAGTGCAAGCATTGTCGGATGAGCCAGGGTCAAGGACCCGTGAAGATCGGCTTTTTGGAGCGCGTGCATGACGGTTTCACTCTGCGTTGCGGGCTCTGCAATCGACGGCTTATCCCCGGCAAGACTAAATTCATCAACGGGCGCTAAAACCTTTGGCTGCAGGATCGCCAGCCATTTCGCCTGTCTCGCGGAGCGAGGGACCCTTGTCGCGCAGCACCGGGCTTGCCCACATCATCCGTCACGATGACGGCACCGCTTCAGGTGTCTGGGGTCCCTACACGCTGCAGAGCGCCTTTCAGCCGATCTTCGCCTTCAAGGACGGCAAGCTCTCGATCGCAGCGTTCGAGGGGCTGATCCGGCCGTTTCGTGACGGCGAGCCGCAATCGCCGATGAACTTCTTCCGCACCTGTCCGGCCGGCGACCGCCTGCACATCGAGGCGCTGACGCGCACGCTGCATTTGCTCAATGCCGGCGCCTGCCTGCCGCAAGAAGCCTCGATCTTCGTCAATTTCGACCCGTCGGTGTTCACCGAGCGCACCGTTGCCGACAACGCGCTGCGCGACATGCGGCTGGTGCTGCACGAGGCGGGGATCGATCCGCGCCGCATCGTGTGCGAGGTGACCGAGCAGAAGTCGGCGTCGCAGGAAACGCTCTACAGCTTTGTCGAGGCGCTGCGGGCCAATGGCTTTCGCATCGCCGTCGACGATTACGGCGCCGATGAATCCGACATCAACCGCATCAAGGAGCTCAAGCCCGACATCGTCAAATTCGATGCGCACTGGATCACGCAGCTCATGGAATCGGGCGCCGGCTTTGCCCTACTGACTGCCATGGTGACGAACTTCGAACTACAGGGCATCCGGACGGTGTTCGAAGGCATCGAGGAAGGCTGGCAGCTTCAATTGGCCGAGAAATCCGGCGCATCGATGGTGCAGGGCTTCGTGCTGGCGAAGCCGGAACTGGCGCCGACCAGCTTTCGCGCTTTCGGCAAGGATGGGCAGCCATCTGTCGCGGCGGCCGAGCCTGGCAAGACGCCTGCCGGCCCGACTGCAGCGCCTCCGGCGCGGTCGGGCAGGGTGTTCGGGCGCAGGACCGGGCCATGACCGGGCAACGCGAGAGGCGTCGCGATATCGGCGAAGCGATCTTTGCCGACGAGGTCGGCATCGAATACGGCGTCTATGGCGCGTTCCGGCTGAAGAGCGCCTACCAGCCGATCTTTGCGCCACGCGGTGGCGCGTTGGCCGCGGTTGCCGTCGAGGCGCTGATCGAACCGCAGCGCGCTTCCATGCCGGTTGCACCGGCCATGTTCTTCGACAGTGTTGCGCCGGGCGACCGCCTGTTTGTCGAGACGATGTGCCGGATGCTGCATCTGAAAAACTTCCGCAACATCGGCGTCGACGGGCTCGACCTGTTCTTCAATTACAACCCGATGATCAACGATCATCTCGGGCGGGCGCTGGCCGAGATCCGGCTGATGACGCGGCATCTTGGCGATCTCGACCTGCATGCCGCCATGCTGGTCTGCGAGATCACCGAACAGGCGGCCGACGATAATGTGCTGGCCCCGCTGGTGCGCGAGATGCGGCGCCACGGCATCCGCATCGCCATCGACGATTTCGGCACCGGCCACTCGACCGCGGAGCGGATGAGCCTGCTTCAACCGGATATTGTGAAGATCGACGGCGGCTGGTTCGCCGAATTCTGCCGCCACGCTGCCGCCGAGCGCTTCTTCCGGCCGCTCGTCTCGTCGCTGCACGATCGCGGCGCCAAGGTGCTGGTGGAAGGCATCGAGCAATCCGTGCATCTGCGCGTCGCGCTGGATGGCGGCGTCGACCTGCTACAGGGGTTCCATCTCGGCCGCCCGGCGCTGGCCGGCACGATCTTCAACCGGGAGCCGCTGTCGATCGAGGCGCTGCTTGGCGCCGACAACAAGGTGGTGCCGCTGCATCTGCGGCGCTGATTTGTGCTCGCGCTTGCCGCCGCTTCGCGGCTCGTTCCGGACCGGACGCCAACGGGCGCGATGCCCGGTTGGGCTTGCGGCCTTCGGCCGTAGCGCGCATTCAAAGAGGGCGAACTCGGCCCGCGTGAAGTTCAGCCAAAGCCTGCTCGGCAAACTTATCCAGCCGGCCAGCCTTGGCGTCCGCCTCGATCTGCATGTCCCACACCTCTGCCTGATACGCTGCGAACCATTTGGTAAAGGCCTTTAGTTCTTTGGTGTTCAGGGCTGCGATGGATCTTTCAATCTGTTCGAGCTTGGTCATGGGGCGAAACTAGCATGGCCATCGTCCAATTCCAGACAAACAAAAAGGCGGGATAAATCCCGCCTTCCCATTTTCGGTAGCCTGATCGGAGCTTTAAGTCCGGGCCGGCAGCTATCTGCTGATCCAGCTTGTCGGGTCTTTCTGCTCCAGCGCGCTTCTCGCGCGACCGTCAGTACATCCGTGACTTGCCGCCCGCCCCGAACTCTCGTCCGGCGCGCGCTATCGCAAAATCAGGCTGCCTTGCTCAGAGAACCAGCGGACGACTTGCCTGTGCGGCGGTCCTGCTCGATCTCGAAGTTGATTTTCTGGCCTTCGACCAGGGTCGACAGTCCAGCGCGCTCGACAGCGGAGATGTGAACGAAAACGTCCGCACCGCCCGAATCAGGCTGAATGAAGCCGAAGCCCTTGGTGGCATTGAACCACTTGACCGTACCAGTTGCCATATGAATAGTCCTCGCATTTGCTTTGGTTTGACCGAACCGAGGTTCAGCCGGTTTGTATCGAGATTTTGGAGATAGACGTCAGCAAACGCGAAGATCGCGAGGCCCGGATCGATCGGCCGAAATATCAATGGAGCTGATATAGGCGGGTTTCGCACCAAAAACAAGATGGCTCGAAAAATGGCGTTGCGGTGGCGCCGCCCAAGGGCCGTCCCAATCGCATGAAAGCGTCGAGCAATCGGGAAGATCGGGACGCCCGACGGCGTTAGTCCGGTTTTGGGAGAATGTCATGAAAACGGTTGTGAAAACCATTCTGCTTGCCGCCTGCCTGACGCTGGCGGCCGCCGAGGCGCAGGCGATCTCGCGCTACGACCCCACTCGTATGAGCTGCGACAGGGTGCAAGGCACGATCGCCCGCCAGGGCGCGGTCATCCTGCGCTATCAGTCCAGGCGCGTGCCGGGGCTGCCGCTCTTCGACCGCTATGTGCAGAGCCAGCAATTCTGCAATGTCGGCGAGGTCAGAAAGCGCGCCTATGTGCCGAGCGCCGATACCGAACTCTGCCCGGTCTATCTCTGCAAGCGGATCGAGAACGACCATTTTCACCGCCGCTTCCTGCGCCGTCATTAGGCATATTGATATTCAAGTGAGGCCGGTCTTCTGCGCTTCCGGCGCCCACGTACATTAAGTACGCTCCGCTCCGGTTCTCGAAGACCATAGTTCTCGGTGCGGCCTGACCTGAATCTCAACATACCCAGCCGGCATACCATTCAAGCTCTTAGAACCCGAACGAGACCTGCGCCGCCGGCGGCGGGCCGACCCGCACGCCTTCCATGGCCAGCATCTTTTCCTTGGTGGCCGAGCCGCCGGGCGCCGAGAAGCCGCCGATCTTGCCGCCCGCGGCTAGTATCCGATGGCAGGGGATGACCAGCGGCACCGGGTTGGCGCCCAGCGCTGCCCCGGTTTCGCGCGGCAGGCCGGCTTGGCCGGCGCGCTTGGCCAGTTCGCCATAGGTGGTGGTTTCGCCGTAATGCAGTTTCCGCGCCGCGTCGTAGATGGCGAGACGGAAGTCGTCGACGCCGTCGAGATCGACCGGCACACCGGAGAAATCGACGTCCTCGCCTGACGCATACGCCTTGATCGAGGCGATCAGCTCGACCACCCATTGCGGCTGCCCAATGTTCGCAGTCGTATTGGCGGCAACACCGGCATGCCGCATCAGCCGGCGTTCCACCGCTTCGCGGCTCCTTTCGGGCAGGCAGAGCCGGATCAGGCCCTTTTCGCTCCAGGCGATGCCCATGAAGCCGATCACTGTTTCTAACACTGCGTGGCCGGCTGTGATCGAAGATGCCGTTTCCATGATGCGCTCCTTTCCGCAAAGTGGCGAAAACCGGGATGCCGACCTGTACATATGCAGAACAATATGGCATCTGAGCCCGGCTCTCGCCACCCGAAAACCACCAGATGGTTCCGATTGCCCACCAGGAATCGCTGGTGTAAGGACTTCTTAACAACCGACAAATCGGACCCGCGCGGCTTGCCAGCAAAATTCAACCTTTTCGCGATCTCTGTGATCGTCGGCGCAGCTGCCCTCAGCGGCTGCCAATCGACCTCGCAGATGAAGGCTACGCCTGCGCTAACCGAAACCGCGACCGCCGCCGGCAGCGATGCCGGCTTCACCTTGCCGCTGCCCGATACGGTTTCGGTGCTACCGCAATCCTCGGGCATAACACCCGTCCAGGCGGCCGAAGCGACGCCGGCCACGCCAGCGCTCGATGCCGCTGCGCAGCCGGTTGCCGCGACGGCGGCCTTTGCCGGCGCGACGCCCACGGCCCCGGCCGTGCCTGCGGTGATGGCCGCCAATGCCTGGCAGGCGCCTGCGCCCGCCAAGGCCGGACAGCCGGTCGCGGCGCAATATACGGCCGCCAGCCTTGTCATGCCGGCGACCGCCAAGGGCGGCCAGAACGCCATGCCCGGCGTGCAGCAGGTAGCCTATGTCGTGCCGCAGAATCCGGCTTCCCTGGGCCAGTTTCCCGCCGCGCCGCTCGGTCTCCCGGAAGAAGAGCATGCGACCGGCATGCGCGGCGACGTCGACCGGCTGATCCAGAAATACGCTGCTCTCTACGAGGTGCCGGTCGATCTGGTGCGCCACGTCGTCAACCGCGAAAGCACCTACAATCCCAAGGCTTACAATAACGGCCATTGGGGGCTGATGCAGATCAAGCACGCGACGGCGCGCGGCATGGGCTATGACGGGCCGGCCAAGGGCTTGTTCGACGCCGAAACCAATCTGAAATACGCGGTCAAATATCTGCGTGGCGCCTGGCTGGTGGCGGGTGGCAACGCCAAGAAGGCCGATTGGCTCTACCAGACAGGCTATTATTTCGACGCCAAGCGCAAAGGCCTGCTCGCGGCGACCGGCCTCGGTGTCGACCGCAAGCGCCGCCGGCTGCAGCCCGACGCCTGAGCGCGATGCCTGAACCGCGCCCGCCGGCTCCAAACGACATCCGGCTGCGCAAGATCCTCGACGAGACGCTCGTTGCACCGCACTGGCCGGACGGCTTTACCATGCGCTGCTTCGAACATGGTGACGCGCAGCCGTTGCATGCGCTTTTGACCGAGGTGTTCGAGGACGGCGCTGACGGCCCATTCGACGAATGGTGGCCGCGCATATCCAGCGATGCCGAATTCGACCCGGCGCTGTGTTTCCTCGTCATCGACGCCAAGGGACGGCTGGCGGCGGCAGCGCTGTGCTGGACGAGGGCCTTCGTCAAGGACCTCGCGGTCCATCCCGAAGCGCGCGGCAAAGGCATTGGCGAAGCGCTGATGTGGCAGGCTTTCAACGCCTTTCGGGATCGGGGCGCGGCCCATGTCGACCTCAAGACCAACACGGTCGAGAACGCCGCCGCGCTCCGGCTCTACGAGCGGCTGGGAATGATGCCTGTCGCCTGGGAAGGGTAAGGGCTTTTTTCTTGCCGCAATTCCCTGAGGAAAACGCTACGCGCTTTTCCCGGGAAAACCGGTTCCCACCTTTCCTGGAATTGCTCGAGCGCTGTTGAAAACCTCCGGATTGTGAACTGCTTCACATTGGCCGCCGCAACCGGATGCTACCTCACCATCCATGCCTTTCGACCGATGGCGGATCGACGACTGGCAGATGTGGGGCGGCTGCACCGGCATGTGTTCAGCCACTCCTTGGCGGGTCCCAGGCGGGGGTTTGGGGCCCGCCAGTCGTTTTACGGCAGCCCTCAGATATCGGGCGCATTGCCGATCTTCTTTTTGAGCTCAAGCGCCCAGGCGCGGCCCTCGTCGCCGCCCCACAGCAGCCAGGCGATATGGCCGGCCGATGGATTGTCCTCATTGCCGTAATTCTTGCCGCGCTTGTCGACCTCGTGGCGGGCGAAATAGCTGACCATGCGGCGGATAGTGGATGGCGCCAGCTTTTCGCGGTTCTTGAGTTCCGTCGCCCGCGCCACGCCGATCTCGGTGCCGCCCCGGCCGAATTCTCTTCGCAGCCTCAACCCCCTGGCGGCGTTGTCGGCCACCACTTGCGGGCAGCGCAGATCGATCTCTTCATCCTCTTGCATGTGTCTCCCCAGCTCCGGAAACCTAACCTGCAGACGCAATACAGGGAAGTGCAACCGGCTCCCAATGCAGCGCCGTCCATCGGGACCAGGATCAGCGCGCCATCGGCATCTGCGAGATCCTGTGGAACCTTATGGATTTCACGCCTGAGGGTCGGCCGAACTGGAACGAACAGCTGCAATATGGCGAGGCGTGCTGTCCTGAGGTTTGTCCGCCAGGGGCTCGGGACGGCTCTTCGGCAGATCGTCGCTGACGAATAGCTCTCCGGACGCAACCCTGCCGCCAATGCCGCGTTTGATTAGCCGAGGGAAATTTTCAAATCGGAGACCTCAGATGAAAACGCTTCTCACCATTGCCGCCGTCGCCTTGTTCGCCGGTGCCCCTGCCGCCTTTGCGGCCAACTCGACTGCGGTCGCGCCTGCCATGGCCGCCAGCAAGATCGATACCCCAACCTTCGTCAAGACCGTGCCTAGCTCCAACGAATTCGAAATCCAGTCGAGCAAGCTCGCCGAGGAGAAATCCAAGGCTGCTGACGTCAAGAAATTCGCCAAGCAGATGGTCAAGGACCACACCAAAGCCGGAAAGGAGTTCAAGGCGGCGCTGAGCCAGGGCCAGACCACCGGTTCAACCAAAGCCGCGGGACCGGCCCTGCAGCCGAAGGAGCAGGCAATGCTCGACGAGTTGAAGAGCGCAAGCGGCAAGGATTTTGACGCCAAGTACATCCAGATGCAGACGGACGCGCACAAGGAGGCAGTTGCCCTTTTCAGCAGCTATGCCAACTCGGGCGACGACCCGGCGCTGAAGGAATTCGCCAAGAAGACGCTGCCGACGCTGCAGATGCACGAGAAGCACGTGAAGGAACTCGCGGCGGCGCATCAGGGTTGAGGGCTGGTGACTGGCCAGCAATAGCATTCTACGGCGCCCCCCTCTGTCCTGCCGGACATCTCCCCCACGAGTGGGGAGATCAGCAGCGTCGGCGCCGTGCTTTTCTTGCGACGGTGAAAATTGGCGAAGGCTGAGGCGAGCCAATCTCCCTCCTTGCGGGGGATATGTCCGGCAGGACAGAGGGGGGCGCCGTAGAGTGCGACGGCCGATGCCAGCCGTTGGCAAGGCATTGCGGCAAAGTGGCTCTGTGGCTGCGCCGGCAGTGACATACACTGCCGCCACCAATTCAATGGAGCTCCCATGCCCAAGATCGACCTGTCCACCGTGCCTGTCCGCAAGGGCTCCGGCTACCCCGCACCCTTCGACGCCCCTTGCGCCGAGCGCACACGCCACCGCCTCGGCGATGCCGGCGGCCTGACCGATTTCGGAGTCAACTTGATGACCCTGCCATCAGGCGGCTGGTCGAGCCAGCGCCACTGGCACAGCCATGAGGATGAGTTCGTCTATGTGCTGGAAGGCGAACTGGTGCTGGTCGAGGATGGCGGCGAGACGCTGCTCAAGGCCGGCGATAGTACTGCCTTCGCCAAGAACAGCGGCAACGGCCACCACATGATCAACCGCTCGTCCACAACGGCGCGCTATCTCGAGGTCGGCTCGCGCAATCCGGATGATCTCATCACTTGCTCCGACATCGACATGATGAGCCCGAGTTCGGATGGCAGGTTCCTGCACAAGGACGGCATGCCCTATCCGGGGCAGGGGTGAGGGCTGGACCATGCTTCGGCGCTGGTGTTCGCTGGGTGGGGGGATAAGTTCCTCACGATTAAAGGTGGCGCCGGCCCCCTCATCCGACCGCTTCGCGGCCACCTTCTCCCCGCTGGGGAGAAGAGGGAAGCGCTGGCGCTGACCGGCTCCTCTCCCCTCGGGGAGAGGTCAGCCGAGCGAAGCGGAGGCTGGGTGAGGGGGCCTTGGCGCCAGCTTGGCAAACAAAGGGAGCATCACCGTGAAAAAAGAAGTCATCGAAGTGCCCGTCATGTCGGCCAAGGTGCGGGCGCTCGGGCTGTCCTGCTCGACGGCGGTGAGGGCCAACGGCTTCGTGTTCATCTCGGCGACGCCGCCGGTGGACATGGTAACCGGCGAGATGGTTCGTGGCGACATCGAAACGCAGACCGAGGCGTCGCTGAAGGCGCTGAAACACTGCCTGGAAGCGGCGGGCACCTCGCTGGACAACGTGGTGATGGTGCGCATCTACGCCGTCAATTCCGGCTTCTACAACGCCATCAACCGGGTCTATGCGAAGTATTTCAGCGTCAACCCGCCGGCGCGGAGTTTCGTGCCGGTGGCGTCATGGCCGATGGAGTTCGATATCGAGATCGAGTGCGTGGCGGTGGTTTGAACGATCTTTGGTCTCAGATGAAAATGCTGGCGTGGCTGGGTTCGCTCGGCCTTGCTATCAGATAATGTCCCTAGCAGGTTCGTTTGATGGCTTCCCTAACGACTAGCATGCGTCTATAATCTTTTGTCCAGTACAACTCGTTGAAATAATTTGATAAAATCACCCAAGTCGACAAGACCCGTCAACGATTCAATGGCGAGCGAGCAACTCGCATTTGATTTCAATGCGCCGTTGCCGAACCTGCCACAGCTTTGGACGCCTGACGATATCTTTGGATCTTGTGATCAGATCACCATCGAGCGGTTCAAGGAAGATAACCGGGTTGAGCGTAAGCGTGCCCAAGTTTCTCAACGCGACTTGGCCGATTATCTATCCATGTGGGGTAATACCCAGCCACACGGCGGTATTGTCTTTATAGGGGTCGAGAAAGACGGAACCATCACGGGCTGTGTCGGCACTGAGACAGAGCATCTGAACGAACTTCAAACTATCCAAAGGTTCTGTTCCGATGCTCGACATGAATTCAAAAAGGTCCCCGTAAAGAATGTGAAGGGGCAGGAAGACTACGTTCTTGTCCTACGGGTCTACTATCGGCAGGACAAGCTGGTCGAGATGGGGGATGGCAACGCCTATATTCGTGAGGGCGAAGAAAAGCGCAGACTGAGCGAGACTGAAAAACGGGAAATCCGGCTCAACAAGGGCGAGTTGGATGTCGAGTCCGAGCCAGCCAATCTCAAGTTTCCCGAGGACTTTGATATTCCCTTGCTCAACGATTATCGAAATCAATATTTGGCCAAACGACAACTTGGACAGCGTTTCACCATTGAGGACGTGCTGGCCCTAAGCAAGTTTGGAAAGCCAGGAAAGGCTGGCTTCATTCCGAACCTCGCCTGCGCGCTCATTTTCGCAAAAGATCCGAGGGAAGCGGTTCCTGGTGCCTATATCCGAGTTCTTCGTTATGACGGTGCAGAAGAACGCTTTGGTCGCAATCTGAATTCAGTGGCAGATCGGACGTTTGAAGGACCACTCCCATTGCAAATTTTGGGAGCAGAGCAATTTATCGAAACTCAGATAAGGAATTTTACTCGACTAGGACGAGACGGGCGATTTGTAACCAATCCCGAATACCCAAAAGAGGTTTGGCTCGAGGCGGTCGTAAACGCAGCCGTCCATCGTTCTTACAATCTTCGGCAAATGAACATCTTTGTCAAAATGTTTGAAGATAAAATTGTAGTTGAATCTCCAGGTTCTTTCATGCCACCAACAACCGAAACCACGGTTTTTGAAGCCCATAACCCTCGCAATCCGAACCTAATGTGGGGAATGTACTATTTTGATTTCGTTCAATGCGCGTTCGAAGGCACGCGAAGAATGCGGGAAGGGATGCGCGAAGCGAATCTACCTGATCCGATATTTGTTCAAAAGCAAGGCGGAACGTTTCGGGTAACTGTAACACTTGAGAACGATGTGCAGCATCGTAAACTGTTCGTAAGATCTGAGGCGGCATCTAGTATCAATCCTGAGATTTTTGCCTCTCTCACCGAGAGCGAGAAACTGATCGTCAACTATTTGGCGGAGCAAACGAAGGTGAACGTCACCGATGCCGGGCTGGTGATCGGTCGCGACTGGCGCGATACAAAATCGGTTTTGGATGCACTCGAGGCCAAGAATGTTGTTGCCCGTTCGGCGGGCAAAACCCGCAGCCGCCATCGCTTCTATTACCTAAAGCAAAGAGCTAAGGCGCCATAGGAAAGGGTGCGGGGGAGTCGAACCCCCATCCTCCCCTTTGCGAAAAGGGCGCTCGTCCAGTTGAGCTATCACCACACATGTAGCCTGACCAGCTAAAGAGTAGCGCATCAAGCTATTGGTGTTCGATTACTTGTATCATACGCCGATCTAGGCGGTCTTCAAGGTTCCAGTAAGAAGTGGGGGGAAGACAGCACTCCTCAGGCAAAATACTCCTGCAGTGGCCTGACCTCCAGGCTCCCCGCCTTCAGCGCCGCAATCGCCTCGGCCACAGCTGCCGCCCCAGACAGCGTCGTGTAATACGGCACCTTCTGCATCAGCGTCGCGCGGCGGAGCGACTTCGAGTCCGACACCGCCTTCTGGCCGTCCGTGGTGTTGAAGACGATCTGGACCTGGCGGTTGCGGATGGCGTCTTCGATGTGGGGGCGGCCCTCCAGCACCTTGTTGATCTTCTGGGCGTCGACGCCGTTTTCGGCGAGGAAGCGGGCGGTGCCGGATGTCGCCAGCACCTTGAAGCCCTGGCCGGCCAGACGCTTGACCGCCGGCAGGATGCCGGCCTTGTCCTCGTCGCGCACGGAGACGAACAGCGTGCCGGAGCGCGGCAGGTCGACGCCGGCCCCTAACTGGCTCTTGGCGAAGGCGAGCGCAAAGTCGCGGTCGAGGCCCATGACCTCGCCGGTCGAGCGCATTTCCGGGCCGAGCAATATGTCGACGCCGGGGAAGCGGGCGAAGGGGAAGACGGCTTCCTTGACCGCGATGTGGCCGGGGTTGCGCGGATCGGGTATGGCGCCGTAATGGGCGAAGGCGTCTTCCAGTGTCTCGCCGGCCATGATGCGGGCGGCGATCTTGGCGATGGGACGGCCAATGGTCTTGGCGACGAAGGGCACGGTGCGTGAAGCCCGCGGATTGACCTCCAGCACATAGACCGTGCCGTCCTTGATCGCATACTGCACGTTCATCAGGCCGCCGACATTGAGCGCGCGGGCAAGCGCCGCCGTCTGGCGCTCCAGCTCGTCGACCAGATCGGAAGGCAGCGAATGCACCGGCAGCGAACAAGCGCTGTCGCCGGAGTGGATGCCGGCCTCCTCGATGTGCTCCAGAATGCCTGAGACGAAGGTCGACGTGCCGTCGCAGAGGCAGTCGACATCGACCTCGATGGCGCCCGAGAGATAGGTGTCGAACAGAAGCGGGTTCTTGCCCAGCAGCGTGTTGATCTGGCCGGTCTTGTCGTTGGGGTATTTCTGCTTGATGTCCTCCGGCACCAGGCCGGGCACGGTGTCGAGCAGATAGGATTGCAACATGCCCTCGTCATGGATGATCTGCATGGCGCGGCCGCCGAGCACATAGGAGGGGCGCACCACCAGCGGGAAGCCGAGTTCGCCGGCGACAAGGCGGGCCTGCTCGACAGAATAGGCGATGCCGTTCTTCGGCTGGCTGAGGTTGAGCTTGTGAAGCAGCTTCTGGAAGCGGTCGCGGTCTTCGGCGAGATCGATCATGTCGGGCGACGTGCCGAGGATCGGGATGCCGGCCTTCTCCAGCGCGTCGGCCAGCTTCAGCGGCGTCTGGCCGCCGAACTGGACGATGACGCCGACCAGTTCGCCCGAGGCCTGTTCGGCGCGCAGGATCTCCAGCACGTCCTCGGCCGTCAACGGCTCGAAGTAGAGCCGGTCCGACGTGTCGTAGTCGGTCGACACTGTCTCGGGATTGCAGTTGATCATGATCGCTTCATAGCCGGCGTCGCGCAGAGCGAAGGCGGCATGGCAGCAGCAATAGTCGAACTCGATGCCCTGGCCGATGCGATTGGGACCGCCGCCGAGGATGACGACTTTTTTCCGCGCTGACACTTGCGCTTCATTGGCCAGCGCGCCGGCGAAGGGCACTTCATAGGTCGAGTACATGTAGGCGGTGGGCGAGGCGAACTCGGCGGCGCACGTGTCGATGCGCTTATAAACCGGATGAACGTCGAGCTTTTCACGAATCTTCGCAATCACTTCGGCGTCGGTCTTCGTCAGCGAGGCGAGGCGGGCATCGGAGAAGCCCATAGCCTTCAGCATGCGCAGATTGACGGCGTCTTGCGGAATGCCATGCTCGCGGATACGGGCTTCCATGGAAACGATGCCGGCGATCTGTTCGAGGAACCACGGGTCGATCTTGCACATTGCGTGCACGTCTTCCAGCGAGGTGCCCATGCGGATCGCCTGCGCCACCATGCGCAGCCGGTCGGGCGTCGGCGTGCCGAGCGCGGCGCGGATGGCGTTGCGGTCGTCGGCGTGGTTGGCAGCCACGGCACCGTGGCCGAGGCCGGGGATCTCGATCTCGTCTAGGCCGGTGAGGCCGGTTTCCAGTCCACGCAAAGCCTTCTGCAGGGACTCCTGGAAGGTGCGGCCGATGGCCATGACTTCGCCGACCGACTTCATGGCGGTGGTAAGCACCGGCTCGGCGCCGGGAAATTTCTCGAAGGCAAAGCGCGGGATTTTTGTGACGACGTAATCGATGCTTGGCTCGAAGGAGGCGGGCGTGGCGCCGCCGGTGATGTCGTTCTCCAGCTCGTCCAGCGTGTAGCCGACGGCGAGCTTGGCCGCGATCTTGGCGATGGGGAACCCGGTCGCCTTGGACGCCAGCGCCGACGAGCGCGAGACGCGCGGGTTCATCTCGATGACGACGAGGCGGCCATCGGCCGGGTTGACGGCGAACTGCACGTTGGAGCCGCCGGTCTCGACGCCGATCTCGCGCAGCACCGCGAGCGAGGCGTTGCGCATCATCTGGTATTCCTTGTCGGTCAAGGTCAGCGCGGGGGCAACGGTGATCGAGTCGCCGGTGTGTACGCCCATCGGGTCGATGTTCTCGATCGAGCAGACGATGATGCAATTGTCCGCCTTGTCGCGGACGACCTCCATCTCATACTCCTTCCAGCCGAGCACGCTTTCCTCGATCAGCACTTCGGTGGTCGGCGAGGCGTCGAGCCCGGACTGGACGATGTCGTAAAATTCGGCGCGGTTGTAGGCGATGCCGCCGCCTGTGCCACCCATGGTGAAGGACGGGCGGATGATGGCGGGCAGGCCGACATGGTCGAGCGCCTGGGCGGCGATCGCCATGCCATGGCTGATGTAGCGCTGCTTGCGGTCGCCTTCGCCGAGATTCCAGCGGGTTTCCAGCGCGTCGAGCGCGGCATCGAGGTCGGCAGGCGCCTCGGCCTTTACGGCGGCGCGCTCGGCCTCGTGCGTCTTGCGGTCGGCGTTCTTGACATCGGTGGCATTGGCAAGCATCGACTTCGGCGTTTCCAGGCCGATCTTCTTCATCGCCTCGCGAAACAGCGCCCGGTCCTCAGCCTTGTCGATCGCCGTGGCGTCGGCGCCGATCATCTCGACATTGTAGCGTTCGAGCACGCCCATGCGGCGCAGCGACAGAGCAGTATTGAGCGCGGTCTGGCCGCCCATGGTCGGCAGCAGCGCGTCGGGCCGCTCCTTGGCGATGATCTTGGCGACGACTTCAGGCGTGATCGGCTCGATATAGGTGGCGTCGGCCAGTTCCGGGTCGGTCATGATGGTGGCCGGGTTGGAATTGACCAGGATGACGCGAAAGCCCTCCTCCTTCAGCGCCTTGCAGGCCTGTGTGCCGGAATAATCGAACTCGCAGGCCTGGCCGATGACGATGGGGCCGGCCCCGATGATCAGGATCGACTTGATGTCGGTGCGTCTTGGCATCGTTGTGAGTTCCGTTCGGCGAGCGGCTTGCACGAAAAACCGGGACGGGAAGACCCGGCCGGCTTGCGATTCTGGTATCAGGCTAGGAGGGCCTTATAGGGAAGAGTTTTGGGAGATGTAACCCCGAAAATGAGGCTAGGCAGTAGGGATCAGGCAGTAGGGATCAGGCAGTGGGGATTAGGCAGGAGCGAGGTTAAGGCGCCTATTGCCCATTCCCTACTGCCTGACACCTAATCCCCCAGCGCGAGCTGATCCGTAATCTCAAACCGCTCTGATACCCCGACGCGGATCATGTTGAGGGCGCCTTCCCTTGTGAAGCGGAACTCGCTGGGCGAATCCGAGTTGGCCGGCATCCCGGCAGAGAAGGAGATGACGCGGGTGCCGCCGTCGGGCCAGGTCACGGTGATATCGGCCTTGTCAGTGCCCTTGTGGACGATGTTGACGGCGCAGCGGGTCATCGGCTGGCCGACATAGCGCGCGCAGGGGATGTCGGCGGTGGCGGGCGGGGGTTCCAGCCGTGCAACGGTTTGCGTAGCGGTCGCAGCTTTGGCCTGGTCTGGCCGTGGCGTCGGGGATAGTACCCCCGGCGCGGACGCTGTATCCGGCGCTGCTCCCGCAGACGCGGCGGCGGCGAGTTCCGGCGTCCCTGTGGCCTCCGTTGCCGGAGCCTCTGTGGCAGGGATTTCGTCCGTCGGCGGACTTTCATTCGCTGCGAAGGCAAGGCCGTAAGCATCCTGCATGGCGGTCCTGCCGATCTCGGCGGCGGACTTCGGCGCGCCTGGATCCGTACCGCCAAGGCGCTCCGTCAGGTCGAGTGGAGCCGGCGCGGGTGCAGCCGGGGTGGGTGGAGCCTGAGTGGGTGCAGCCGGAGCGGCAGAGGCGGCGGGTGCAGTCGTCCGGGGCGCTGCGGCCACATCGGCCGGCTGCGTCGGCATGTCGGGCGCGAGCGCCGGGCCGCCGGCTTCAGCGCTGGCGGTCACCTGGGGCGGCACGGCGTCAACTTCGACCACGGTCGGATTGTCGGGGATAAGATAGCGCGCGGGCGCCCAGCCTTTGACCAGTGGATTGTCAATCTCCTCGACCTTGCACCAGCGGTGGCCGTCCACTTCGTTGCAGCCGAAATTCCTGACGCTCGAGCCGATCGGCAGACGCGCCTGGGTTCTGCCCACAGGCGACGGCGTGGCGCGGATGTTGAGGAGATCGCCTGGGCCGAGCTCGGTCACTATGGAAACGATGTCGGCAGGCGCGTCCTCGGCATTGGCCGGCAAGCTCACCAACAACGGGCCCACCACCAACGGACCCGCCAACAACCGGGCTGCCCGCAGGAGCGGAGCGCCAGTCAGTCGATGCAAAATGGTTCGGATTGTGCGCCTCATCATTTGGCCGTGCGCCGATTACCCTTGCGGCAGCAGTCCTGCCGTATGCCAAGGCGGTTTTATAAGGGACGATACGCGGCCATGTAAGTCTGAAAATGCGTCCGATGTTTGGTGCCGCGAGGCGGAAGCAGGGCGCAGCCGTGCGGTCAAGCGGAGCCTTGCCAAGAGGGTTTGGGCATGAAGCCGGTCCTCAGCGCATGCGCCCATTCCGGTCGGCCCGCCTGTGCGGCCTGTCTCGCCGCCGCTTCGTGGTCGTAGTCGACGGCGATGGTCTCGAAACGGTCTGGACCATCGCCATCCAAGGTGAGGATGCCGTAGCGCGCATGCGGGCTGCCTTGCTCCGAAACATGCGCCGGGGGCGTGTCATCTTCATAGGCGGGGGCGCCGACGCTGCCGGGATTGAAGAGCAAGGGGCCGCCGGGGATACGGACCAGTTCCGCGCGGTGGCTGTGGCCGCACAGCACGATGCGGCAGGCCGGGTCCAGCGCCTGCAACCGCCGCTGAATAGCGGCAAGCGGCGCGCGCACCAGTTGGCCATCGACGATCGCGTCGAGCAGGTATTTCTCGTCATGGTCGGGCCGCGCATGGAAAGCGACCACGCCGGGAACAATCTCCAGCGTGAAGGGCAGGGCGAGCAGGGCTTCGCGCTGCGCTGATGTCAGCCGTTCCTGCGCATAGCGGTCTGAAGCCCACATCATATCGTCGGCCGGATCGACCGCGACCCGGCGGTCATGGTTGCCGCGCACCGTCGGCAGGTCGAGCGCTTCGAGCCGCTCGAACGTCTCGCGCGGCCAGAGCGGGCCGGAGACACAGTCGCCAAGGTTGACGGTGAGATCGGCGCCGCCGCGCCGCGCTAGATCGGCGAGCACGGCATCCAGCGCCAGCACATTGCCATGGATGTCGGCGAGAACGGCAATGCGCATGCGGCGGGCTCCTTGGTGCAGCCCGTTGAGGCTTGCGGCCCGTCTTCGTTATCAAGCCCCTGCCTTCATTATCAAGCCCTTGAGATCGTTCGAGACAGCCGGGAGCCCCGCCTATCGCGGAAGCACTCCATCTGCTAGCGTCCACGCCGCTCCAGAGTTCATCCGGGGGAGGACAGGCGATGACCCGCGACCAGATGGTTGCCCACCTTCGCGCCGCCAATGACGTCGCGCGCGAGACTGCCGCGCACGGGCACCATCCTTTCGGCTGCGTGCTCGTCGGCCCCGACGATCGCATCCTGATGCGGCAAGGCAACATCAACACCGTGCGCCACGCCGAAACCGAGCTCTCCCGGCGTGCCGCGGACGCCTATCCGCCGGAATTCCTCTGGTCCTGCACGCTGGTCACAACCGGCGAGCCCTGTGCGATGTGCACGGGAACGCTGTACTGGGCCAATATCGGCCGGCTGGTCTACGGCTTCGAGGAGACCAAGCTTCTCGCGCTGACTGGCAACCACGCAGAGAACCCGACGATGAACCTCTCGTCGCGCACAGTCCTCGGCTCCGGGCAGAAGCCGGTCGAGGTCCACGGACCCTTCCCCGAGATGGACGAAGAGCTCCTCGCCCCGCATATCGGTTTTTGGCAGCGCTAGGACCTTGACTTCTAAACCGGTTAGGCCGGCATTTCGATGTCGTGGCCACCGACGATGGGCAGAGCCGGATCATCTCCGGCCGCCGCAATCACGCTGTCGAGCAGGCCGGGGAAGCGGGCGTCGAGGTCGGCGCGGCGCAGCGTGATCATCCGGTTGGTGCCAGCCACTTCGGCGCGGGTGACGCCGGCCTCGCGCAGTTTGGCCAGGTGATAGCTGAGATTGGTCTTGGAGCCGAGGTCGAGGAACCGGCTGCAGTTCAGCGGCACGCCTTCCTTGCTGGCGAGATAGCGCACGATGGCGAGCCGGGTCGGGTCGCCAAGCACGCCGAGCACAACCGGCAGGCTGATCTGGTCTGTATTGGGGTGCGGCAAAGTCATGGCCCGAAACTAAGCACAGTCGGTGGCGATTTCAACGCGTCCATGTTTCGCGGGCATGCACAGTCCGCTTCGCGATTGGCCCAATGGCTGTCCTGACACAGGGCTGTCAGCAGGCTTCAGCTATTTTCACCTGGCTTCATTGACATCACGCCCTGTTATGTCCAATTGTTCAATAACTTTTGAACTAAGGACACGCCCTATGGACAAGCGCCTCTTTTGGCTTGCGCTCGGATCGTTCACGATCTCGACCGAAGGCTTCGTCATCTCCAGCCTGCTGCCTGACATCGCCACCGACGCCCGCATTTCCATTCCGCTCGCCGGCACGCTGATCACCGCCTTCGCGCTGGCTTACGCCATCGGCACGCCGATCCTGGCAACGCTGACCGGCGAATGGGACCGGCGCCGCGTCATCTTGTGGACGCTGGCGTTCTTCGTCATCGGCAATGTGGTGGCGGCGCTGAGCTCGTCCTTCGAGCTGCTGCTCATTGCCCGCATCATCATGGCGCTGTCGTCAGGCCTGTTTGCCGCTACCGCTCAAGGCACGGCGGTGGCGCTGGTCGATGACCACCACCGGGCGCGGGCCATTGCAGTCGTCGTCGGCGGAACCACGGTGGCGGTTGCGCTGGGTGCACCGCTCGGCGCGCTGGTTGCCACGATAGCCGGCTGGCGCGGGACCTTCTTTGCCATTGCCGGGCTCGGCGCGCTGGTCGGCGCCATCCTGTGGTACCGGCTGCCGCGCGGAATTGTCGGCACCAAGCTGCCGCTCAGGCGGCGCCTGGCTGCGGCGCTGCGCCCCGGCGTCATGCCGATCCTGCTGACCACCGCTCTTGCCCTGATCGGCGCCTTCTCGGTGTTTTCCTATATCGCGCCGCTGGCCATCCAGAGCGGCGGCCTCAGCCCGATTGCGCTGCCCGGCATGCTGCTCGCCTTCGGTGTCGGCGCCGTCATCGGCAACATAGCCGGAGGCCAGGCGGCCGACCGTTTTGGTGCGACGCGCACCGTCGGCTGGTCGCTGGCGCTGAGCGCCGTCATGCTGGTGATGCTCTCGGTCATCCCGACCTTCCTGCCGCAGCATCTCGCCGGGCCGGCATTGATGGCCATGATGGTGCCGTGGGGCATGGTCGGCTGGGCATTTCCGCCGGCGCAGGCCAGCCGCATCATCAAGCTGGCGCCCGACGCCGCCCCGATCGTGCTGTCGCTCAACGCTTCGGCGCTCTATCTCGGCGTGGCGCTGGGTGCTGTGGTCGGCGGCGCCGTGCTGCGCTACGGCGTGCCGGCCGATCTCGGCTTGGTCGCCGCCATCTTCCCGCTGATCGGGCTTGGCGCGGTGCTGGCCGGCCGCTGGGCGGCCCGGCCGGTCGCCATGCCGGCCGAATAGATCTTTGCAAAGGACCGGCGGCCGCTCTTTCAGCTTGAAGGGGCGGCCGCGGGCACGTCGTAGTCCAGCGCCGCGACTTCATCCAGCATAGCGCGCAGATCTGCCGCTCGTTGCGGGCCGACCAGGGCCTCGAAGCGCTGCTGGGCAATGGTCCACAATTTCGTCGTCTCCTCGAGCTTGGCCAGGCCTTGGTCGGTCAGCCGCACCCGCTTGACGCGGCGATCGTCCTTGTCAGCGAAGGTGTCGACATAGCCGTCGCGGATCAGCGGCTTCAGCGTGTGGCCGAGCGCCGAGAGATCCATGACCATCGCTTCGGCTATCGTGCCCATCGCCGGCTCATTGCTGACATGGATCTGGTAGAGCAGGCCGTACTGCGTGCCCTTCAGACCCGAAGGCGAGATTACATCGTCATAGAAGCGGCCGAGCTTGCGCGCGGCGCGCCGCAGCGTGGCGTTGTTGCAAAGGCTGAATCCCGGCAGCACGGTCTTGCTCATCACGACTCCTTGCCGGCAAAACCGCTGCCGGCCTGTCGCAGAAATAGTTTCTGCCGCCTCCGTTGACAAGATAGTGGCATATACCTACTTCCAGGATGGTGGCATATACCACTAATTGGAAGTCAGGGCGGGACGAGGGTCATCGACCTGTCTCGCCGGGCAGAAAAAGGAACAGGACAATGAGTGGACAGGACAACAAGGGTACCGCAGTCGTCACTGGTGCATCGGCCGGCATAGGTGCTGTCTATGCCGACCGGCTGGCCGGGCAAGGCTACGATCTGGTGCTGGTGGCGCGGCGCGCCGACCGGCTGCAGGAACTGGCTGAAAAGCTGCGTTATGCCTACAAGCGCAAGGTCAGCGTGATATCAGCCGACCTCGCCGACGACAATGATGTGCGCCGCGTCGAGCAGGCGATCGCAGCCGACGATAGCGTCACGCTGCTGGTCAACAATGCCGGCATTGGCGGCCAGGCCGTGGTGGCAACGGCCGACGCCGACGAGGCCGAGCGCATGATCAAGGTCAACGTCATCGCCTTGACCCGCCTGACCCGCGCCGTTCTGCCGGGGCTTCTTGCGCGCAACCGCGGCGCCATCGTCAACATCGCCTCTGTGCTCGCCTATGATACCTCGTTCGGCGGCATCTACAGCGGTACCAAGGCCTATGTCGTCAACTTCACCGAGGCCCTGCACCGCGAAGTCGCCGGCACCAATGTGAAGGTGCAGGCGGTGCTGCCGGGCGCGACCCGCACCGATTTCTGGGAGCTCGCCGGTGGCGATATCCACAATCTGCCGAAGGAGATCATCATGTCCGCCGACGATATGGTCGATGCCGCGCTTGTGGGCCTATCCAGGGGCGAAGCCGTCACCGTGCCGGCACTTGCCGACACAGCCAAGCTCGACACCTTCCTCGGCGCAAGGCAAGTCTTCTACGGCAGCCTGCACGCCGACAAGCCGGCGGCGCGTTACGCGGCTTGAGAGTAGCTGGTTCGCTTCGCGAACCAGGACCCCCACCCCGCTCACTTCGTTCGCGGCCCTCCCCACAAGGGGGAGGATAAAGTGCGCGCTCCCCTACCTCCCCTTTGTGGGGAGGTCGGACCGCAGGTCCGGGTGCGGTACTGGCGCCGACCTCTGCGTTTACGCTCCCCGCCACATCGGTATGATCGACGCAGCCAGCACCAGCGCCAGCACGATGTTGAGCGCGCGCCATTGCCATTCGGTCTTGAGCAGCCGTGCCAGCACCATGCCCGCCACGCACCAGATCGACAGCGAGATGGCTGCGGTGAAGCCGAAGGTCGAGCCGAGCAGCAGCGCGAGTTGTCCCGGACCGTCGGCAAGGGCTGCGAACGAGGCCGCCGCACCCAGTCCCATCGCCCAGCCCTTCGGGTTCATCCATTGAATGCCGGCGCCGCCGAAGAAGCTGTTGGGTTTTGCCATCGCCACATCGAGATCAGGCGGCCCGGCGCGGCCGATCTTGATTGCCAGCCAGATGAGATAGAGCGAGCCGATGATTTTCATCGCCAGTTGCAGCGACGGCATGGCCAGCAGCAGACCGGCGAGCCCGGCGGCGGCAGCAGCGGTCACGGTGGCGAGGCCGGCAGCGCTGCCGATCAATAGGGGAACGGAACGGCGAAAGCCGAACTGCGCACCTGAAGCAGTCGACAGGGTGGTGGCGATTCCCGGCGTGACGGTGGCCACGAAGGCAAACAGGATGAGCGGAAAGATGGGCTGCAACATGAGGCGTCCTCCATCGAAGGCCCTACGGTAGACTTCTGCATACTTCAGTAAATGCAATGTTTGCGATGGTTGGCATTAGTAGGTATAATGCCAACCATGATCCGTAACCTCGACACAGCGCTGATCCGCACCTTCGTCACTGTCGCCGACAAGGCCAGCATGACGGCGGCGGCGAACGCGCTGCATCTGACGCAAGGCGCCGTCAGCCAGCAGATCAAAAGGCTGGAGGAGGCGCTGGGCTGCAGCCTGTTCGAGCGCGACCGGCGTGGCTTGCGGCTGACGCGGCCCGGCGAGCGGCTGTTCGGCAAGGGCAAACGGTTGCTTGGCCTCAATGACGAGATCTGGGCCGAGATGGCGGGCACCGAGGTCGCCGGCCAGGTGCGGCTCGGTGTTCCCTATGACCTTGTCGGCACCTTGCTGGCGCCGGTGCTGAAAGCCTATGCCGAGACCTATCCGAAGATCGAGATATCCCTACTCTGCGCCGCCTCGCCGGATCTTGCCGCGGCTCTTGCAGCCGGCACCATCGACCTTGCCGTCATCGAGGAACCGGTCGGCCCGTCCGCCGGTGAGTGCCTGGCCATTGACCGGCTGGTCTGGGTGGGGGCCAAGGGCGGCGTCGCCCGCGCCAAGCGGCCGCTGCCGGTGTCGATCGTCGCCGACACCTGCGCCTTCCGCCCGGTGGTGCTGTCGGCGCTGAACGAGCACGGGCTGGAATGGCGCACCGTGTTCGAGAACGGCAACATCGACGCCACGACCGCGACAGTGCGCTCCGACCTTGCCGTCACCGCCTGGCTGGCCTCCACCGTGCCTGCCGATCTTGACATCCTGGCTTTTGATGCCGGGCTGCCGCCGCTGCCGAATTTTTCCATCAATCTGCATTTGCCGAAGTACGGCACGGCGCCGGCAGCGCAGGAGTTCGCGCGGTATATCCGGGGTGGGTTGGCACGGCGGGCTGTGGCGGCTTGACAGAACTTGCATTTCCTCTCCCCCGTCGATCGGGGGAGAGGAAAGGTGCCAAGCCTGTCCCTGTTACTTCCAGTTCTTACGCCGCTCGAGCTCGGCCTCTGACGGCTTCTGCGTAGCGAACGACCCGACCTTGACCTCACCCCCGCGTTCGTAGGTCGCCATGATGACGCCTGTGGTAGTGGCCTGCGACTTGACCAGCTTGAAAGCGGCGGGCATCGCACCACCATCGAACAGCCGCTTGCCCTTGCCCAGCAGCAGCGGGAAGATCATCAACCGGATCTCGTCGATCAGCCCGTTGGCGAGCAAAGTCTGGATCAGCTCGCTCGAACCCTGGATGAGCAGGTCAGGCCCATCTTCCTTCTTGAGGCGGCGCAACGCCGCGACGATATCTTCTCCAAGCCATTGCGTATTTTCCCAGGTGAGCGAATCCGGCCGATGCGTCGCCACATATTTAGTCGCAGGGTTGAAGGCATCTCCGATGGCATCTTTCTGATACGGCCAGTAAGCGGCGAAGATGTCGTAGGTTCTGCGGCCGAGCAGCAGGGCGAAGGGTTTGGAGAACAATTCCTCTATGGCCACCCCCGCCACCTCGTCGAAGTAGTGGAACGTCCAGCCGCCGAATTCGAAGCCGCCAACCGGGTCTTCTTCCGGGCCGCCTGGCGCCTGCATGACGCCGTCGAGGCTGACGAAGGTGGAAGCGATGATCTTTCGCATTGGATTTTCCTTTTCCAGGATCCGCGCCGTCAGGGCCGGATTTCGATCTAAGGACGGACAGGCCGGCGGCCGCCCGACAGGCGTTGGCAAAAAAACGCTGCCGGCCGACAAGGGTACCTACCGCCGTCGCCCGCCGCCAAGCGCCTGCGACGAAAACCAGACGTCGCCGATGATGGCGGTGGCGGTCCGGTCCGGCGCCCTGTCTGATGTCAGCCAGATCGAACGGCTGCGCGCCGCCTTCTGGAGGTCGGGGATTTTGGCCGCCGAACCGGCCGCCGAGGCGCCGACGCAGGGGATGAACCACGAGCGCATGAAGGGGTCGCAGGCAAAGCCCTTGTCGTTGCGGGTTACCATCACGGCCAGGCCGACGCCCTGGGACGGACGCCAGGGAAAGATCATGCGGCCACCGGGTTTCAGCGCCCGCAGCCAGGCAGCCGGCGGTGCGACGACACCGGCATTGACATAGATGATGTCGGACGGCGGCAGATCGCCGGTGACGGCATCGCCGTGGACGACGCCTACATTGCCGTAGGTTTCGAGATTCTTTGTTGCTCTGGCAGCAAGATCTGCCTCTATTTCGAAGGCGGTCACCGGGCCGGGCGCAACCAGCCGCGCCAGCAAGGCGGTGTAGTAGCCTGTGCCGGCGCCGATATGGGTGACGGCCTCGTCCAGTCTGGGGGCGATCCTGCCTATCCACATGGCGTGCAGGGAGGGTTCGCCATTGTTGATGCCCTTGTCGGCATCGAGCGCCACCAGCACGTCCTGATAGATGTGAACAGGATCGGCGCTCGGCGTCATGATCTTGCCGTTGCCGGTGGTGAGCGCCCTGCCGGCGACTACCGCCCAGGGTCCGGGACCGAGAAAGGCCTCGCGCGGAACGGTGGCGAACGCCTCTTCGAGGCGCGGATCGGCCGAGCCGGCATTGGCCGCCATCAGCTGCGCGTAAAATTTCCTGGCGTCTTCGACACTTGTCATGATGGCCGGTAAGATAGCGCAAGCCGCCGGTTTGTCGCCGTCTTGAGCAATTCCAGGAAAAGTGTGAGGCGGCTTTCCGCCCGGAATTGCGTCAAAACAAGAGATTGAGCAGTTCGCCGTTTCGGCGAAACGGCGAACTGCTCAAGAAGAAACTCAGCCGACGCCGAAGACGGTGTCGTAGAGCAGCTTGAAGTTGAGCACCAGGATGACCGCCGCGACGACCCAGGCGAGGACCGCCACGCCGCGGGGAATGGCAAGGTTGCCCATCTTCTTCTTGTCGGAGACGAACTGCACCAGCGGGATGACTGCGAAGGGCAGCTGCATCGACAGTACCACCTGGCTGAAGACCAGCAACTGGCCGGTGCCCTTTTCGCCATAGAGCGCGGTGACGACCACCACCGGGACGATGGCGATGCCGCGCGTCAGCAGCCGGCGCGCCCATTGCGGAATGCGCAGGCGCAAAAAGCCTTCCATGACGATCTGGCCGGCAAGCGTTGCCGTAACGGTCGAGTTGAGGCCGGAGGCCAGCAGCGCCACCGCAAACAGGATGGAGGCGATGCCGAGGCCGAGCAGTGGCGACAAGAGCTCGAAGGCTTGGCCGATCTCGGCGACATCCTGATGGCCGGTGCCATGGAAGGCCACCGCCGAGACGATCAGGATCGAGGCGTTGACGAACAGCGCCAGGACGAGCGCGATGGTCGAGTCCGTCGTCGCCCATTTAATGGCGTCGCGCTTGCCTTTTTCGGTCCGTTCATAGGCGCGTGTCTGTACGATCGAGGAGTGCAGGTAGAGATTGTGCGGCATCACCGTGGCGCCGATGATGCCGATGGCGATGTAGAGCATCGCCGGATTGGTGACGATCTCCGTCGACGGCACGAACATCGAATGCAGGATCGAGCCGACCGGAGGGGCAGCGGCAAAGATCTGGATGGCGAAACAGCCGAAGATGATGATCAGAAGCGCGATGACGAAGGCTTCGAGATAGCGGAAACCCTTGTTCATCAAGAGCAGCACGATGAAGGCGTCGAGCGCCGTCAGCAACGCGCCGCCGATCAGCGGAATGCCGAACAGAAGCTGCAGCGCGATCGCCGTGCCGATCACCTCGGCGAGGTCGCAGGCGATGATGGCGAGTTCGCAGGCGATCCACAGCACGAAACTGACGGGACGCGGATAATAGGCGCGGCAGGCCTGGGCGAGGTCGCGGCCGGTGGCGATGCCAAGCCGGGCGGCAAGCGCCTGCAGCAGGATCGCCATCAGGTTGGACAGCATGATGATGAACAATAGCGTGTAGCCGAACTGGGCGCCGCCGGCGAGGTCGGTGGCCCAGTTGCCCGGATCCATATAGCCGACCGAGACCATGTAGCCCGGTCCCATGAAGGCGAACAGGCGACGGAACCAGACGCCGGACTGCGGCACCGCGATCGTGGAGTTCACCTCGCGCAGGCTGGGAGGATTGTCCTCCGGCCTGTCAAATCGCCAGGATGATCCCAAGGTAGCGTCAGCTTCGGACATGGAGGGCTTTCCACTGGGTGGATCGGTTGACGTCATCCTATCTATGCCAGGGCTCAACATTATGCAATAGGCTATATTTCATTGTATGTGCTTCCTGTTGCGCCGACCGGCAGGCCGGCAGGGGATCGCAAACGCCGGTTGCGCCTGCCATGGAATGGAAATAAACGGCTGGAACAGTTAAGCCCGTGCTATGAATGGCAAAGGGCGATTGCTTTGCCCAAAGCCGATTCTTGTCAAAAGATAGGAAGGAGCGCGTGTTGGCGCTGAAGCACAGACCGGTTGGACGCGAGGAGCCGCTGCCTGACGCCGAGATTCATTCGAAAGGGTTCCGGCAGCAGCGCGAAGCGCGCCGCGGCGCGCTGGTCGAGGATTATGTCGAGCTGATCGCCGACCTGATCGAGGACGGCAATGAGGCGCGTCAGGTCGATATTGCTGCGCGGCTGGGTGTCGCCCAGCCGACGGTGGCCAAGATGCTGACCAGGCTGTGCGCCGACGGGCTCGTTTCCAGAAAACCCTATCGCGGTGTGTTCCTGACCGACGCCGGGCGCAAGGTGGCGGAAGAGAGCCGCATCCGCCACCAGACGGTAGAAGCGTTTTTGCGTTCGCTCGGTGTCAGCGCCGAGACGGCGCGCATCGATGCCGAGGGCATCGAGCATCATGTCAGCGCCGAGACGCTGGAAGCCTTTCGCAAGGCGATGATCGCGCCGGGCTGAGGGGTGCCGGGGCCGCACCACTGGAACCTCCGCACGTCAGGCTCGTTGCTCCTGACGTTGCGCGTGATTGTTGCGCGCCAAGGAGGAAAACATGGGCGTCGAACAGGCACCGACCGCGAAGGGCAAGCAGGCGGCCGAGGGTTTGAGGCAGGCAGCGGCAAAGGACGAACGCAAGACCGAGGTCGAAACCGGCCATGCGCTGAAAAAGGGCGCCGCGCGTTTCGAGGAACGCTCCAAAAGCTCGGACGGCAAAAGCGCCGGCACCAAGCAGAAGATCTGAGTTCTGTTCGCAAGCGGCAACCTGCCGCTCATTCCTCGGTGTCCTGCACCCAACTGCGCGGATGGCCGTCGACGCGGAACTGGAAGATGAAATAGGGCGGAATGCAGGAGCCCTTGCCAGGCTTGGCTGCGGCCAGATCGTCGTAGCCGGCGGTGCAGATATAGTCCTCGCGGCAGGGATGCGCCTTGTCGCAGGCGCGCAGGCCGGCGGTCTTGGTGAATTCCCTGGTGCAGAATTTGTGATCCTTGCCCGACGCGATGCAGTCGTTGAAACCGGTCTTGGCCAGGCGGCCGCAAGTCGCCTCGTCGGGAAGCTTGTCGCAGCTTGCCTTGCGCAGCATGCCCCCGGGAAAGCCACCGGTCTTCTGCCCGGGGTTGTCATAGCGTTGGCGCGCCGCGCCATAGCCGGCGAGCTTGATCACCGGTTTCTTGTCGCGCGCCGGATCGATGGCGCAGGCTTTTGCGGTGGCCGGCGACAGGCGGCAATATTTGTCGCTGCCCCAGCTCGACATCTTGATCTCGCCGAACTCGACGGGGTCGCCGACTGCGGTGGCCGCCTCGCTGACGCAGGTGCCGAAGCCCGGATGGATGTCGCTTTCATGGACGCCGGCGCAGCGCAGGCTTTCGCCGCAGCTCCAGTCCTTGAAGCTGGCGTCATCGCCGCTGTAGCAGATCGAGCCCCAGCCATTGTAGAGATCGGTGCCTTTCAGCGCTTCGGCGAGTTTGGCGTCCGGACGGGCGGCGAAGCCGCGTGAGAAATCCGGATGGCCGCCGGCGGCGAAGTCCTCGACGATGGCGCGGCGGCGCGGCAGGTCGGCGAAGAACACCGCCGAGCCGGGGACGAAGACGGCGTTGCGGCGCGGCTCGCTGGCCGGATCGGCGCCGGTGTAATGGAAGCCGGCAATGCCGTGCGTCTGGTGGCAGCCGGTGCAGGTCATTTCGTTGAGACGCAGATTGAAGCCGGCCACCGATTTCACGCTGCGCAGCGTGTTGCCCCTGGCGACATAATCCTGCAACGCCTTGTCGATGTCAGCATCGTCGAGCAGCCCATAGGCGATGTTGTTTTGCGATCTGGCCATGCCGCCGGGTGCGACCGAGACGGCGCTGGTCGCCAGGAATTTGTCGTCGATGACCAGCCGGCCGCGGTCGAGATCGTAGATGTTGCGGTCGGTGAGCAGCCATTTGGCGAAGGCCGGCCGGTCGGCCAGAACCACTTTCCGGTCGATCTGGTTCTCCATCTTCGATTCCTGGAAGGTGGACGTCGTTGGGTCCCATTTGAAAATCTTGAGGAGATATTCGGCGTGGCCACCGAAGTCGCGGCGGCTCGAGGCCGACAGCCGGAGAACCTGCATGTTCAGCTCAAGCCGCATGATCTGCGACGAATTCAGCATGGCGTTGGAGAGCGGCCCTTCGTCGGAGCGCAGCCAGGCTGCCAGTTGCTCGGGCGCAAGGTTCTTCTGGCCGGCGGCGAGCCAGCGCTTGGCGATTTCGGCACAGGAAACGGCGGTGGCGCTTGGGCGATCTCTCGAAGCGCGAGGGCGAGCCTCGCCGGGCCTGGCGTTGAAAACCAGGCTCATGGTCAGCGGCAGCCGCGACGAAATTCGCTGTGCCGTCTTTCCCATCGCCGGCTTTTCCGCCACCGAGTAATGGAAGCGGTAGATCAGCCTGATCTCGCCGCATTCGGTGTGGCCGAGATAGCCGCGGTCCATGCGGTTGACGATGCCGGTCAGGTCGAGCGTCGAACCGTCATCGTCGATGTATTTCGGGTTGAATTTCTGGCTGGGGTCCCTCGTCTTCGCCAGCGCGGCGACATAGGGATCGGGGCTATTGGTAGGCTCATCGGCGATCTCCTGCTTGACGGCGTTGCGCACCGGGGTCAGCGCGCGCACCGAAAACAGGCCGCGATTGTTGACCTCGCGCGTGAGACCCAGCGCCGGGCCGAGCAGGCGGCTGATCGAGAGGCCGCCACGCTCAAGCGCCTGCAATGTCTCGGGATCGGTTACGGCGACGCTGGAATCGAGCGTCACGGCGCGCGCCGGCGACGGGCCGAGGCATAGCACCACGGCCAGCAGCAGAAATCGACCGATCGTCCGCAAGTCCCCGACACCCCCGTTCGAACCGGATGCTACAGCGCGCATGCCGCCTCGACCAGAGTGCGAACGCGATGCCGCCGCCACGAAAAATACTGTGACTTGGCGCAACCATTGCGATAATTGTCTGTTGGGTCGGACTGGGCCACGACAATCGGCCAGGCCAGCCGAAAATTTGCATACGGGGAGTTGCCATGCTCTGGAAGGGCCGCCGTCAGAGTGACAATGTCGAGGACGAGCGCAGCGACAGCGGCGGCGGTGGTGGTTTCGGCGGCGGCAGCCCTGGCCAGTTCCGCATCCCGATCGGCGGCCGCACCGGCGGCGGCGGCAGCATATTGCTGGTCGTCCTCGTGGTGCTGGCCGGATGGTATTTCGGCTTCGACCCGTCGCAGATCCTGGGCAGCGGCGACGGCGGCGGCGTGCTGCCGGGTGGCGGTGGCCAGATTACCGACAACAGCGGCGGCCAGGACGACGGCGCCGGCACGCCTGCTTCCGACGAGATGAAGCAGTTCGTGGCGACCGTGCTGGCCGAGACCGAAGAGACCTGGACCGGCATCTTCCAGTCGCAGGGCCTGAAATACGAGGACCCGAAGCTTGTGCTGTTCAGCGGCCAGATCCGCTCGGCCTGCGGCTCCGCCTCGACGGCAGCCGGACCGTTCTATTGTCCCGGCGACCACAAGGTCTACCTCGACACCACCTTCTTCCAGCAGCTCGACCAGCAGTTCGGCGCCTCGGGGGATTTCGCCCAGGCATATGTGATCGCCCATGAAGTCGGTCACCATGTGCAGAACCTCACCGGCATCCTGCCCAAGTTCAACCAGATGCGGCAGTCGATGGGTGAGGCGGAAGCCAACCAGATGTCGGTGCGCATCGAGCTGCAGGCCGACTGCTTCGCCGGCGTTTGGGCGCATTTCACCGCGCAGAAGGGCATTCTGGAACAGGGCGACATCGAAGAGGCGCTCAACGCCGCCAAGCAGATCGGCGACGATACGCTGCAGAAGAAGATGCAGGGCTATGTCGTTCCGGAAAGCTTCAACCACGGGACGTCGCAGCAAAGGCAGACCTGGCTGGCGCGCGGCTACAAGAGCGGCAAGCTGTCGGATTGCAACACGCTGACCGGTCCGGTTTGAGGCGCTCGCAAGTTCCAGCCGACCGCGGTTCAAAGCGCATCCGTCGGCGGGCCGATTCACCACCGGCAACAGATGTCAGGAGGAGAACGCCTGAGGCGTTCTCCTATTGTTCCAAAGTGGCGCCTCGCCTATAACGGGCGCCCGCCCAAGAGCGGCTCAGGGAGCAGACGCCATCATGATCGACCCCAAAACCGCCAGGCGGGGCCTTGCGCTCGTCTTCACCACGCTGCTGCTCGACATTATCGGCTTCGGCATGATCATGCCGGTGTTGCCGGCCTTTCTCAGGGAGCTTTCCGGCGTCGGCATCAGCGAAGCGGCGATCGAAGGCGGCTGGCTGTTCTTCGTCTATGCGGCGATGCAGTTCTTCTTCGCGCCAATCATGGGTGGATTGAGCGACCGCTTCGGGCGGCGGCCGATCCTGCTTGCCTCGGTGCTTACATTCTCGATCGACAATCTGATCTGCGCCATCGCCTGGTCCTATCCGATGCTGTTCATCGGCCGCGTGCTGGCCGGCGTTTCGGGCGCCAGCTATTCGACGACGTCGGCCTTCATTGCCGACATCTCGAACGACGACAACCGGGCGAAGAATTTCGGTCTGCTCGGCATCGCCTTCGGCGTCGGCTTCGTCATTGGGCCGGTGCTGGGCGGGCTGCTCGGCACGTTCGGGCCGCGAGTGCCGTTTTACTTTGCCGCCGGGCTTGCCTTCGTGAACTTCCTCATCGCCATGTTCTTCCTGCCTGAAACGCTCGATGAAAAGCACCGCCGCCGCTTCGAGTGGAAACGCGCCAACCCGGTCGGCACGCTGCTGCAGATGCGCCAATATCAGGGCATCGGCTGGATCGGGCTCGCCTTCTTCCTGATGACGCTCGGCCACATGATGTATCCTGCGGTGTGGTCGTTCGTGTCCAATTATCGTTATGGTTGGAGCGAGCAGCAGATCGGCTTCTCGCTCGGCGCCTTCGGCCTGTGTGGGGCGATCGTCATGGCGACGGTGCTGCCGCGCGTGATCCCCAAGCTTGGCGAATGGAGGACGGCGGTGATCGGCCTGACATTTACTGCGGCCAGCGCCTTCGGCTACGCCTTCGCCTCGCAAGGCTGGATGATCTATGCGGTGATCGTCGTCGGCTGCCTCGAAGCACTGGCCGATCCGCCGCTGAGAAGCCTTGCCGCCGCCAAGGTGCCGCCATCGGCGCAAGGCGAATTGCAGGGCGCGATGACGTCGATCTTCTCGATCACCTCGATCATCACGCCGCTGCTGTACACCGCGATCTTTTCCCGGTTCACCGGGCCTAATGCGCCCGTGGTGTTTGGCGGCGCGCCCTATCTGGTTGGCGCGTGCTTCTTGACGCTTGCCGTCATTGTCTTTGTAACGAAAGTTGCGAGGCCGACGGCGGTGAAAAGCGTTGCCACCGGCGCTGCGGAAGATGGAGCCCAGATATGAGCCATGACAGCCGCATAGAGCTGACCAAGGACGGAGTGTCGCTGTCGCGGCTGGTGTTCGGCGCCTGGCGCCTGCTCGACAACGCCGCGCGCCCGGACGCCGATCAGATCGCGCGGCTGATCGGCACTGCGGTCGATCTCGGCCTGACCAGCTTCGACCATGCCGATATTTACGGGCATTACCAGGTGGAAGCTGCCTTTGGCGCCGGCTTGTCGCGCTGGAAGGGCAAGCGCGATAGCATCGAGCTGATCTCGAAATGCGACATCATTCTGGCATCGGCCAACCGGCCTCAGAACCGGCTGAAGCATTACGACACCAGTGCGGCCCACATTGCCGCCTCGGTCGACCGTTCGCTCGCCAATCTCGGCACCGACTATCTCGACCTGTTGCTGCTGCACCGACCGGATCCGCTGATGGATGCCGACGAGACGGCGGCGGCCCTTGCCGGGCTGGTCAAGTCGGGCAAGGTGAGAGCGGTCGGGGTCTCCAATTTCACGCCGTCGCAGTTCGACCTTCTGGCTTCGCGGCTGCCGTTTGCCTTGGCCACCAACCAGATCGAGATGTCGGTGCTGAAAACCAATGCGCTGGTGGATGGCAGCCTCGATCACGCGCAACGCCTCGGCTATGCGCCGATGATCTGGTCGCCGCTCGGCGGCGGCTTGCTGTTCACCGGCAAGGAAGGGCGCGAGGCGCGGGTCAGGGCGGCAATCGCGGCGGTGGCTGCCGAGATCGGCGCCGGCGATCTCGCCGCCGTCGCCATCGCCTGGCTGCTGCGTCATCCGGCGCGGCTGGCGCCGGTGCTGGGCACGATGAAGCCCGAGCGGCTGGCCGTCATGGTCAAGGCGCTGGAGATCGACCTCGACCGCCAGCAATGGTTTGCCATACTGGAGGCCAGCGAAGGCCGGCCGGTGGCGTAAGGTTAGATACTAGGCTTCGATCCATTCGCTGGGCACGTCCAATGCCTTCGACAGCATGGTGCTGGTTTGCGCCGATGGCTTGCGGCGATTGGATTCAAGGTCCGACAGGAAGCCCTGGCTGACACCGATGGCATCAGCGAACTCGCCCTGCGTCAGCTTGCGCCAGTTGCGCAGCGCCTTGAGCCCGGCTGGAACCTCGCAAAATATCCATGGTCACCTCGGCGGGCAGAGGCTTTTCCGTTTTGAACTCGGCCTTCCGCTCATCGTAGATCGCCACATCCGCAGCGTCTTCTCTGGCTTCTTCGGCGGCATGCAGCAATGCCTCGTAGTCAGCCTTCGGGATGACGACCAGTTCTTCCCCGGTTGAAGTCCTTATGATTTGCGGAGCGTTCATGATGTGCTGTCCTATGGCCGGCTGTAGGTCGTCGTTTCGCGCTTGCCGATGTAGATCGCGAGGATTGTCGTGCGATCTTCATCAATATAACGCGGTAGCAACCGATCCGAAGTCTGTAACCGTCTCGGCCGGCAAGACGTTCTACATCCCCACGCCCGCTGATGGCATAAGTGTTCAAACCCTCAGAGACCTGCTCGCGGACATCGGCCGGCAGGTTGTCGAGATCGCGAGCTGCCGACACCGAGAGGATGATCGTCTTCACTCGCGCAATACCGCAGATTTATCGCTCGAGGCTAAGCGATATTATCGCTGCTACACAGAGGGCTCAGGCCCGTTCGGCCAGCAGTTCCTCGCCGCGCTTTTCGCGGATCAGGTTGACGAAGCGGCGGAACAGATAGTGCGAGTCCTGCGGGCCGGGCGAGGCCTCGGGGTGGTGCTGGACCGAGAACACCGGACGTCCGGTCAGCGCGATGCCGCAGTTCGAGCCATCGAACAGCGAGACATGGGTTTCCTCGACGCCCTCGGGCAAGGAGTCGGCATCGACGGCAAAGCCGTGGTTCATCGAGACGATCTCGACCTTGCCGGTGGTATGATCCTTGACGGGGTGGTTGGCGCCGTGATGGCCCTGGTGCATCTTGGCGGTCTTGCCGCCCAGCGCCAGGGCCAGCATCTGGTGGCCGAGGCAGATGCCGAACACCGGAATATCGGTCTTGAGCAGGTCCTGGATGACCGGCACCGCGTATTCGCCGGTGGCTTCCGGGTCGCCGGGGCCGTTGGAGAGGAAGATGCCGTCGGGCTGCATGGCCAGGATTTCTTCCGAACCGGTACCGGCCGGAACCACGGTGACCTTGGCGCCGAGGCCGGAAAGCAGGCGAAGGATGTTACGCTTGACGCCGTAGTCGATGGCGACGACGTGCATCGACGGCTCGGCCTGTTCGCCAAAGCCTTCGTTCCACACCCAGGGCGTTTCACGCCAGACCGAGGACTGGCCCGAGGTGACTTCCTTGGCGAGGTCAAGCCCGATCAGGCCCGACCAGGCGGCGGCGCGCCGCTTCAAATCGTCGATGTCGAAGATGCCGTCGGGCGCGTGCGCAATGACGGCATTGGGCATGCCCTTTTCGCGGATCAGCGCGGTCAGCGCCCTTGTGTCGATGCCCGACAGCGCGACGATGCCGCGCTTCTTCAGCCACTGGTCCAGCCCGGTGCCGGCGCGGTAGTTGGACGGGTTGGTGACATCGGCCTTGAACACCGCGCCAACGGCGCCGGCACGGGCGACCGGGTTCAAGTCCTCGATGTCCTCGTCATTGGTGCCGATGTTGCCGATATGCGGGAAGGTGAAGGTGACGATCTGGCCGGCATAGGACGGGTCGGTGAGAATTTCCTGGTAGCCGGTGAGCGCGGTGTTGAAGCAGACTTCGGCAACGGCGGAACCGGTGGCGCCGAGGCCGCGACCCTCGATGACGGTGCCGTCGGCCAGCACCAGGACGGCGGTCGGCTTTTCGGTTGCCCAAGGCGGGGTCAGTTCGGGGGTCATCTCGGCCATGGCGACGCTCCTGTCACGCTGCGCGCTTCGATGGCGGGCCATCTGCGCAGCAAACGGCGCGGCCGATCTCTCGAGCCTGCGCGCATCAATTCTTTGTCTTATGCAAGGCCGAGTACATAGGGGAAGGCGCCAGAGCGGTCAATGATGCCGTGCCAAAACGGCGAGCATTTGTTTCAGCGAATGATATCAGAGCTTTGGCGCGTTTGATTTGCGGATGGGCCGCGGTTATTGTCCGCGCCGTTCGAAGGAGAAAGCATCATGCGCCCAAAAATCGCCGAATCCCTGAAAAGCGCGATGAAGGCGCAGGACAAGCACCGCCTGCCGACGCTCAGGCTGATCCAGGCCGCCATCCACGACCGCGACATCGCCAATCGCGGCTCGACCAAGGACCCCGCCAGCGACGAGGAGATCCTGCAGATCCTGGCCAAGATGGTGAAGCAGCGCGAGGAATCGGCCAAGGCGTTCGAGGACGGCAAGCGCCCGGATCTGGCCGCACAGGAGCGTGGCGAGATGGAGATCATCCGCGGCTTCCTGCCGACGCAGCTGGACGACGCCGCCGTAACAGCTGCGGCGCGCGAGGCGATCGTTGCGACCGGTGCCGCCAGCCAAAAGGACATGGGCAAGGTGATCGCCGCGCTGAAGCAGAAATATGCCGGCCAGATGGATTTCGGCAAGGCCAGCGGCATCGTCAAAGGCCTGCTGCAGTAGGAGCCGACACCGTTTTCAATGGCGAAGGAGAGCAAGGGGGCATTACCTCTGCGCAAGAAACGGTCCGCACCGGCTTAAGCGAGCCAAGCCTTGACCTGCCCGGTCGAGACCCACCATGATCGAAATCGTCAAACCCACGCTCGAACATCTGCCCTCCTACAAGGCGGCGCTCGAGCGTGGCTGGTCGCCGGACAATGTGCGGCTGATGGAGGCGGCGCGCGAGTAGCTTGCGGCCATCGACACGGATCCGGTGGCTTTTCTCGCCGATCTCGACGATCCCGAGGCCAAAGGAGGCCCGATTACCTTGCCGGACGGCACGACAGTGCCGCGGCTGCCGGGCTTCCGGCGCTGGATCTGGGACGGCGAGGCCGCCGGCTCGATCGGCTTTCGCTGGCAGCCGGGTACGGCCGCACTGCCGTCGCATGTGCCCGGCCATATCGGCTATGCCGTGGTGCCGTGGAAGCGCGGACGAGGCTATGCGACCGAGGCGCTGCGGCTGATGCTGGACGAGGCGAGGGCTGTTGGTTTGCCATATGTCGAGCTCACCACCGACCTCGACAATCCGGCCTCGCAGAAGGTGGTGCTGGCCAATGGCGGCCGTGTGGTCGGTCCGTTCATCAAGGACGCCGCGTATGGCGGCGCCGAGAGTTTGTTGTTTCCGGATCGATTTGTAGTCCGACGCTATTCGGCCGCTGCTTGCAGCGGCGGCGCTGCCCGGCTGCGCCCCTCCCACATGTAGGAGGCAAGTGCCACCACCACCGCCACCAGCATGGCGGCAGCGCCCACAACCGGCAGGCTGCGATAGCCGTAGCCGGCATTGAGCATGGCAGCGCCCAGCGACGCGGCGAGCGCGATGCCGACATTGAAGCCGGAGGGGATGAGCGAGGAGGCGAGGTTGGAGGCGTCCGCCGTCCAGGCCAGGATGCGGGTCTGGATCGGCGTGCCGATGGCGAAGTTGAGGCCGCCCCAGACGACGATGGCGATGACCATCGGCACGGGGTAGGGGCTGACGGCATAGATCACGCCCAACATCACCGCCTGCAGCGCAAGCATGGTGATCAACGACGGCATCAGCTTCCAGTCTGAAAGCTTGCCGCCGAGAAAGACGCCGACGGTGGCGCCGACACCGTTGAGCAGCAGCACCCAGGGGATCAGGCTCTCGTCGAGATGGGTCACCTCAAGCAGTGTCGGGGTGATGTAAGTGAACAGGCCGAACTGGCCGATCATCAACATCAGCATCAGGATCAGCGAGGTCCAGACTTGCTGGCGCGCCAGCACGCGAACCTCGCTGCCAAGGCTGGTGGATGGGCTCGATGCACCCGTTTTGCGCGGCAACAGAGCGGCCATGGCGGCAAAGGCTACCACGCCAAGCGCGCACATCACCCAGAAGGTGGCGCGCCAGCCCCAGAGATTGCCGATTGCGGTGCCGGCCGGGACGCCGATGACATTGGATACGGTGAGGCCGGAGAGGATGACGGCGACAGCCATGCCGCGCTTGTCCTCGGGCACGAGGCCGACAGCCACCACCATGGCGACGCCGAAATAGGCGCCGTGTGCGACGGCGACCGCAATGCGCAAGAGCAACATCGAGGTAAAATCGGGCGCCAGCGCGCAAGCGGCCTGGCCGATGGTGAAGGCGACGGTCAGGCAAAGCAGCAGCGTCTTGCGGGAAATGCCCTTGGTGGCGAGCGCCAGCAATGGCCCGCCAACCGCGATGCCGCCGGCATAGCCTGAGACGAGATAGCCGGAGGTCGGGATCGAAACGCCAAGGCCGTCGGCCACTTGCGGCAGCACGCCGGCAATGACGAATTCGGTGGTGCCGAAAGCGAAGGCGGCGATGAACAGGGCAATGAGCGGAAGCATGGCGCGGAAGCGATCCTTAAACGAGTTGGCCTCAAATCATGGATGGCGCTTGCCGACAATGCAGAAATTTTTGCGGCCGGTTTAGGTTTTCTTGATCAGCTCGCCTTCAACCTGGAGCCGCCGAGCAGGCCGCGCTCTTCCAGCACCGGGTAGGCCATCGACGCCAGCAGCGAGTTGATCTGCTTCAGGTCGCGGATGGTGTCGAGGTGGATGGAACTTGTCTCGACGCTCTTGGCGGTGCCGTCGCGCAGCCGCACGAAATGGCTGGCGCTGGTTTCCTTTTCGCGGTCGCGCAGCCGGTCCTTTTCCAGCACCAGCTGGCGGGCGGTCTCAGGATCGCGCGACACCAGCACGTTGAAGGCAAGCCTGGCATTGGCCAGCACCGAGGTGTGAAAGGCGAGCAGCTCGCTCCAGCCCTCGGGCGTGAACTCCAGCCCGCGCTCGAACTTCTTCTTCACATGCACCAGCATGTTGCGCACGATGATGTCGCCGACCTGCTCGAGCTTGACGCAGGCGCCTATCAGCTCCTGGCAGCGCAGCGCCTCGTCCTCTGTGAGCGAGTTCCTGGTCAATTTGGCCAGATAGAGCTTGATCGCCGCGTGCTTCCTGTCGACGCGGTCGTCAAGGGCGGCCAGCGCCTTGATCTTGTCGCCGTCGGCGCTTTCATACAGCTCAATGATGCGCTTGAGCATGATCTCGACCGTCTCGCAGACGCGCACCACCTCGCGGGTGGCGTTGGCCAGCGCCTGGCTCGGAACGTCGAGCGCGCCGTCGTTGAGGGCGGAGAGTTCGACCACATCGAGCTCTGTAGCCGGCGCCGGCTTGGTGCCCATTGCGACGATCTTCTCAGAGGCACGATAGATCAGGCTGGCAAGCGGCAGGCCAGCGAGCAGGATCAGCACATTGAACAGAATGTGGGCGTTGACGATCTGGTCGGGCACGGTGGCGCCGAGAAAGGCGACCGGCGGCTTCAGCGTCATGAACAGGATCAGCATCACCAGCGAGCCCATGCCGCGCATCAACAGATTGCCGATCGGCACGACGCGCACGCCAGGTTCGGCACTTCGGGTGAGCAGCGGCGCAATGATCGACGAGCCGAGATTGACGCCGAGCACCAGCACGATGCCCAGTTCGGGCGGGATGAAGCCGCGGCCGGCCAGCGTCACCATCAAAAGCACGGCGGCGATCGAGGAGTGGAAGAGCCAGGTAACGAGCGCGGCGAGCAGATAGGCGGTGACGTAGTCGCTGGAGAAATATTCGATGATGAGCGGCATCAGCGTGCTCTGCCGCAGCGGCTCCGAGGCCTGGCCGATCATCTCCAGCGACAGTACCAGAAGGCCGATGCCGACCAGGATGCGGCCGAACTGGCGCCAGTCGCGCCGCTCGGTGGCCATGAACATGACCGTGCCGGCGACGAGGCAGATCGGCACCAGCAGCGTCAGATCGAAGGTCAAGAGCTTGACCACCAGCGCCGAGCCGATCTCGGCGCCGCGCACAGCCAATTGGCCCGACATGCCCGAGACGATGCCGGCGCCGGCGAAGGAGCCGACGAGAAGCGTGACGGCGGTCGAGCTCTGCAGCGCGATGGACAGGCCGCAGCCGGCCAGCACCGCCATGATCGGATTGCGCATGGTGGAGCGCAGCCGGTGACGCAGCACGTCGCCATAGGCGCGCTCGACGCCTGTCTTGACCATGCGGGTGGCAAACAACATCAGCGCCACCGCGCCCGCCAGATGCAGCAGGACGACGGAGCCGCTCATTTTGAAACCCGCACGCAGACAGGGACCGCGACGCGGAGGGCGCGCAGTGCAGGGAGGAAAACGGGGCTGCGAATCATGGTCATGACAGTCTTGAACAATATCCGGAATATTTTAGCCGGGTAATAAAATCTTGTCGATTTCAAGAGCCGTCGCGGCGCGACAGGGCGTGTCGGAAAATGGACGGATGCGCAAATGGTTGCATGGCGGATCCCTGGTGATGGCAGCGGATCGTCCCGGTTTGCCGGACTCCCGGCAATCGCCTTTGCGATGATGTTCAAATATCCAGGATAAGCACAGGATTTCATTACGTAAATGTAATGCTAGTGTTCAGTTTCGGTTCATCCTTCGGGCGCTATTCCCTAGGCATCGACAACCAAGGAGCCCCGCTATGAAACGTGTTGTTCTTTCCGCCCTCGCTTTCTCGATGCTGGCCGCCACTTCGCTTACCGGCCAGGCCGCACCGGTGAACGCACCGGTCGCACCGCAGTCGAATTACACGCGGGTCGACTGGCAGAGGCCCGGCAAGCATGTCGATGTTAGGAAGCGCGTCGTGAAGAAGACGGTGGTCGTCAAGCGCAGCCATTGGCGCAATGGCCAGAAATATTCCAGCTGGAAGCGGCACCAGCCGATCCGCGATTATGGCCGCTATGGCCTGCATCGCCCCGGCCGCGGCCAGGAATGGATCCGCGTCGGCAACGACTATGTTCTGGTCGGCGTCCTGTCCGGCATTATCTTCGGCGCCATTGCCGCGCAGTAAGCCCGGCCTCGCCGGCGCAATGCCGAGACTTGAAAGGAGGCGGCCCGAAACGGCCGCCTTTCTTTTGGCTGTAGAAACCGGGCTTTTTGGCTGTGGAAACCGGGTATGGTCCGCAATAGGGGTCGTCGGATTCCGCGCGCATGATTATATGAGGGACAAACGAGTTCCCCAATGCGCTTTCCGCCCGCCTTTCTCGATGAGATACGCGACCGTGTGCCGATTTCATCGGTCATCGGCCAGCGCGTCGCATGGGACAGGAAGAAGACCAACGCCTCGCGCGGCGACTATTGGGCCTGTTGTCCGTTCCATGGCGAAAAGAGCCCCTCCTTCCACTGCGAGGACAAGAAGGGCCGCTATCACTGTTTCGGCTGTTCGGTGTCGGGCGATCATTTCAAGTTCCTGACCGAACTCGACGGATTAAGCTTTCCCGAAGCGGTCGAGAAGATCGCCGACATGGCCGGCGTGCCGATGCCGGTGCGCGACGAGCGGGAGGAACAGCGTGAGAAGGAACGCGCCAGCCTGACCGATGTCATGGAGATAGCGACTGCCTTCTTTCAGGAGCGGCTGCAAGGACCGGAGGGTGCAAAAGCCCGCGCCTATCTCAGGGATCGCGGGCTGACGCCGGCGACGCAGCAATCGTTCCGGCTGGGCTTTGCGCCCGACAGCCGCAATGCGCTGAAGGAACATCTTGCCGCCAAGGGTGTGCCCAAGGCCGACATCGAGGCCTGCGGGCTGGTGCGTCATGGCGACGACATCCCGGTCTCCTATGACTGGTTCCGCGATCGCATCATGTTCCCGATCCCGGATTCGCGCGGCAAGATCATCGCCTTTGGCGGCCGCGCACTGGCGCCCGATGCGCTGGCCAAATACATGAATTCGCCCGACACGGAGCTCTTCCACAAGGGCAACGTGCTCTACAATTTCGCCCGCGCCCGCAAAGCGCTGGCGAAAGGCGGCACGGTGATTGCCGTCGAAGGCTATATGGACGTGATTGCGCTGGCGCAGGCCGGCTTCGAGAATGCCGTGGCGCCGCTCGGCACCGCGCTCACCGAAAACCAACTCGAACTTCTGTGGCGCATGGCGCCTGAGCCGATGCTGTGCTTCGACGGCGACCAGGCCGGGCTGAAGGCGGCGTGGCGGGCCGCGGATCTCGCGCTGCCGTCGGTGCAGGCCGGGCGGTCGGTGCGCTTTGCGCTGTTGCCGGAGGGCAAGGATCCCGACGATCTGGTCAAGGCAGAAGGGCCGGACGCGTTTCGTGCCGTGCTGGCGGAAGCGCGGCCTCTCGCTGATTTGTTGTGGATGCGTGAGACATCCGGTGGCGTCTTCGACACGCCGGAGCGGCGGGCGGGGCTGACAAAGACGCTGCGCGAACTGACCAGCCGCATCCGCGATGAGAGCCAGCGCTACCACTACCAGCAGTGGATGCGCGAGCGGGAGCTGACCTTCTTCAGCGCCCAGCGCGAAGTGCGGCAAGGTCGCCAGGACTGGAAACCGGGGCAGGGCAAAACGCCCGCACCCGGCGGACAGTTCGCCAAAGGCAGCGGGGCAGGCGCGCGCGCCGCGATCACCGAAAGCCTCGGCCGCTCCGCCATGGTCAAACGCGGTGGCGAGATGATGTCGGTGCGCGAGGCGACGATCATCGTAGCCCTCGTCAACCATCCGGCGCTGATCGACGAGAACTTCGCCCATGTCGAGTTCCTCGATCTCGCCAACACCGATCTGCAGCGGCTGCACGCCGCCATCCTCGATGCGATGGCGCACGACATGGCCAATGACCGTAGCGCGGTGATCGCCACCATCGAACGTGCCGGCTGCAGCGATATCTGGGGGCGCGCCGTGGCGCTCATCCAACGGGCCAGGCAATGGCCCGCGCTGGAAACCGCAGCGCTTGACGATGCCCGCGACGCCTTCAACCAGGCGCTGCACTTGCAGCGCAGCGCGCGCACCTTACATAAGGAGCTGAAACAGGCGGAAGCAGCGCTCGCCAGCGATCCCACTGACGAAAACTACCGGCACCTCATCGAGATTCAGGCGCAATTCCGTGATGTACAAGCAACGGAAGCGCTGATCGAAGGCTTCGGTGTGTCCTCGGGCAGGGGTGGGCGCGTGTAGGTCGAAACCTGCGCAAGAATGGATGATGTACGTGCTGCGCGTCGAATCGACACCTCTAAGTCGGGTAATTGATTCGCTTTTTTGATGCGAATCATGCGAGAGGCGCTTGACCTTCTGGCAGAATGACGGAATCAGGACGATTCGAAACCTTAACCCGCGCCGGCGTCGATGGAAATGCACTGACGCGAGGTGCTGATCACTGGACAGGCTGTCAGCCTGCCACAGATATCAGGGTTAATCTGGACTTAATGCATATCGCCCAAAAGTGAAAACCGGTTTTGGGGGCACGATATGAACAAACAAAAGAGTTGATTCGGTTACCGGCCCGGTTAAGCGCCACCAGCGCATGTAGTTTGACCGGTGCGGCAGCTACGCGGCTTCGATGCTCGGCCGCTAGGAGAAGATAAAGACTATGGCGACAAAGGAAAAGGAAGAGGTCGAGACCGAACGTGAAGGCGCCACCGATGGGCCTCTGCTCGACCTTTCCGATGATGCTGTCAAGAAGATGATCAAGGCCGCAAAGAAGCGCGGCTATGTGACTCTCGACGAGCTGAACGCGGTGCTGCCGTCGGAAGAGACCGATCCGGACCGCATCGAAGACATCAATGCGATGCTGTCCGACATGGGCATCAACGTGGTCGAGGACGACGATCAGAGCGAGGAGCCCGAGGCCGCCGACAGCAATGCCGACGCCGAGGAAGACGCCAACGAACTGGCCGAGCAGACCGGCACCGCCGTCGCGGCCACGACCACCAAGAAAGAGCCGACCGACCGCACCGATGACCCGGTGCGCATGTATCTGCGCGAGATGGGCTCGGTCGAGCTCCTGTCGCGCGAGGGCGAAATCGCGATCGCCAAGCGCATCGAGGCCGGCCGCGAGACGATGATCGCGGGCCTCTGCGAAAGCCCGCTGACCTTCCAGGCCATCATCATCTGGCGTGACGAGCTCAACGAATCCAAGATCCTGCTGCGCGAGATCATCGACCTCGAAGCCACCTATGCGGGCCCCGAAGCCAAGCAGGCGCCGGTGGTCGAGCGCATCGAGGAGGCGCCCAAGGCCGAGGACAAGCCGAGGCGTGGACGCGACGAGGAAGACGACATCACCAATGTCGGCGCCGACACGCGCGGCCTGGTCGATGACGACGAGGAAGACGAGGACGAGGCGAGCCTGTCGCTGGCGGCGATGGAAGCGGAATTGCGCCCGCAGGTGATGGAGACGCTCGACGTCATCGCCGACACCTACAAGAAGCTGCGCAAGCTGCAGGACCAGCAGGTCGAAAACCGTCTGGCCGCGACGGGCACGCTGTCGCCCAGCCAGGACCGCCGCCTGAAGGAGCTGAAGGACCAGCTGATCAAGGCGGTGAAGTCGCTGTCGCTCAACACGGCGCGCATCGAGGCGCTGGTCGAGCAGCTTTACGACATCAACAAGCGCCTGGTGCAGAACGAAGGCAAGCTGCTGCGCCTGGCCGAAAGCTATGGCGTGCGCCGCGAGGAGTTCCTCAAGGAATATCAGGGCTCCGAGCTCGACCCGAACTGGACGCGCTCGATCGGCAACCTGACCTCGCGCGGTTGGAAGGAATTCACCAAGAACGAGAAGGACGCGATCAAGGATCTGCGTTCGGAAATCCAGAACCTCGCCACCGAGACGGCGATCTCGATCCTGGAATTCCGCAAGATCGTCAACCAGGTGCAGAAGGGCGAGCGCGAAGCCGCGATCGCCAAGAAGGAAATGGTCGAGGCCAATCTGCGCCTCGTCATCTCCATCGCCAAGAAATACACCAATCGCGGCCTGCAGTTCCTTGACCTGATCCAGGAAGGCAATATCGGCCTGATGAAGGCGGTCGACAAATTCGAATACCGCCGCGGCTACAAGTTCTCGACCTACGCGACATGGTGGATCCGGCAGGCGATCACGCGTTCGATCGCGGACCAGGCGCGCACCATCCGCATTCCGGTGCACATGATCGAGACGATCAACAAGATCGTGCGCACGTCGCGCCAGATGCTGCACGAGATCGGCCGCGAGCCGACGCCGGAGGAACTGGCAGAAAAGCTCGCAATGCCGCTCGAAAAAGTGCGCAAGGTGTTGAAGATCGCCAAGGAGCCGATCTCGCTCGAAACCCCTGTGGGTGACGAAGAGGATTCGCATCTGGGCGATTTCATCGAGGATAAGATGGCGATCCTGCCGATCGATGCGGCGATCCAAGCCAATCTGCGCGAGACCACCACGCGGGTGCTCGCCTCGCTGACGCCGCGCGAGGAGCGGGTGCTGCGCATGCGCTTCGGCATCGGCATGAACACCGACCACACGCTGGAAGAAGTCGGCCAGCAGTTCTCGGTGACGCGCGAGCGTATCCGCCAGATCGAAGCCAAGGCGCTGCGCAAGCTCAAGCACCCGAGCCGGAGCCGCAAGCTGAGGAGCTTCCTCGACAGCTGATACCGGCAACAGACCAGCATTCGAAAAGGGCGCCGATGGCGCCCTTTTTGTTGCCGGGTGAAGGCTCTTGTCGCCCATCTCCGTCGGGAGGATACTTGCCTGGTCGGATGCATGTTCTGGGCGAAAAACCGGATGTCCGCCCCGGCTGATGTCCTCAGCCGTGCTCCGTGGCGCCGGAGGGAGGTGTGTGATGACAACCTACATCCTGCTGATGAACTGGACGGAACAGGGCGCCAGAAATATCCGAGAGTCGCCGAAGCGGCTCGATGCCGCCAAGAAGCAACTGGCCGACATGGGCGGCTCGTTCAAGGCGTTTTACCTGACTATGGGCGAATATGACATGGTGGCGATTATCGAGGCGCCCGACGATGCTGTGCTTGCTCGTTTCGCCCTGATGCTGGCAACGGGTGGCAGCGTCAAGACGCGAACGCTCAAGGCTTTCCCGGAATTTGCCTATCGCGAGATCGTCACTTCGCTTGGATAGCGCTGGGCGCGGGTCCGTGCGGCTCGGCGTCATATTGCGGGGCCGTGCCGTCAGGGTGATAGTCGCGCCATGTCCAAGCCTGCGCTGACCGTCTGGTACAACACACGCTGCCCGGTTTGCGATGGCGGCATCACCCGGCAGAAACGGCGGCTGATCGAGGCGATCAAGGCCGGGCGGATCGAATTCCGCGACATCAACCTCGAACCGGCGGCGCTCTCTGGCTACAGCGCCTCGCTGGAGGACATACGCCGCCGGCTGCATGCCCCGATGCCGAAGGCAGGCTGCTGGTCGGCGCCGATGTCGCGGTTGCCGTCTGGCGGGCGACGCCGGGCGAGGGCTGGCTGGCGACGCTCTTCGGCAATCCGGTCGCGCTGCCGCTGACGCGCTTGGCCTATGATCGTTTCGCCGATCTTCTCTATGCCTGGAACCGGCGCAAGGGCCGCTGGTAGCGAGGCAAGGCCCGAAGATAACTGCGGGCCTTACCGTCATGGGCGTTACCGGGACGCCGGCTCGCAAAGCCAGCCGACAATGCGGCGCACCGCCGGCAGCACCATCAGCAACGTTGGGAACGCTACCAGCCAGGACAGGCCCCAGGCAGTGAGCCAGACAGCCGGCAAATCAGGTTGCAGTCCAAGGCTTTTCAGCGTCGATATGAACGAGACGATGAAGGTCATCAGCAGCGACAGCACCAGCGGGCTGACGATCGCGGCATAGCGCGCCGGCAGCTTGCCGCGCTTACGGGTCGTGGTCATTTTTGGATTTTCCTGAACATCCGGTCCGTCGCATTTGGCATCCATTGCGCCGGGTTTCCGGCGGAACTGCCCGGAAAGACCGGGGTGGATGCGTTGCTTGACGTCAGACGCTTACGGAGAGGTTTTGGCCCTCACGCGCTTTCTAGCTGCCGGCGGCGGCGAAATCAACCTTCTGGCGCCGTCTTTAGATACATCGTAAGATATATCTTGACTCATCGGCGGGGCAAGCCTAATTAAGATGTATCGTAAGATATAACTCAAGGAGCAATTCATGCACAGACATCATCCCTTTGGCGAGCGCGCCGAGCGCGCTTTCCTGCATATGGCCGGCAAATTTGGTGGCAGAGGGGGCGGCTTTGGTCCGTTCGGCCACGGCGGACGCGGCGGTGGACGCGGCGGCCCGGGCGACATGTTTCGTGCCGGGCGCATGCTGGCCGACGGCGATCTCAAGCTGATCACGCTGTCGCTGCTGGCCGAGGCGCCGCGCCACGGCTACGACATCATCAAGGCGCTGGAAGAGCGCACCAGCGGCATCTACAGCCCGAGCCCGGGCGTCGTCTATCCGACGCTGACCTTCCTGGAAGAGGCCGGCTATGCGGCTTCAGCCGCCGACGGCAACAAGAAGGTGTTTTCGATCACCGAGGCGGGCCAGGCGCATCTCAACGAAAATCGCGAAATGATCGACGGCGTGCTGGAGCATCTCGAGCGCTTCGGCCGCAAGATGGCCAAAGCGCGGGACTGGTTCGGCTGGAACGACGACGGCGAGGAAGGCGGATGGCGTGGTGGTCGCTCGGAAGCCCGCGACGAGTTCCGCGCCGTGCGCCACCGGCTGCGTGCCGCGCTCGGCGATCTCGTCGACGCGCCGGCTGAAAAGCAGGCCGAGGCGATTGCAGTCCTGGAAGCCGCCGCTGAAGCCCTGGAAGCGCTATCGCGCGGTTGACCCCTGGCGAGAACGCTTGCCCGTTCGACTGAGGAACGGTACTGAAAATCATCCTGCACCGCGAGACGTGGTGCAGGATGATTGCCGTTGGAGGAAGCCCCATGTCTTTTCTGAAGCGTCTTTTCGGTGGTGGCGGTGAGGGGGGCGAGCCCAAGAGCGCAGCACCGGCAAAGCAGGTTGAGCACAAGGGATTTTTGATCAGCGCCACGCCCTACAAGGCGGAGGGGGGCCAATACCAGACCTGCGGCGTGGTTTCGAAGGAAGTCGACGGCGTGATGAAGGAACACAAATTCATCCGCGCCGATCGCTTTGCCGGACTGGACGACGCCGTCGACATCTCGATCAAGAAGGGCATGCAGTTGGTCGACGAGCAAGGCGAGAGGATGTTCGGGTAAGGGCCGAACTGGTCGAGGCGCCGAACATAGGTTTTGCGCCGGTCATCCGTCGCCAGAATCTCGAATAACGGCAGTGGGCGGCAAGCAGAAAGTATCGACAATTGAGCGTAGCGTTTGCCAAGGAGGAAAGCGCCGAGGCAGCATCGGAAACCATCCTGCCGGCTCGCCCTGTCTCCGATCGGGTCAACCTTGTCACGGAAGCGGGCCTCAAGACGCTGCAGGTTGAATTGACTCGCGCCCAGCAAGCTCTCGAGGCCGCTAGCGTGCTGGAAGATGTCAATGAGCGGCGACGCCAGTCAGCGGTTCCGGTTCGAGATATGCGTTACTATGCCGAGCGCGTCCGTACGGCACAGCTTATGCCGGTGCCCACCTCTAATGAGGTGATCGCCTTCGGGCACACCGTTACCTTCAAACGTGATGATGGCCGCACTCAGACCTTCCGCATCGTCGGAGAGGATGAGGCCAACCCGTCTGAAGCTTCCATATCGCATGGTTCGCCGGTTGCCATCGCGCTGACCGGAAAAACCGTTGGCGACTTTGTCCAGCTAGGGCCGCGCGAACTTGAGATCCTGTCCATTTCCTAGGACGCAGGTATGATGCGCGACCGAGGCCGGTGCACCTTGAGACGTGATCAGATGCCCGCAATTGCCAAAAGCCAAGCCAGGATGTCGAGCAGCAGAAAAACCAGCGCAATCTGCAACGCCAGCCGGAGCCGCTGGATAATTCGCCAGTTGCCGGCCATGTCCGCCTTGATCCGAAGGGCAAGCGCGCGGCGCATGGCCGACATTGTCGTCGGCCTGTCGCCGTCGACATATTGATCAAGCAGATCTTCCGGATCGAAGCGGAATGTATATTGGTGATAGGGCCAAAGCATGAAGACGATCAGCCCGCCGATGCCGAACAACAGGGCCACTGCGGTCCAATCCCAAAGCCCAAGCCCGTTGGAAAGCGCCGCACCGCCGAGTAGCGAGTTGGCAAATGCGATGGCAAAGACAAGGCTGCCGGCGCGGGTGCTCATGTTCTCCACAAGCGTCTGCTGTTGAGTGAGACCTCTCACCGCCTCCTGATAGATGAACGCGAGACGCGGATCATCGTCGGCAACAGCGCTTGCGACAATTCCGTTGTTCTCTCCTCCACTCGGACATTCGGCCATAAGTTGCCTCTCTGTTTTGACAGGGTTGCACGAGTTTAGCCCGATCCGTCGGTGCAAAAACAGATTGGCCGTGGACCAACGGCAAATCCGATGGCGATGCCGGGGGCTCCAAGCCTATGAGGGCCAGCTGATGAACGGGCAAGAATAGTTGGCAGCCATCGAAAACCCCGCCACGAACACCACGCCATCTGCCGGTGGACCCTGCTCTCGGCCTCGGACAGCAAGAAGGCAGGCGCCGAAGCGCCCGCCTTTTCAATGCGAATGACGGGGTGTGCTTACGCGGCGATTTGCGCGCTCGCGGTCTTGGCCACCACGGCATCGACCTTGGCGGTCGCCTTGGCAAGTGCGGCGGTGACGGCATCAGGGCCCATGCCGACGCCTTCGATGCGGATGACGTCGACATCGGTCATGCCGAGAAAGCCGAGCACGCCGCGCAGATAGGGGATGGCGTGATCGAACTGCACGGCCGCACCTTCGGAATAGATGCCGCCCGAGGCGAGTACGATATAGACCTTCTTGCCGGTGACGAGGCCCTTGGGACCACCCTCGCCATAAGAGAAGCTCTTGCCGGAGCGGGAGATGTGATCGACCCAGGACTTCAGGGTTGAGGAGATGTTGAAGTTGATGAAGCCGGTGGCCAGGATCACGGTGTCGGCTGCGAACAGTTCGTCAAGCACGATGTCGGAGACGCCGACGACTTCGGCCTGGCGCGGCGTGCGGGCTTCAACGGGGGTGTAGATGCCGGTCGCATAATCGGTGTCGATGTGCGGCAGCGGGTTGGCCACGAGGTCGCGTACGACGAGCGTATTCGACGGGTCGGCGGCGACGAGCTTTTCAGCGAATTCGGTAGCGATACGGGTCGAGTGCGAGGCAGCGCCGCGCGGGCTCGAGGTTACAAGCAGGATAGACATAGCGGTTCTCTCCAGTGGGAATTGATTTCTCCCGCCTGATATGGGCCTACCGACCCATTCAAAAAACTGGTATATTTTCTATACGATCCATCCATAAAGTAGGTATGCCGTGCAACCCAATCCGACGCTCGACCAATTGCAGATCCTGGTTGCGGTCGCCGACACCGGCAGCTTCTCAGCCGCCGGCCGCAAGCTTAACCGCGCGCAGTCCGTCATCAGCTACGGCATCGCCAATCTTGAAGCGCAGCTTGGCCTGAAACTGTTCGAGCGCGAGGGCACGCGCGAGCCGCAGCTGACCGAAATCGGCCGGGCGATGCTGGAGGACGCCCGGCGCATGGTCGGCGTGCTGCAGCGCATCCGTTCGCGTGCCGACGGTCACCATCAGGGGCTGGAGGCTGAAGTTGCGCTATCGGTTGACGCGGCGCTGCCCTCGCCGGTGCTGGTGCGGGTGCTGAAGGCGTTCGAGGCGCAGTTCCCGACCGTGATGATGCGACTGCATATCGGCACGCTCGGTCTGATCCCCGACCATGTCGTCAGCGGACAGTCGGATCTTGGCATCGGTGGCTTGCTGGGCGAGGTCGACGTGCATCTCGTGCGCATCGGCTTCATGTCGATCGTGCTGGCTGCCGCCCCCACCCACCCTCTGGCACTGCTGCCGAAACCGGTGGCGCTCGAGGATGCGCGAGAGCACACCCAGCTGGTTGTCAGCGACCAGTCGGAACGCACCAAGGGACGCGACTTCGGCGTCTTTGCCTATCGTACATGGCGGCTGACAGATGTGCGTATCAAGCATACGTTGATGCGCGAGGGGCTGGGCTGGGGCGGGTTGCCGCGCTGGCTGATCGCGGACGATTTGGCCAGCGGCAGGCTGGTCGAACTCGACCTTGAACCCTTTAGCGAGGTGCGCTCATCGCTCTATGCCATGCACCGCGCCGACCGCAGCCCGAAACCGGCGGCGGCCTGGCTGATCGACCAGTTCAAACGCCAGCTCGGCTGCTTCAACGAGTTCGACCCGGACGACCTGCCTGAGGATGAGCCGGAGACAGCCCATCGATCAGAGCCATGAGCACGGCGCGATAGTCTTCGGCCGAGGCGCCGGCCTCGACGGCAAGTGCTGCGCGGTCGAAGGCAGCGGCGAGCAAAGCGGTCAGCGGATCGGCCGGCAGTCTGGTCATCGACTGTTCGCGCATTGCCGCAACCAGGCCTTCGCGCAGCGACCGGTTGCCGTGGCGATTGTCGATCGCATCCATGGCGGCGCGGCCAAGCACGGCCGGCCCGTCGAGCAGCAAAAGCCGCGTGCGGCCGGGCGCGCGCATGGCGGCGAGATAGGCGTCCGAGCCGGCAATCAGCGCATTGCGGGCAAACAAAGAAGGCGGCGAGGCGCGCTCGATCTCTTGCGCCACCGCCGCCGCCTCCTGCTCGACCACGGCGGCAAACAGCGCCTGCTTGTCGGCAAAGTGGTGATAGAGCGCGCCGCGGGTGACGCCGGCGGCCGCAACGATCTCCGGCGTGCCGGTCTCGGCATAGGACTTTTCGATGAACAGTTTGCGCGCCGCAGCGATCAGGTCGGCGCGCGTCGCTTCGGTGCGGTCGCGGTTGGAGCGGCGCGGGGTTTCTCGTTGCATACATGCAGCCTGTATGTTATTTTTAATTACATGCAAACTGTATGTTGGCTGACGGGAGAAAGAAAGATGAAGACGACGAGCTATTATCCGGTGCTGATGACGGGCGACGTAGCCGGCACAAAAGCCTTCTATATCAATCACTTCCGCTTCAAGCCGCTGTTTGCGAGCGACTGGTATGTGCATCTGCAGTCTGCCGAGGATCGCCGGGTCAATCTCGGTATCGTCCAGGGCGACCACGAGACGATCCCCGAGGGGGGGCGCGGCTGCACATCGGGGCTGCTGATCAATTTCGAGGTGAGGGATCCTGATGCTGTCTATGAACGGATCGTTGCGGCCGGCCTACCGATCCTGTGCCCGCTGCGCGACGAACTCTTCGGCCAGCGCCATTTCATCACCAGGGATCCCAATGGCGTGCTGATCGACGTCATCAAGCCGATCCCGCTCAGCCCGGAATTTCAGGCGCAATTCGCGGCGGGCGCGGCGGGCGCCTGAACAATGGCAGCAAATGTCGGCAGCGGCTCCGGCCGCTGTGGCCGGACCCGCACCATGCGGTCTATGTTGGTGATGTTGAAGCTGGGCCTGCCGCATGCGTGACATCTGCCTTGTTCGTGCGCCATCCAATCTCGGCCTTCGGCCCTTGGAGCCGGGCCATGTGCCCGGCACCTGGCGTGCGCCGCAGGCGCTGAGCGAAGCTGGTTTGATCGAGTCGCTGGCGCCGGGGCGGGTGGTCGATCTCGACAGACCCGCCTACAGTACCGAACCGCAACCGGGCACTAGGCTGCGTAATGGTCCGGCGATCCGCTGCTTCAACCTCGATCTTGCCGAGATCGTCACCGGTGCGCTTGGGCAAGGCGAGTTCCCGCTGATCATCGGCGGCGACTGCTCGATCCTGCTTGGCGCACTGGTCGCCGCGCGGCGCTCGGGCGCGGTCGCCCTGGTCCATGTCGATGGCCACAGCGATTTCCGCCATCCCGGCAACTACGATGTCAATGCCTCACTCGGCTCGGTTGCCGGCATGGATCTGGCACTTGCCACCGGACGCGGCGATGCTTTGCTGGCGCAATGGCCAGGTGTTGTCGGTCCGCTCGTCGCCGACGAGGCGGTGGTTCAGATCGGCGAACGCGAGAGCCGCGATGCCGATTTTGCCTGGCCCGACATCAATGCGACCGCCGTGACGCGCATCGACGTCTTTGCCGCGCAGGAACTCGGCGCGGCTGGAGTGTTGCAAAAGACAAGAGCGACGCTGGCGCGCGCCGGCTGTCCCTACTGGCTGCATCTCGATGTCGATGTGCTCGACCAGACGGTGATGCCGGCGGTGGATTCGCCCGGCAGCCCCGGCATCGACCCCGATGAACTCGTTGCCATTCTGTCGGCGCTGACAGCGGACCAGCGCTGCACCGGCTTGGACATGACGATCTACGATCCCGACCTCGACCCGACCGGTGACCTTGCGCGACTGCTGGTGTCGCTGCTCGGGCGGGTGCTCAACCCTCGATAAGGGCTCAACTCGCCCTTGCTACCGGCGTCACCGTCACCTGGCTGACGCCGGTGCGGCGCACCACGGTGCACAGCGTCTCGCGGCCGATGCGTTCGGCGTCGAGCATGCGCACGAGGTCGTCGACGCCGGTGACCGGGCGACCGTCTATTGACGCGATGATGTCGCCTTCCCTGAGGCCGGCCTTCGCCGCGGGTCCGTCTTTCTCGACGCTGCGCAGCCGTACCGCCGTACTGGTGGTCACCTGCGACAGAAGGGCGGCGCGGCGCGGCAAACTGGTGGTGTCGGCCGAGATGCCGATGAAGGCACGGCGCACGCGGCCGAAGCGGATGATCTCCGAAATGACGAAATTGGCGGTGTTGGAAGCGACCGCGAAGGCGATGCCTTGCGCGCCGTGGATCATGGCGGTGTTGACGCCGATGACCTCGCCTGCCGACGACACCAGCGGTCCGCCGGAATTGCCGGGATTGAGCGCGGCATCGGTCTGGATGACATCGTCGATCAGCCGCCCGGTCGAGGCGCGCATCGAACGGCCAAGTGCGGAGACCACGCCTGACGTTACGGTCCATTCGAAGCCGAGCGGATTGCCGATGGCAATGGCGATCTGGCCGCGCCGCAGCCGCTTGGAATCGCCGAGCGGCGCGACTTCGGTGAAGCTGCCATCGGCGCGCACCAGCGCGATGTCGGTGTCGGGGTCGCGGCCTAGCACACGGCCTTCGCTGGAGGCGCCGTCGGGCATAGAGACGCGCACCGTTTTGGCATCGCCAACGACATGGAAATTGGTGACGACCAGCCCGTCCGGGGTGATGACGAAGCCGGAGCCATGGCCACCTTGGCCACCGACGCGCTCGATGCGGCAGACGGCTGGGCCGATGCGGTCGACGGCGTCGGCGACTGTCGTCGAATAGGCGTCGAGCAGTGTGTCGTCGGTTTCGAACTTGTGGGCGGCGAGGGCCATTGGCGGGGCTCCGTGTTTTCAGGCGCGATGATGACTATATGTGCGGAGCGGCTCGAACTGCCGCGACCTGACCAGATGGCCAGTCAAACCAGTAACTAGCCGTCAGACGAGTACCTCCGGGCGCACTGCCGAGCGATATCTGGGGCATGAGAAAACCCAGGAGATCATCATGAGTGACTTCAACCTTAATGCATTTTCCGAGGCCATCGCCGATCTCGCCGCCAAGGCTGCGCCGGCAACGGCAAGTTTCACCACCCATCACCATCGCACCGCCAGCGCCTTCCACTGGCGTGACGGCTGTTTCGTCACCGCCGAGGAAGCTGTCGAGGCCGGTGAGGAGATCGAATTGACATTGGCTTCGGGCGAAGCGGTGAAGGCCGAACTGGTCGGTCGCGATCCGTCGACCGGCGTAGCGCTTCTGAAGCCGGCCGGCGCGGCCGCGGCGCCTGCGCTCGCCAAGGCGGATGGGGTGCGGCCGGGCAACGTCGCCATCGCTGTCGGCAGCAGTCAGGGCTCGGCGCTGGCTGTCTCGGGCTCGGTCGGCGAGGTCGGCCCCGCCTGGCGCTCGATGCGCGGCGGCACCATCGATCGGCGCATCAATCTCGCCGTCAATGCCGGCGGCCGTTTCGAGGGCGGGCCGGTGCTTGACGCCAAGGGCGCGCTGATCGGCATGCTGCTGTTTGGGCCACGTGGTCGTGCGCTGGTCATGCCTTATGAGACGATCGAGCGGGCCGTGGCGACGCTGCGTGAAAAGGGCCATGTCGCGCGCGGCTATCTCGGCGCCGGCCTGCACCCGATCCGTGACGGCGCGGCGCGCGGCGCCATGGTCATGAGCCTCGACGACAATGGTCCGGCCAAAGCCGCCGGCCTTGCGCTGGGCGACATCATCGTGGCGTGGAATGGCGAGGCCGTGCACGGCCCGCGCGAACTGATCCGAAAGCTTGGGCCGGATAGCGCGGGCGCTGCGGTGACGCTCGGCGTGGTGCGCGGCGGCGAGCAGCGCGACGTCGCGCTGACCGTCGGTGAAAAACCGCTGAGCTGAGAGGGCCGATGGAAAGCGACACGCTGACAAGGCCGGAGGCGGGTGGGCCGGAGGCGGGTGGGCCGGAGGTGGGTGGGCCGGAGGTGGCGGGCGGCGGACGCCAGCTCGTGGTGCTGATCGCGCTGCACGATGCCGCGCGTGCCGAGCGCCTGTCAGCTTCGCTTGCCATGGCGGACGATCTGCTTCCGGTCGTAGCCGGCAGCGGGATTGCCGACGTCGCTGTCGTCGATGACGCTGTTGCGAACAGGGCGGCCTGGCTCGATCGGGCCGATGGTGGCAACAGCGCAATCCCACGGGTGCTGCTATCCGCGAGCGCTGGCCGGCCGGAAAACCGGGTGCTTGCCGTGCTGCCTTTGGCGTCGGATGCGAATCTGATCGCGGCTGCCGTCAGACTGGCGGCGGCCGGCTACCGGGTGTCCAGGGATGGGCGTTCGACGCCCGCTCGCCACGACGATTTCGATGCCGCCGCCAACGGCGGAAGCCATAGCGGGCTGTTCGGCGAGGAGCCGTTGGACGATGGCGCTACCGCCCGTCCGGCGCTGTCGCCGCGCGAGGCCGAAGTGCTGGCGCTGCTGGCCGAAGGCGCACCCAACAAGGTGATCGCGCGGCGGCTGAACATCTCCGTGCACACGGCAAAGTTCCACGTCGCCGCGATCCTGATCAAGCTGGGTGCTGCGAACCGCACGGATGCCATCGCGATCGCGATGCGGCAGGGCCTGGTGCTGGTCTAACCCCCTTTTCCGTTTGAGCCTACGTTGCGTAACCCGTTGCAGGCTGCCGAGGCCTTGCGCAGTGCATTGCCGCCGCGCAATGGTTCGCGTCAGTGATGTAGCAAGGGAGGTGCCAAGACATGTCGCTCAAGGGAAAGACGCTGTTCATCTCCGGCGGGTCGCGCGGCATCGGTCTTTCGATCGCGCTGCGAGCTGCGCGCGACGGCGCCAATGTGACGGTCGCGGCCAAGACCGCCGAGCCGCATCCGAAGCTGCCGGGCACGATCTACTCGGCAGCTGAGGAGATCGAGCAGGCCGGCGGCAAGGCGCTGCCTGTTTTGTGCGACATCCGCGAGGAGGCGCAGGTGGCTGAGGCGGTTGCCAAGACCGTCGAAAAGTTCGGCGGCATCGATATCTGCGTCAACAATGCCAGCGCCATCCAGCTCACCGGCACGCTGGAGACGGACATGAAGCGCTACGATCTGATGCACCAGATCAACACGCGCGGCACCTTCCTGGTGTCGAAAATGTGCATTCCGCACCTGAAGTTGGCAAGCAATCCTCACATCTTGAATCTGGCGCCGCCGCTCGACATGAAGGCCAAATGGTTCAAGAACCATGTCGCCTACACCATGGCCAAGTTCGGCATGTCGATGTGCACGCTGGGGATGAGCGCCGAGTTTGCCAAGGACGGCATCGCGGTCAATTCGCTGTGGCCGATCTCGACCATCGACACGGCTGCGGTGCGCAATCTGCTCGGCGGCGCGACGGTGGCGGCGATGAGCCGCTTACCCGACATCATGGCCGATGCCGCACACGCCATCTTCCTGCGGCCATCGCGCGAGACATCAGGCAATTTCTACATCGATGAAGAGGTGCTGCGGGCCGAGGGCGTGACCGATTTCGCGGTCTATGCGCCGGGCGCGACCGGGCCGCTGGCCGGCGACTTTTTCGTGCCGGACGCGGTATTTGCCAATTCGCCGACGAACGTCAAAAGCATCTACTGACGGAAATCACGGGCCGACGGCGCTGCTTCCTCATCCACCTGCCGGCGTTTTTCGAAAAACCAAGCAATTGGCTTTTCGCCCGCTGTGCGGACCAGCCTCACCTCCCCATGAACGGGGAGAAAGGGGCTCATCACTCCTCGCCCTTCTTGCCTTTGCTCAGTCCCATCAGCCGGTCGATATAGGCCAGCATCAGCGCCGAGACGACGAAAGCGAGGTGGATGATGGTCAGCCACATCAGCTGGTCGATCGTATAGGAAGACGAATTCAGGAACACCTGCAACAGGTGGATCGAGGAAATAGCGACGATGGTCGAGGCGACCTTGACCTTCAGCGAACCGACATCGATCGTACCCAGCCAGTGCACACCGCCATCCTGGTCGTCGAAGCGGCTGACGAAATTCTCGTAGCCGGAGATGATCACCATCACCACCAGCGAGGCGACAAGTGCGGCGTCGATGAGGCCGAGCATCTTCAGGATGGTGTCGGTGTCGTCGAGTGTGAAGGCGACCATGACGAACTCGTAGAGTTTTTTGCCGAAGGACAGCGCATAGACGGCGAGCGCTAGGGCCAGCCCGATGTAGAAAACCACCAGCAGCCAGCGTGAGGCGAGGATGATCGATTCGATGGCGAGTTCGAGACGTTTCATGCAGCGGTTCCGGTCAGCTTTCTGAGGTCGACTGGGGTATTTCGATCAGCTTGCCGCAGTTTGCAAGGCAAATTGCGACGCAAAAAAACCCCGCCGGGAGGGCCGGCGGGGTTCAATGCATCCCGCTGGAGTCGGGACGGGGCAGGGAACGCCCAGGCTTGAATCTGGGGAGGGCGGCCGCTCTATTCAATGAGCCGGTTCTAATACCAGTACAATTCTTGCTGAACCGGGATTGCTGTCCGCAGCTCGACCCATCCCGATCTGCCGGGATGGGTCCTTGTTGTCGATCTGATTCCAGAAAGCTGCTCAAGCCATTGGAAAGCAGATCAATTGTTACTCGCCACCGGTGCCACCAGCGAGGTGATGCGACGGATGCCGACACGGCGGTTCTCGCGGTTGGGCGCCGTGGTGTTGACCTTCAGGTATTCCTCGCCATAGCCCTGAGTGGTCAGGTTTTCCGGCGGGATCCCGAAGGCATTGGTCAGCGCTTCGGCGACAGACTCAGCGCGCCGGTCGGACAGAGCAAGGTTTGCTTCCGGCGTGCCAACCGCATCGGTGTGGCCTTCGATCAGGAAGGTTTCGGCCGGGTTCTTCTTCAACAGTTTCTCCATGGCCGTGGCGACGCCTTCCAGTTTCTGCACTTCGGTGTCGGATATCGAGGCCGAGCCGAACTCGAAGTTCAATGTATCGAGGTCGACGCGACGGGCAATGTCGCGCACGCGCGCCGAACGCTTCACTTCGTCGATGGAATAGAGGCGCTGGACCTTCTCCACCGGCGGTTGTTCGAGGAACTCGTAATAATCGTCCGGGCTTTCGACATCTTCCGAATCGAGGATGTACTCGCGGCGCGGGATGGTGAGCCGCATCGGCGGCAGGTCGTCACCGGGATCGCGCCAGTCATTGTCGTCGTCATAGCTGCGCTCGTCGACATAGCTCAGCACATATTCGTGCCCATCCGGCGTGATGCGCGATCGCCTGATGACGTCGCCATTGCGGTTGCGGATGGTGACGATCTGGATGCCATTGTCGCGCTCGACGATTTCCCGAGAGCGATCGCCCGACAGTTCCTCATAGTAAACATTCCTGGCGCCGCGGTGCATGCGCGGAGCGTCATTGCTTTCCACGATCGTCTGGTTGTTGAACTGCAGGATGACGCGGTCGCCGAGTTCCTTGACGACGTCGACGCCTTTCGGACGCCGGCGGTCGCGGACGTTCTCATCGGGTGCACGCTCGACGCGTTTGCCTTTTTCCTCCGTCACCGGGGCGATCTTTTCTGGCTGAATTGCCTGCTGAGCTGACTTGTCGTCGGTGGGCGGCGGTCCCTGGTCGACCGGAGCCGGCTTCGGGGCTTGCGCCTCGGTGCCGCCCTGCGCGGGCTGCTCGCCCGTCTGGCCGCCAGCATTCTGGCCGTTCCCATTTTGGCCGTTCCCATTTTGGCCGTCGCCATTCTGGCTGTTGCCGCCCTGGTCCTTGCGGTGCTTGCGCCTGGCATCCTTCTGGCTGTCCAGGATGGGTGCTTCGTCGGGGTTGGCCGTGGCTTCGCCTTGCGCCGGCGTCTCACGTTGCGCGGGCTGCTCGGCATTGGCCGGTTGCTCCGCAGGCTGTGGTTCACCGGTCGCAGGCTGCTGTTCGCCCGTCACCGGCTGTTCGCCGACAGTTTTTTTGCCGTGCTTTTTCGCCTGATCCTTCGGCTGTTCACCTTCGGCGGGAGCCGCTTGCTGATCGGCCGGGGGCTGAATCGGCTCGGCCTGCGGCGCGGGCTCTTCGGCAGGCGCAACTTTGACGTCTGGCGCTTTGTCGGCAGGCGCGGCCTCGATCTGCTGATCCTGCTTGCGCTTTTTCTTGCCCGACTTGTTGTCGTTTGCCGGCGCCACCTGTTCGGTGGGCGCTGCCTGCTCGGCAGGCTGCTGGGCCGGCTGTTCAGCGGGCGCCGCTTCGATCTGCTGTTGGTCGCGCTTCTTCTTGCGTGGCTTTAGCGGCTGTTCTTCATTTGCCGGAGCTACCTGTTCGGCCGGTTGTTCAGCCGGTGCTGCCTCGATCTGCTGCTGGTCACGCTTCTTCTTGCGTGGCTTGAGCGGCTGCTCATCGGTCGCCGGCGCTGCCTGGGCGCCGCCCTCATCCGCAGGCGCCGCCTCGATCTGCTGCTGTTGATTGCGCTTCTTTTTGCGCGGCTGCTGTTCCTCGGCGGCAGGTGCGGCCTGTTCGGCCGGGGCCTGCTCGGTCTGCTGCTGATCCCGCTTCTTCCTGCGCGGCTGTTGTTCCTCGGCGGCAGGGGCGGGTTGCTCTGCAGCCGGTGCAGGCTGCTCGGCGGCCGGCGCTGCCTGTTCGGCCTGCTGGCGTTTCTTTTTGCGCGGCAGTTCCTGGTCGGTCTGCTGACCATCTGCAGCAGGGTCGTCCTGGACCAGGATCAGTGGCGCGGCCGTGTGCTGCAAGGGGCCGAAAACGGCGTTGCCCTGCAACGGGGATGCGCCCAACGGCGCGGATGCCATAAGCAGGCCAAGTGCCGTACCTGCCAGTACCCGTGGTTGGCGTTTCATCTTAAATTCTCCTTGTGGGGTCCCATCCCTGCCCAAACTGTCCTTGACCGGATTGGTTCCGGTTTGCGGGCATTACCCGCACCCAAGGACGATTGACCGGCGTTTTGAAGGCAACTTCATGTTTTTCCTATGGTGCGGCCGGAACTTGAAGTCACACAACAGCTTGACCTTGCCGCATGCGGAGGCCACATCTCGACCCATAATGGAAACGCCGTTCTGGAAGACCAAGACGCTGGAAGCGATGACGCCCACCGAGTGGGAATCGCTGTGCGACGGCTGCGGAAAATGCTGCCTGTCTAAACTCGAGGACGAGGACACCGGCGAGATCTACTGGACATCAGTCGGCTGCCGGCTGTTCGATGGGCAAAGCTGCCGCTGTTCGGACTATGCCAACCGGCTGGCGCGCGTGCCGGACTGTGTCGGGCTGACGCCGCAGAATGTGCGCACCATCACGTGGCTGCCGAAAACCTGTGCCTACCGGCTGGTTGCCGAGGGGCACGACCTCTATTGGTGGCACAGGCTGGTGTCGGGAAGTGCCGAGACCGTTCATGATGCCGGCATCTCCATGCGCGGCCGCGTCCGCGCCAGTGAGACCGATCTGGCCGAGCCGGACGACTATTTCGACTATATGCTCGATGACGAGCCCTGAGCATTCTGGAACGGACGCTGCCATAGGGCGTTCTGCGCCATTGGACGTTTTTGACGGTCAGGGTCGTTTGCAGCGGTGGAAGGGGCGGTTGCTTTCAACCTGTCGGGCAGATTAACCGAAAATGAACGGCCGGTTCGCGAAGAGTTCAGATTGCAAGGAGCATTCTCCCCCCATCGGTTCGACCAAGACGGGCGCAAGCCCTCAACAAGGAGAGAAGACAATGTTCAACTCATTCAAGACGGCAGCCCTTTCGGGTCTCGTAGCTCTCGGCACGCTTGCCGCAGTGCCCGCCCAGGCGGACTCGATCTATCTCGGCTTCGGCAACAACCATGACCGCCGCGTCGGCGTCTACACCGGCGACGATGAGGACGGCTTTCGCCGTGACCGCAATTGGCGCCGCTGCTCGCCGGATCGCGCCCTCGACAAGGCCGAGCGCATGGGCCTGCACCGCGTCCGCATCGTCGATGTCAATCGCCGCGTGGTGAAGGTCGCCGGCCGTCAGTATGGCGATCGCGTTGTGATCGTGTTCGCCAATGAGCGCGGCTGCCCGGTTATTTATCGCTAAGAGAACCAGACTGATCTTCTGCGAAGATCAGTCTGGGATACGACCTTCTGCGAAGGTCGATCCGGAGGCATGTTCCTCCGCGAGGATCAGCCTGGAGTAGCGGCATGACCCTTCTAGGGTCAGCCAGGAGCCCCTTTCCCTCCGCGGAAAGGTGCGGCTCGAAAAAACCCCGGAGGCCAGTCCTCCGGGGTTTTTCATGTCGGCGATAGCGGTTCCGGCCGACGGGTTCAGCAGAACCGCACCCGGCCCGGCGGCCTGCTACTTAAGCTCGAATGTCACTGTTACCTGCACGGCGTAGGCATTCTCGCCGGCCTGCACGGGAACCGCGGCGCCTGCCGCATCGAAGGCCTTGGCATTGATCGGCATCGGCGCCGGCGCAACGTTCTGGTCGGTGATTTCCAGCACCCGGCCGATGCTGACGCCGGCGGCTTCGGCCAGCGTCTTGGCCTTGGCCATGGCATCGGCGACCGCCTTCTTGCGGGCTTCGGTGACGGCAGCCTTCGGATCCTCGTTGGAGAACGAAATGCCGCCGCCCTGGTTGACGCCGAGCGACACAGCCTTGTCGAGAACCTCACCTGTTTTGTCGATGTCGCGAATGCGCACCGAGAGTGTGTTGGTCACCTGGTAAGCGACAAGCTCGGCTTCCTGGCTGCCGTCGGGCTTGTTGGTGTAATTGTAACGCGGGTTGATCTGGATGCCGGCGGTCTGCAGGTCGCGATCCTTGATCCCTGCCGACTTCATTGCCGCGATCACGGCGGCCATGGCGTCGTTGTTGGCGTCGAGTGCCGCGCGTGCGGTCTTGGCCTCGCGCATGACGCTGAGCGTCAGCAGCGCCAGGTCGGGCGCCACGGTCGACTGGCCTTCACCCGACACGATGATGCGGGGCGGGGGCAGCGAATCGGCAGCGCTTGCCATCGCCGGAAAAGCGATCGCGGCGGCAAGTGCGAGCGGCAAAATATGTCTGGTCATGAAAATCTCCTCGATGTGCGATCCAGTCGCGCCTGTCGACTAGGGCGCGAATATGGGCTGATTTGGGCGATCTCGGCCAGCCCGTCCGGAAAGCCTTGTGCCGCGCAAGGAAAAACACTAATCCAGCGCGCGTGGGGCCTGTAGCTCAATGGTTAGAGCCGGCGGCTCATAACCGCTTGGTTGGGGGTTCGAGTCCCTCCGGGCCCACCATTATCGTTATTTATCAATGTGTTATAGGGTGATTCGCCACGAGGTTCGCCAACAGGTTCGCCAAGCATCGGCTTGCGCGTGACCAGCCGCACGACTCGATCCCCTGGACCGCCAGCCGTACCTGCTATGCTCGCGCGAATAGAGCTCCGCATGATCGATATCGTCGTGACCGAGGACGTCCATCATCTGCCTGGTGGAGGCCTCGGCCTCCGCCAGATAAACACCGAGCGATTTCCTCAAACCATGCAGGGTAAGGCCCTTCGGAAGACCGGCAAGCTTGCACCAATGCGCCATCATTCCAGTCAAGGACTTGGCGGAGAAGGGCTCCCCATAGGCGTTGACCAAGACGGTCTCGCCGCGCCTGTCAGCCGCATCCAGGATCTCGGACAGCATCGGCGTGATCGGCACGAAAAGCCGTTTGCCGCCTGTTCGTCCCTTGTTCTTGGCCTGGACGATATCAAACCCGTCAAAGTGACGCTCGACGCCATCGATGAAGACACGGCTGGTGACCCTCTGGTCCCAGCGCAGGCCCGCGACGTCGCCGCGGCGGCTGCCGAGCCAAAGCGCCAAACCATAGCAAGTGCGTGCTGCGGTGCCCAAGTGCCAACGGTTTTCAAATTGCGCCATCGCTTCGCGCGACCAGGCTTTCCAACCGACATAGGCCGGGCGCCACTCGACCGCTGCTGTGGGATCGATTTGATCCAATCTTGTCGCAGTGCTACATAGACCAGCTTGCGTATGCCCACCAGCAGGTGCTTGGCCTTATGGGGTGTGGCGATGAAGCGGCCAAGAAGCTCTTCAATATGGATACGTCTAAGGTTCTTAACCGGTACGTCGCGCCAAATCAGTGGGTGATCTGGGACCACCCGCAGTTCCAGAAATTCTTCAATCAGCCGCGTGTTCTTGCGCTTGCTGGCTTCGTCAAGCGCCAACCACTTGACTGAGATCTTCAACCGTTGAAAGGCCGCTCCAAATGTGCCTGGCAGGGCGGCACCAGGCATTTGGACGACGGTTGCCTTGGGGACTTTTCGGCCTTCGACCGCTGCCTGGTCTGCGTCCTTAAATCCCGGCTGATTGGGAGTAGGCAGGCTGACCAAACGCTCCTTCGTCCGATAGCGCCAGGGCGCAGGTGGATCTGGTTGCTGAGCGAGCCTTGCGTGAGCCCCGGCGTTCTTGCGGGCGCGGCGCAGGATGGCCCCGAGTTGTTTTTCGTTGCGAGCGATCTGGTCTGTCATGATGGGTCTCCACGTCTGCAATATACGCGATCGCGTATTAGTCGTAACATACGGGGTTGCGTATAAAATTGATGTATACGCGATCGCGTATGACGCCGATCGGTCAGCTGGCAAGCGGCGGTCTTATGCCGCCAGCCCGGCGGGCTGTCGCTGAGCGCGAAGGCGAGCGTCTGCGGCTTGGTCGCCTGCAGCGACGCATAGACGCCTTCCTCGGTCGAGAAAGCGACGCCGTTATCCAGGAACGCCTGCTCCTCGGCAGAATCGGCGGCGATCCCGGACCGGTCCCTGGGCGGAAGCTGCCGGGAATGTAGTTCAGGTGAATCCCAAACAGGCTCCCCGGGTGGCCGCGCGCCAGCCACACGCTTGTGGGAGTTGCGCGAGGCGAGTTGCTCACGCTCAGCTAACGCGGCCCTCCCGAGGAGTTAGGCATCTTGCTGTGGTATCAGTGGTCGATGACGGTACCTCTGCGGCATGCATCGGGCAGTTACTCGCAAATGCGCCGAACGCGTCGTAGCGTTTAGTGGGGGATGATGGTTTTGAAAAGGCCCACCGACGATTGGATGCATCGTCCGTTTTTCACAGGATGGACAACGCCTGGGATCAGTTTTACGAGTCAGCCCAACCAGCGGAGATGTTCGCGTCCCCAAATGAACAAGATGGACACCCAAAACAGCAAGGGCGGCGACGAGCGCTCGACCGCCACCAGCCTTCTGCGGCTCGGCATACGGTTGAAACTCTCCCGGCAGACGCGTGGGCTGACCTTGAAGGCGCTAGCTGCCGCCGCGAACTGCTCTGAAAGCCTGCTTTCCAAGGTCGAGAACGGCAAGGTCTCGCCCTCGCTTCCCATGCTGCACCGGCTTGTCGAGGTGCTTGGCACCAACATTGGCTGGATGTTCGAGGAATCCGATGGTGAGGAAGGCATCGTCTTTCGGGCTGGATCGCGGCCGTTGATCGCGCTCGATCCGCTTCGGCGCGGCGAAGGCATTTCGCTCGAGCGCGTCATTCCGTATTCGCCCGGCCATCTCCTGCAGTGCAACATCCACCACATCGAGGCGGGAGGTGAGAGCGCCGGCCCGATCCAGCACGCTGGCGAGGAAGTCGGCTACCTCCTGGAAGGTGCGATCGAATTGATGGTCGGCGAAAAGACGTTTCGCCTGTCGGCCGGCGATTCCTTCGTCTTCAATTCCGAACTGCCGCACTGGTACCGCAATGTCGGCGACGAACGCGCCAGCATTTTCTGGGTGAACACGCCGGCAACATTCTGATCGGGCGAGCCCCTCATTTGTCTTCGTTGATGCCAATTCAAGTCACTTGACAAGAAATCAAGCATCTTGAAATATGCTCTGCGCTCAGGCGCCAGGTGAGCCCGATCAAGGGCCTTTTCGAGAAAACCAAGGGGAACCGGAATGCGTCTTACCAAGATCCTTTCAGGCTGCGCCGCAGCCATCGCCATGACCCTCGCCATGACCCTCGCCCTCGGCTCTGCTTCCGCCATGGCCGAGACCTATGCGCTGGTGACCATCAACCAGCAGGCCCTGTTCTTCAACCAGATCAATGACGGCGCAACGGCTGCCGCAAAGGCTGCCGGCGTGGACCTCGTCATCTTCAACGCCAACAATGTACCAAGCGCGCAGAACGACGCCATCGAGAACTACATCACCCAGAAGGTCGACGGCATCATTCTCGTCGCCATCGATGTCAACGGTGTGAAGCCGGCCATCACCGCGGCCAAAGCCGCCGGCATTCCGGTCATCGCCATTGACGCGCAGATCCCAAATGGCGACAACGTCGCCTTCGTCGGCGTTGACAACACCAAGGCAGGCGAGGATATCGGCAAGTTCTACGCCGAATACGTGAAGACTAAGCTGAGCGGCACCGCCAAGATCGGCGTCGTTGGCGCGCTCAATTCGTTTATCCAGAACCAGCGCCTCGACGGCTTCAAGAAGGCTGTCACCGACAGCGGCCAGAAGGTCACCTTCCTCGACACGGTCGACGGCCAGAACGTCCAGGACGTGGCCCTGTCCGCCTCCGAAAACCTGATGACCGCCAATCCTGACATGACGACGCTTTACGCGACCGGCGAGCCGGCTCTGCTCGGCGCGGTTTCCGCTGTCTCCAGCCAGGCCCGTACGGGCGACGTCAAGGTGTTCGGCTGGGACCTGACCAAGTCGGCGGTGCAGGGTCTCGAAGAGGGCTGGGTGGTCGCTGTCGTCCAGCAGGATCCGGCCGGTGAAGGCAAGGCTGCCATCGAAGCTTTCGTCAAGCTCAAGAAGGGCGAGAAGATTGACCCGATCATCAACGTTCCGATCACCATCGTGACCAAGGAAAATGTCGGCCAGTTCAAGGACATGTTCAAGTAGTATCCTCCCCGGACCGCTGGGCTGCGCATTGACCCGAGGGTTGCCTGCGCAGCCCGGCGACCAATTGAACATGTCGCGCCCAGAGAATTGGAACCATGATGAGCGATGGCGAGACCTACCGCGTCAGGATGACCGGTATTTCCAAACGGTACGGCCCTATCCAGACGCTGGACGATGTCTCGCTGAACCTGAAGCCTGGCGAAGTGCTCGGTCTGGTCGGCGACAATGGCGCCGGCAAATCCACCTTGAGCAAGGTGCTGTCCGGTGCGGTCATTCCTGATGCCGGCACCATCGAGATCAATGGCAAGGCGGTGTCTTTCTCGTCGCCGGCCGATGCCCGCGCCGCGCGGGTGGAGATGGTCTACCAGGACCTTTCGCTCTGCGACACGGTGGATGTGGCGGGCAATCTCTTCCTCGGCCGCGAGCCGCGTCGCCGCGTTCTCGGCGTCCCCTTTCTCGACAACAAGCGCATGCATGGCGAGACGCGCCAGATGCTCGACCGGCTCGGCATCGTCATTGCCGATACCAAGCTCAAGGTCGAAAACCTCTCCGGTGGGCAGCGCCAGTCGATCGCCATCGGCCGCGCGGCTTCCTTCGATCCGTCGGTGCTGATCATGGACGAGCCGACGGCCGCCCTTGCGGTAGCGGAAGTCGAGGCGGTTCTGGAACTCATCCGCGCCGTCAGCGCCCGGGGCGTCAGCGTCATCCTCATCACCCATCGCCTGCAGGATCTGTTCCTGGTCTGCGATCGTATCCAGGTCATGTACGAAGGCCGCAAAGTCGCCGAGCGCAAGATCGGCGAGACCAGCATCGAGGAGGTCGTCAACCTGATCGTCGGCCGCAAATTCACCGCGCGCTCGGCCCGCGCAAGCCGCGATGAGGGGGTCCAACCATGAACGTTACCTCCGCCGGTGTTGGCGCCTCACCCAAACGCGCTCACAACAGCACGTGGAAGGATGTGGCGTTAGCCAATGGCAGCGTCGTCTCGATTGCGCTGTTCTTCATCGTCGTCTGCCTGGTCTTCTCGCTGATCACCGGTTCCTTCCTGACGACGCCCAATCTGCTCAACATCGCGCGCCAGTCGGCGCCGCTGCTGATCGTTGCGGCCGCGATGACCTTCGTCATCACCACCGGCGGCATCGACCTCTCGGTCGGCTCCGTGCTGGCGCTGACGGCAACGCTGTCGGCGGTTTTCCTGCAGGCCGACCTGCCATGGCCGCTGGTCGTCATCGCCATGCTGGCGCTTGGTGCTGCGATCGGCGCCTTGCACGGCTTCTTCATCGCCTACGAGCGGATACCGCCCTTCATCGTCACCCTTGCCGGGCTCTCCGTCATCCGCGGCGTGGCGTTGCTGATCACCGGCGGCTATTCGATCCCGGTCGAACCGACCAGCTTCTTCGTCAACATCGGCAGGGCCTGGTTTCTCGGCGTGCCGGTACCGGCGCTGCTCGCCCTTGTCGTGCTGATCATTGCCTATCTCGCCTTCAACCAGACGCCGTTCGGCCGCTATGTCACCGGCATCGGCGCCAATACAGAGGCCGTGCGCCGAGCCGGTGTCGATACGCGCTTCATGACGCTCTTCGTCTACATCCTGTCGGGCATGGCGGCGGCGGTGGCCGGCATCATCCTCGCCGCTCGGCTCGGTTCCGGCTCGTCGAATGCCGGCCAGGGTTTCGAGCTCGATGTCATCGCCGCCGTGGTGCTTGGCGGCACCAGTCTGTTCGGCGGGCGCGGTACGATCATCGGCACTGTGCTCGGCGCCTTGACCGTCGCGGTCATCGGCAACGGCTTGATCCTTGCGCATATGTCGCCCTTCCTGACGCCGATCGTTACCGGCACAATCATCCTCGTTGCCATCTGGCTGAATTTCCGGCTGTTCAAGGGCGCAACGCGGAGCCGCTGACATGGATCATCTGTTCGACGACAAGCCAAGGGAACGGGCACCGATCGGTGTTCGCTCCGGCACGGTGATGACCGTTACCGGCCCGGTTGCGATTGTCGATATGGGCGTGACGCTGATGCATGAACACATACTGCTCGATGGCGCGACGTCGTGGAAATGCCCTTGCCATCCCGACGAGAAGAAGATCGCCGAGCAGCCGGTCAGCATGGAGATCATCGGCGAGTTGCGGATGAACCCCTACATGAACCGCGACAACGTCTCGCTCGACGACAGCGACCTAGCCCTTTCGGAGTTGGCGAAATACCGGGCGCTCGGCGGCCATACCGTGGTGGATGCGACCAACATTGGCATTGGCCGCGATCCGGTGAAGCTGGCGCGCATCGCCCGCGCCTCTGGATTGCGGATCGTCATGGGGACGGGCTTCTACCTGCAGCACACCCATCCCGTCTGGCTGAAAGCGATGGACGTTGACGACGTCACCGAATTCCTCGTCAATGATGTCGGCGGCGGGTCGGCGCAGCCCGAAATCATTGCCGGCATTATCGGTGAGGTTGGCGTCAGCAAGGATTTTACCGACGAGGAGCGCAAGTCGCTGCGGGCCTCCGCCCGTGCGGCCAAGATGACCGGCGTGCCGCTGACGATTCATCTGCCCGGCTGGGAGCGGCTGGCGCATGATGTGCTTGACGTGGTCGAGGCAGAAGGCGCGGATCTCCGGCATACGGTGCTTTGCCACATGAACCCCAGCCACAACGATCTTGCCTACCAGCAAAGCCTCGCCGCGCGTGGCGCCTTCCTGGAATACGACATGATCGGCATGGATTTCTACTATGCCGACCAGGATGCGCAGTCGCCGTCCGACGAGCAGAATGCGCGGGCGATCCGCTCGCTGATCGATATGGGACTGCTCGACAGGATTCTGCTGTCGCAGGACGTCTTTCTCAAGATCATGCTGACCCGCTTCGGCGGTTTCGGCTACGGCTTCATCCTCAAGCATTTCGTGCCGAGACTGAAACGCCATGGTGTCGAGCAGTCGGCAATCGACACGATGCTCATCGACAATCCAAAGACTGTGTTCGCCGAGGGCCTCTGAGCCGCGGCTCCAAAACAAGATAGGGAGACTACATGTCCAGGAAGAAGGTTCTTCTCGCAGGCGAGTCCTGGGTCTCGACCGCGACCCACATCAAAGGCTTCGATCAGTTTCCCACCGTGACCTATCACACCGGTGCCGATGAGTTGCTGGCCGCGCTGAAGGACAGCCTGTTCGACGTCACCTTCATGCCGGCGCATGAGGCACAGCGGAACTTCCCGCAGACCATGGAAGCGCTTTCGGCCTATGACGCGGTCGTGCTCTCCGATCTTGGGGCCAACACGCTGCTGCTTCACCCCGATACCTGGATCCACTCCAAACCGACGCCGAACCGGCTGCGCCTGTTGCGCGACTATGTCGGCAATGGCGGCGGCCTGTTGATGTTCGGCGGCTATTACAGCTTTCAGGGCATCAATGGCGGCGCGCGCTATCACAAGACGCCGGTTGAGGACGTTTTGCCGGTCATCTGCCTGCCGGTGGACGACCGTGTCGAGGTTCCAGAAGGCTATGCGCCGGTCGTCGTCGGCCCGCAGACCCATCCGATCCTCAAGGGCCTAGGCAAGGATTGGCCGATCCTGCTTGGCTTCAACGAGGTCACGGTCAAGGACGGTTCGGAAGTTCTCGCCACCGTGTCCTCCGACTACCGTTCGCTGCCACTGCTGGTGGCCGGCAAATATGGTCGGGGCCGCACTGTCGCCTGGACCTCGGATGTAGGGCCGCATTGGCTGCCGCCGGGCTTCATCGCCTGGAATGGCTACAAGACGTTGTTCGAACAGATGCTAGGCTGGGCAACGGCCAGGGATTAGCCATGCGCGTCCATGTCGTCGGCAATGTTTGCGTCGATACAACGTTTCGGTTGGACCGGTTTCCGGCGGCAGGCGAAACGCTGAACGCATCGGAACATGCTGACGGACTTGGCGGCAAGGGTGCGAACCAGGCGCTGGCCGCGGCGCGCACCGGAGCCGATGTTCGCTTCCGTGCCGCGATCGGCAACGATCCCGCCGGAGCCTGGATCGCAGAGCAGTTGAGCCGCGATCTCGATGCCAGCCATCTGGCGGTACTGGCACTGCCCAGCGATCGGTCGACGATCATGGTCGATGCGCGCGGCGAAAACCTCATCGTCACCGGAGCCAGTTGCGCCGCCGCGTACAATCCTATGGCCGACAGCGGTTTTGCCCGATCGATCGCACGCGGCGATATCGTAGTATTTCAGGGCAATCTGGGTCCGGATATCACGGCCACTTGCCTGAAGGTGGCGCGGGGCGCGGGAGCGATGACGATCTTCAATCCGAGCCCGCTTGCGGCCGACCACACACCGGGCTTGAGCGACGTCAGCGTCGTCATCGCCAACGCGGGCGAAGCGGCGCAACTGACCGGGGCTGGCGACCCTGCCATGGCGGCCCGCGACTTGATCCGTCAGGGCGCCGGCGCTGCCATCGTGACGCTTGGCGCACTCGGCTGCCTGGTCGCCGATGGCGAAGGACGGATCGACCGGATCGCGGCGCCCAGGGTGGCCGTGCTAGACACCAGCGGCGCGGGCGACGTCTTTTGCGGTTGCCTCGCTGGTTGCCTTGCGGCCGGCATGGAGCTCCCCGCGGCAGCGCGGATTGCGGTCCGCGCCGCAGCCATCTCGGTCGGGCGCGCCGGCACGCTCGGTTCCTGCCCCGACAGCCGGGAAATGAAAGTGCTTATGGAAACGACGGAAGCGAAAACCGCATGACAAATTCCCCTAACTCCAAACCCATTGGCCAGGTCGCGGATGATGTGCTGCAGTCGATCTTCGGCAGAAGCAAGGTGGTGATCGGCGTGGTTCATCTCGCCCCCCTGCCGGGGGCGCCGCGCTACCATGGCGAGGCGATCGAGGCCATCTATCAACGCGGCCTCGACGACGCCAAAGCCTATTTGCAGGGAGGGTGTGACGGCGTGATCGCCGAAAACCATGGTGACGTGCCGTTTTCCAAGCCGGATGATATCGGGCCGGAAACCTCCGCCTACATGTCTGTCGTCTCAGACCGGATCCGCAGAGAACTCGGCCGGCCGATCGGCATCAATGTGCTTGCCAATGCCTCCATTCCCGCGCTTTCGATCGCCAGTGCCTCCGGTGCTTCCTTCGTGCGCGTCAATCAATGGGCCAACGCCTATGTCGCCAACGAGGGCTTTATCGAAGGCGAAGCGGCGCGCGCCATGCGTTTCCGCGCTAAACTTCGGGCCAACGGAATCCGCATCTTCGCCGACGCGCATGTCAAGCATGGCGCCCACGCGATCGTCGGCGACCGGCCGATCGAGGAGCAGGTCAAGGACCTCGTGTTCTTCGATGCCGACGCGGTGATCGCCACCGGCCAGCGCACTGGCCACGCCGCCGACCTCAGCTACATCAGGATGATCAAGGACGCCGCCGGACTGCCGACGCTTGTCGGCAGCGGGGTGACACCCGACAACGCCACCGATATCTTGGACATCGTCGACGGCGTCATTGTCGCCAGCTCGCTGAAATATGATGGAGTGTGGTGGAATCAGGTCGATCCGCAACGGGTAAAGGCCTTCATCCGCGGCCTCAAGCGGTGACTTCAGTGCCGGAGATCGACGGCGAGCGGCTGCTGGGCCGGCTCGATGCCTTCGCCCGGATCGGCGCGACGCCAGCCGGTGGCGTAAACCGACAGGCGTTCAGCATCGAGGATCGCGGCGCCCGGCGCCTGTTGGCGGAATTGGCGCTCGCGCGCGGCTTCGCGGTTTTCCAGGACGCCATGGCAAACCTTTTCATCCGCCGCGAGGGCACGGATGCCACCCTGCCGCCGCTGCTGATCGGCAGCCACCTCGACAGCCAGCCGACCGGCGGGCGCTTCGATGGAGCGCTCGGCACGCTTTCCGCCTTCGAGGCGCTCGAAGCGCTGGAGGACGCGAGGGCCGAGACTCGGATGCCGATCGAGGTCGTCGCCTGGGCCAATGAAGAGGGCAGCCGGTTTACGCCGGGTGTCATGGGCTCCATGGCCTTCACCGGAGCCGACATTTGCGCATGGCGGTCCATAGTCGGCAGCGACGGTGCGTCCCTCGCAGAGGAGCTCGGGGCAACGATCTCCGCCTTGCCAGAGGCAACCCTTCGCCCCCTCGGCATGCCGATATCCGGCTACATCGAGCTGCATATCGAACAGGGACCATCGCTGGAAAAGGAGCGGTTGCCGATCGGTATCGTCACAGCCGTGCAAGGTACGCGCTGGCTGGAGGTCTGCATTGAGGGCGCCGCCGGTCACGCCGGTACAACCGACCTCGCCTACCGTAGGGATCCGATGGTCGCGGCCGTTGCCGCGATTCACAGGCTCCAGACGACGATCATGCCGTTCGACAGCAGGGCAAGGCTGACGGTGGGCCGGGTGACCGCCCAGCCGGGATCGATCAACGCCATACCGCAGTCTGTGGTCTTCGCCGTCGATATCAGGCATCCGCGGGTAGAGCGGCTCGATGCCATCGAAGCAGAACTGCGCCAGGTGTGCGCGGCGGAGGCAGAAGCTCAGCATTGCACGGTAACGATCAGGCGGTCGTTCGACATGCCGGGGGCGGCATTCTCTCCCGATATGGTCAAAACCGTCGAGGAGGCCGCCAATTCCCTACAGCTGCCGCACAAACAGATGATCTCGGGTGCATTCCATGACGCGCTGTTCCTCGCCCGGGTGGCGCCTGCCGTGATGATCTTTGTGCCGTGCCGTGACGGGCTGAGCCACAACGAGGCGGAATATGTCGAGCCTGCCCACGCGGTTACCGGCGCGCGGGTTCTGCTTCAAGCGGCCACCGTCGCCGCCTCTTAGGCAGCGACGGTGGCACAGGCGTGCTGGCGTGAAGAGGCAACCCGTGGGACTTCCTGGTGCCCGTCCGTCATTTCGTGACGTCGGCGGGCTGCAACGGGTGGTCAAGGCCGCCGAGCTGCGGCGGATTGATCGCGGACGTACGATCGGCCCACATTCAACACCTGACCCAGCAGAAAAGCCCACCAGATCCCTGGGCCGTCATTGACGCCGTGGGTGCTAGGCGGTGACGATCTCGTCGACTTACCGAGATGGACGATCTGCTGGGCTATCGCCTCGGCCACCGGCAGGAAATCCCCACGCCCGCCATAGAGCTTGCCCGTGTCGATCGCGAGCAACTGGCGCCGTCCAGCCGTCCAGCGCTGCTGGACGTTGTCGCACTCGAGGCGTCCACAAGGATGCGTGTGTCCCAACTGTCGCTGCGGTTAATCCTAAAGCCAATGTCGCGCACCATGGAAAGAGACAATCCCGATTGGGCACCCAGAAACTGGTGATGTCGCCGGCAAGGGAAGCCGCTTCGTAGTATTGCGCGACGGCGACGCCAGGCATCATGGCAACGAACCTTATTGCCCAAAGGCATCGGCGCTTTCAAAAATGTCGATAGATGACTGCGAGCCGTTTTGATCCTTCCCGGCCATCGCCAGATGGACGTTGCTACCGCACATTAGCAGAACCGGATTTTTCTCGCCAAAGGCGAAAAATCGAAACGTCGTTCCTTATCTCTATAGATTTTGTCGAATATCGTCTGCCCCGGTTTGGAAATGACCGATGCGCATGCAGGGTCTGGGAGATTGACGAGTTGGCAAGGCTATCGGTTCTCGGAATATCCGGCGGCGTAAGCACGCCATCGCGCACAACCGCGGTGGTGAACGCGCTGGTCAAGGACGTCGCGCTGCGCGTCCCGGCAGACACGGGCCTGATCGAAATCACCGAGGCGGCGCCTTCGCTTTTCGTCGGACTGTCCCGTGGCGCCCTCGGCGCGTCCGGCGAAGCGATCATCCAGCGTGTCGAGAAGGCCGATCTGCTCGTGGTCGGAACGCCTGTCTATCGGGCTTCCTACACCGGCGCCCTCAAGCACCTGTTCGACCTCGTCGACTATCGCGCGCTCGCCGGCAAGACCGTGCTTCTCGCGGCGACAGGCGGAAGTCCATACCATGGCCTGGTTCTCGAACATCAGTTGCGGCCATTATTCGGCTTTTTCGGCGCCGTCACCGTACCGACCGGCGTCTATGGGGCGCCCGACGATTTCATCGGCGCCGAAATCGTCGGCGAGGCGATACGCGAACGCATTTCACGGGCCGCATCCGAAGCGGTTTCACTGCTCAATTCCAACCATGCAAATGCCGCCGCCGCAGCGCGCGTCGGCTGAGCCAACCAAAAAGGGAACAACGACATGACGTCTCATTCCGACGGCCTGAAATTCGCCTACTGGGTTCCGAACGTCTCCGGCGGCCTGGTCATCTCCAACATCGAGCAGCGGACCGGTTGGGACATCGACTACAACCGCAAGCTCGCCCAGATCGCAGAGGCCAACGGCTTCGACTACGCACTGAGCCAGATCCGCTTCACCGCCGGCTACGGCGCCGACAACCAGCACGAATCCGTGTCGTTCAGCCACGCACTGCTGGCCGCCACCACAACGCTGAAAGTGATTGCCGCCGTCTTGCCCGGTCCATGGAACCCGGCGCTGGCGGCCAAGCAGATCGCCACCATCAACCACCTGACCAATGGCCGCGTGGCCGTCAATGTCGTCAGCGGCTGGTTCCGTGGCGAGTTCGCCGCCATCGGCGAGCTGTGGCTCGACCATGACGAGCGCTACCGCCGCTCGGAGGAGTTCATCCGCGCGTTGCGCGGCATCTGGACCGAGGACAATTTTACGCTGAAGGGCGACTTCTATCGCTTCACCAACTACTCGATGAAGCCGAAGCCGATCGATCCGCAGCCCGAGATCTTCCAGGGCGGCTCGTCGCGCGCCGCGCGTGACATGGCTTCGCGGGTGTCCGACTGGTATTTCACCAACGGCAACACGCCCGAAGAGATCAGGAAGCAGGTCGACGATATCCAGGCCAAGGCGAAGGCGAATGGCCACAAGGTGAAGATCGGCGTCAACGCCTTTGCCATTGCTCGCGAAACCGAGGCGGAAGCACGCGCCGTGCTGGACGAGATCGTCGCCAAGGCCAATCCCGAAGCGGTGCAGGGCTTTGCCGACCAGGTCAAGAATGCCGGCAAGGCCTCGCCGGAAGGCGAGGGAAACTGGGCGAAGTCGTCCCTTGAGGATCTGGTGCAATACAATGACGGCTTCCGCAGCAATCTGATTGGCACGCCGGAACAGATCGCCGAACGCATCCTCAAGCTGAAGGATGCCGGCGCCGATCTGATCCTGCTCGGCTTCCTGCATTTCCAGGAAGAGGTCGAGTTCTTCGGCAAGCGCATCATCCCGCTGGTGCGCGAACTGGAAGCGGCGCGTGACAGGGAGCTTGTCGCCGCCGAATAGGCCAGGGCGTGGCCTGCGGGCCGCGCACTCCTTCAAAATCAGGAACGTGTCATGATTGGTGCTTCGCTGGGAGCCGCCGCATACGAGCGTGCGCCCGAAATCCCCGGCATTCTTGCTGGCGCTGGTCCACTCACGGACACGCGCCCGGCGCGCCTGTCGGCAAAGGTCGATGCGATCCTGACTCTGAGCGGGATTGGCATTTCGTTCGGCGGCGTCACGGCGCTGAGCGATGTCGATCTCGAGGTCAAGAGCGGCGAAATCCGCGCCGTGATCGGCCCCAACGGCGCAGGCAAATCCTCGCTGATCAACATCATCAGCGGCCTCTATCACGCCGACCACGGCAAGATCGCGATCGCCGGCCAGTCATTCTCCCGTGTGCCCGCGAACCGTCTGGCACGTCTGGGCGTCGCGCGCACCTTCCAGAACCTGGCGCTCTTTCCCGGGCTTTCCGTGCACGACAACATCGCGTCGGGCCGCGTCCACACCAGGCGCGCCAGTTTCGTCGAACATATTGCCGGCCTGCCACGCGCCAGGCGCGAAGACGCGGCGATTGCCGAAAAGGTCGACCAGACAATCGCCTTCCTGCATCTGGAAACGGTCGCCGATCAGCTGGTCGCGACGCTGCCCTACGGCTTGCAGAAGCGGGTCGAACTGGCGCGAGCGCTGGTTGCCGAGCCGAAGATCCTGCTGCTCGACGAACCGATGGCGGGCATGACGGCGACCGAGAAAGCCGAGATGGCCGGGTTCGTGCGCGCCGCGCGCGACCGGCATGGCGTCACCATCATCCTGATCGAGCACGACATCGGGGTCGTCATGGGCCTATCCGACCGCGTCGCCGTGCTCGATTACGGCCGCAAGATCGCCGACGGCACGCCGGCCGAAGTGCGCGCCGATCCGGACGTGATCCGGGCCTATCTCGGCACCGCCGAGGGCGAGGATGGCGAGGGCATCTGATGAGCTACTATGATTTTCTCTTCGTCGTCGAAGTGCTGGTCGGCGGCCTGTTGTCGGGAGTCATGTATTCGCTCGTCGCCATCGGCTTCGTGCTGATCTACAAGACGTCGGGTGTGCTGAACTTCGCGCAAGGGTCGATGGTGCTGTTTGCGGCACTCACCTTTGTCAGCCTGGTCGAACGCGGCATCCCGTTTGCGCTTGCGCTGCTGATCACCTTCGCAGTCATGGTCGCGCTGGGTTTCACCATCGAGCGAACGGTGCTCAGGCCGCTGGTCAACCGCTCGCCGATGACACTGTTCATGGCCACGCTTGGCCTGTCCTACATCATTGAGGGCGCTGCCCAACTGATCTGGGGCACGCAGGTGCACGGGCTCGATCTCGGCATCGACGACACGCCTTTCGAGGTCGGCGGCATCCTCATCTCGTCGTTCGATCTGCTCGCGGCCGGCATTGCCGCGGTGATGGTGGCCGGCTTGAGCGCATTCTTCTACTGGACGCGGATCGGGCTGGCTTTTCGCGCCGTCGCCGATGATCAGTTCGCGGCACTTGCCGTCGGGCTGCGGCTGCCGCGGATCTGGGGAACGGTGTGGACGGCTGCAGGCTTCGTGGCGCTGGTCGCGGGACTGCTGTGGGGCGCACGCCTCGGCGTCCAGTTCTCGCTATCGCTGATCGTGTTGAAGGCGCTGCCGGTGCTGGTGCTTGGCGGCTTCGATTCCATCCTTGGCGCCATCGTCGGCGGCCTCATCATCGGCGCCAGCGAAAAGCTCGCTGAGGTCTATCTCGGACCCTTCGTCGGCGGCGGCATCGAAGGCTGGTTCGCCTATGCGCTGGCGCTGGTTGTCCTACTGGTGCGCCCCTCCGGCCTGTTTGGCCAGAAAATCGTCGAAAGGGTCTGACCGATGGCCGTGCAAGCGCTCGATGCCGCAAGGGCTCCAATCGACTGGCTGAGGTTTGCCCGGAAATTAGCTTTGCCGGCCGTGGCGATCGTCGTCGTCTACGGCCTGGTCCCGGCCTTTGCGTCGAGCTATCTGGTCGAGGCGATCCTGCTGCCGTTCCTTGCGCTCAGCCTGGCGGCAGTCGGCCTCAACCTCTTGACCGGCTATTGCGGCCAGCTTTCGCTTGGCTCCTCCGCTTTCATGGCGGTAGGCGCCTTCGCCGCATACAATTTCAACCTGCGGGTCGAAGGACTGCCGCTGGCTGCGACCATGATCCTGGCCGGGATTTCGGCCGCCGGCATCGGCGTCATCTTCGGATTGCCGAGCCTGCGCCTGCGGGGCTTCTATCTCGCCGTCTCGACGCTCGCCGCTCAGTTCTTCGTGCAGTGGGCGCTGACCAAGTTCGGCTGGTTCTCCAACGACAATCCGTCCGGGGTGATTTCCGCGCCGCACCTTGCCGTCGCCGGGTTTTCGCTCGACGGTGCCGCCGGACGCTATTTACTTTCCGTCACCACCGTCGCCTTGCTGACGGCACTAGTCTGGCGGCTGGTCAACAGCGCCACCGGCCGCAATTTCATCGCCGTGCGCGACAATGAAACCGCCGCGCGCATCATTGGCGTGCCGGTGCTGCGGACCAAGCTGCTGGCGTTCGCCATTTCGTCCTTCATCATCGGCGTCGCCGGCGTGCTGTGGGCCTTCACCTATCTGCGCACGGTCGAGCCGGCCGGCTTCAATCTCGACCGCTCGTTCCAGATCCTGTTCATCATCATCATCGGCGGGCTGGCTTCGATACGCGGTGCGTTTCTGGGCGCCGCATTCATCGTCGTCTTCCCGCTCGTTCTGTCTCGGCTCGGCGCCTTCGTGTTCGGCGGCCTGTTCGATTCTGGTGTGCTCGATATGAGCCAGCGCATCGTGCTTGGCGCCCTCATCATCATATTCCTCATCGCGGAACCGAACGGGCTGTCGGCCCTCGTCGACCGCCTGAAACGACGGATCGGCTCAAGGTCCAGCTGAGCGCCGCTCGACATTCTCTCACGGACCCAAAACCTCAGGAGACGCAACTCATGACCTTCTTCAGTCACCTCAAGAAAGCGGCGATCGCCACCGCTTTCGTGCTCGGCGCGACAGCCGTCCATGCCGACGAACAATATTTCCCGCTGCAGAGCTACCGCGTCGGCCCCTATGCCGCGGGCGGCACCGGCTTCTTCGGCGGCTTCATCGACTATCTCAACCTGATCAACATCCGCGACGGCGGCGTCAATGGCGTCAAGCTGACCTGGAGCGAGGGCGAAACCCAGTATGAGGTCGAGAAGGGCGTCGAGGTCTACGAACGGTTGAAGAGCAATCCCGGCATCGCCGCCTGGAACCCGCTCTCGGTCGGCATCGCCTACGCCATGATCGACCGCATCACCGACGACAAGGTGCCGCTTATCACCATCAATCACGGCCGCACCGACACCACCGACGGCCGGGTATTCCCTTACGTCTTCCCGCTGCTGCTCAACCCCTACAGCGAAACATCGGGCATCGTGAACTACATCGCCTCCAAGGAAGGCGGCCTCGACAAGCTCAAGGGCAAGAAGATCGTCGTGCTCTATCACGGCTCGCCCTACGGCAAGGAGACGATCCCGATCTATGAGCTGCTGTCGCAGAAATACGGTTTCGAACTGTCGCAGATCGAGGTCCCGCACCCCGGCAACGAGCAGCAGGCACAGTGGCTGACGATCCGTCGCGATCGTCCCGACTATGTCGTGCTGCGCGGCTGGGGCGTGATGAACCCGGTTGCGCTGAAGACCGCGCAGAAGACCGGCTTCCCGGCCGATCACATCGTCGGCAATGTCTGGTCCAACTCTGAAGAGGACGTCATCCCCGCCGGCGACGCCGCCAAGGGCTACACCGCCATCACCACCCAGGCGTCTGGCGCCGACTACCCGGTCGTCAAGGAGATCGTCAAGACGGTCTACGACGCCGGCAAGGGCAATCTCGAGGACAAGAGCCGCATCGGCTCGGTCTACCACAATCTCGGCATCGTCAACGGCATCCTAAATGTCGAAGCCATCCGCATCGCGCAGGCCAAATTCGGCAATCGCACGCTGACCGGCGATGAGGTCCGCTGGGGCTTCGAACACCTCAAGCTCGACCCGGCGCGCGTCGAGGCGCTCGGTGCCAAGGACCTGTTCCACTCGATCAACGTCTCCTGGGACAATCACGAAGGTGATGGCTACGTGACCTTCCAGCAGTGGGACGGCAAGAAGTGGAACGTCGTGTCCGACTGGATCGCGCCGGACTGGAAGCTGCTGCGCCCGATCATCGAGAAGTCGTCCGAGGCCTATGCCAAGGAAAAGGGCCTCAAGATCCGCACGGCCGAAGACGCCGATGCGGTGGTCAGCAACTGAGTTTGAAGAGCTCACGGCCGGCCCGCGGGCCGGCCGTGCCATCCATCTTCGCAGCGGAGTTATCGATGTCCAGCCCGGAAAATCCGATCCTGTCGGTCAGCCGCGTCGAGGCCGTCTACAATGGCGCCATCGCCGCTTTGCATGGCGTTGACCTCTCGGTCGGCAAGGGCGAGATCGTTGCGCTGCTCGGCTCAAATGGCGCCGGCAAGACGACGTTGTTGCGAGCCGCATCCAATCTTCTGCCGGCAGAGCGCGGCGCCGTTACCGCCGGCCGGATCATTTTCGATGGCGAGGATGTTTCAAGGGCAAGCCCCTCGCACCTTGTCCGCAAGGGCCTGGTCCAGGTTCTCGAGGGCCGGCACTGTTTCCGCTCGCTGACGGTCGAGGAGAACCTTCTGACCGGTGCGCTCGGGCGTTCATCCTCGCGCCTTGGCGTGAAGGCCGACCTTGAGCGTGTCTACGCGTTGTTTCCGAGGCTTCTCGAGAAACGCCGCACGCGGTCCGGCCTCACCTCCGGCGGCGAGCAGCAGATGACGGCGATCGGTCGCGGGCTGATGTCGCGGCCGAAACTCTTCGTGCTCGACGAGCCTTCGATGGGACTGGCGCCGCTGATCGTCGACGAGATTTTCAGCGCTTTGAAGCGGCTCAATCGGGACGAGAGTCTTTCGATCCTTGTCGCCGAGCAGAATTCGGCGGTGGCGCTGAAATATGCCGACCGCGCCACCGTGCTCGAAAACGGAAAAAGCGTGCTGGAAGGGTCGGCTGCCGACCTGCGCCAGCGCGACGACATCAAGACCTATTATCTTGGCGGCGCGCCGCTCCCATTGCAACACTTTCCCCAGGAGACAGCAGCATGACCATCCAATCCAAGCAGCCGTCCGACGCGCGCGTCGCCGTGCCTCCGGTCGAGCGCCCCTCGGCCAAGGCGCATATCATCAAGACCGATGCCGAGGCGATCGCCATCGCCGAAAAACTTGCCATTGAATTCACCAGGGAAGCCTCGAAGCGGGATCGCGAGCGCATCTGGCCGAAGGAAGAGCTGGATGCATTTTCGCAGAGCGGCTTGTGGTCGATCAATGTGCCGAAGGCCTATGGCGGGCCGGAGGTTTCCTATGTGACGCTGTCGAAGGTGATCACCATCATCTCGGCGGCTGATCCCTCGCTTGGCCAGATTCCGCAAAACCATCTCGGCGTGGTCGCCGCCATCCGCACGGTTTCGGACGAGGCGCAGAAAAAGCTGCTCTTCGCCGAGGCACTGTCCGGCACGCGCTTTGGCAACGCGTTTTCCGAGTTCGGCTCCAGGCGTGCCGCCGACTTCGAGACCAAGTTCGTCGATGCCGGTGACCATGTCGTGGTCAACGGCCAGAAATTCTATTCAAGCGGCGCCCTGCTCGCCCATCTGGTGCCGATTGTGGCGCTCGATGACGAGGGGCGCGCCTGGTATGCCATCGCCGATCGCGGCGCGCCCGGACTGACCGTCATCGATGACTGGTCGAGCTTCGGCCAGAAGACGACGCTCTCCGGCACGGTCCTGCTCGACAATGTGAAGGTGGCGAAGACGCATCTCGTCCCCGGCTACAAGGGGTACGACAAACCGACAGCCGACGGACCCATCTTCCAGATCATCCAGGCGGCGGTCGATCTCGGCATCGCCAAGGCGGCGATCGACGAGACGGTCAGCTTCGTGCGTACCAGGTCGCGCGCGTGGATCGACAGCGGCGTCGATCATGCCTGGCAGGATCCCTATACGATCCAGGCGATCGGCGACCTTCGCCTGCGCGCCAATGCGGCCGAGGCTATTCTGGAAAAGGCCGGCCTTGCGGTCGACCGCGCCGTGGCCGATCCTAACGAGAAGACGGTCGCGGAAGCGCAGATCGCGGTCGCCGAATCCAAGATCCTCACCACCGAGATCGCCATAAACGCCACCAACAAACTGTTCGAACTTGCCGGCACGCGATCCACGCTGGCCGAGCACAATCTCGACCGCCACTGGCGCAATGCGCGCACCCACACCCTGCACGATCCGGTGCGCTGGAAATACGCGATCCTCGGCAACTATTACCTGAACGAGGTCAACCCGCCCCTCCACGCCTGGAGCTGAGCGGGAACGCCGTAAAGTCACAAAGGACTATTCATGAGCACTGCCACCCCCGACAGGATCAAGGTCCTGTGGTTCTTGCCCACCCATGGCGACAGCCGCTATCTCGGCACCTCCGAGGGCGGCAGGGCGGTCGACCTGCCCTATCTCACCCAGGTCGCCAAGGCGGCCGACGCCATCGGCTATTATGGCGCGCTGCTGCCGACCGGGCGCAGTTGCGAAGACAGCTGGGTGGTGGCGTCGGCGTTGGCGCCGCTGACGCAACGACTTCGCTTTCTCGTTGCGGTCCGTCCAGGGCTGCAGTCGCCGACGCTCGCCGCGCGCATGACCTCGACGCTCGACCGCATTTCGGGCGGGCGCTTGCTGATCAACGTGGTCACGGGCGGCGATCCGGTCGAGAACAAGGGCGATGGCATATTCCTCAGCCATGACGAGCGTTATGAGGTGACGCGGGAATTCCTCGACATCTACAAGGCCGTGCTCAGCGGCGAAACCGTAGCCTTCGAAGGCAAGCATTTCCACATCGAAGATGGCAGGTTGCTGTTCCCGCCGGTGCAGACGCCGCACCCGCCGCTCTATTTCGGCGGCTCGTCGGACGCGGCCAATGCGGTCGCCGCCGAGCAGATCGACAAATACCTCACCTGGGGCGAGCCGCCGGCGGACGTCGCCGCCAAGGTCGAGCATGTGCGCGGCCTTGCCGAAAAGGCCGGCCGCGAAGTGAGCTTTGGCATCCGATTGCATGTCATCGTTCGCGAGACCAATGACGAGGCCTGGGCCGATGCCGATCGGCTGATCAGCCGCCTCGACGACAAGACGATCGCCGAGGCACAGAAGGTTTTCGCCCGCATGGATTCGGTTGGCCAGTCGCGCATGAGCCGGTTGCATGGCGGCAGCCGCGACAAGCTCGAAATCAGCCCGAACCTTTGGGCCGGCGTTGGCCTCGTGCGCGGCGGCGCCGGCACCGCCTTGGTCGGTGACGCGGCGACCGTGGCAGAACGGATCGACGAATACCGAAGGATTGGCATCGATACCTTCATCCTGTCCGGCTATCCGCATCTGGAGGAAGCCTATCGCTTCGGCGAACTGGTGCTGCCGCTGCTGCCGCTCGATCACGAAATCTCGACCCGGCCGACGACGGTGAACATGGGACCGTTCGGCGAAACGGTGGCCGGAGATCATCGACCATCGGCGCTGCGCGCGAGCCAGTCTTGAGCGCTTCCCGCAGGGCTGGGAAACTGACGGTCGCCATCATTGGCGGCGGCTTTTCCGGCGCCGCAACCGCGTTTCACCTGGCGCGGCTGCTGCCCGCCGATGCAGCCGATATCGTGGTCGTCGAACCGCGCGAGGCGCTCGGCTATGGTCTGGCCTATTCGACGGCCGATCCCTCGCACCGCATCAACGTGCGGGCGTCCAGGATGACGCTGATCTCAGGTGAGGAGGGCCATTTTTCCGACTGGCTGGAGCAGACCGGCGCTATTCTGGACGATACGCAGGCCATCGCCGCCAGCGGCGCGATTTACCCGCAGCGTCGGGTCTTCGGCCGCTATGTCGAATCCCACCTGCAGCCCTTCCTGCAAAGCAAGGCGATCCGCCATGTCAGGGCCGAAGTTGCTTGGGTCGAGCGCAGTGGCGAGGGCTACCGGCTTGTCCTGTCCGATGGCGCAACGCTTTCCGCCGATGCTGTGGTGATCGCGGCGACGCATCCATTGCCGGCCCTCCCGGCGCTGCGCAGCGTGGCCTCAGTCGCCGGATTGGTGGCCAATCCCTACGATCTCGAACGGCTGCAGGCGATCGGCCGCGACGACCGTGTTCTCATTGTTGGCACCGGTCTGACCTCGGCCGACGTCATTGCAGCCCTCGACCGTAGAGGTCATCGCGGCCGCATCACGGCACTGTCGCGCCATGGCTATCGCTCGCATGTGCAGGCCGCCATGCAGGGCGACCCGATAGGCGACTTCACCAGCCTGCCTTTACGCAGCGCCACGGTGCTGCTCAGGCGCATCCGGGCCACGATCGCGGCAGCGACGCGACAGGGCGAAGACTGGTATCCGGTCCTCGACGCTGTCCGGCGTCAGGGGCAGTTGATCTGGCAGGCCTTGCCGCTCGCCGAGCAGCGCCGCGTGGTGCGCCATCTTCGCGCGCTCTGGGACGTGCATCGTTTCCGCATCGCGCCACAGGTAGCAGTCGTGCTGGATCGCCGCCTTGACGAGGGGACGCTCGCTTATCGCGCCGGATCGATTGTCGAGGCCGAAGAGGCCGACGGACGTATCCGCGTCACGCAGCGGTCAAGGCGCCGACACGAGCTCATCGTCGAGACGTTCGACAGCGTGATCGTGACGACCGGGCCGGCGCATGCCGACATTCTTCGCACCAACACGGCGATTGCCGCCCTTGGACATCTGGGCCTGGTCCGTCTTGACCCAACCGGCCTTGGTCTCGACACCGACAGGCACGGCCGCGCGGTCGGTAAGTCAGGTCACCCGGCCGACACTATTTTCGTCAGCGGACCGCTGGCGCGCGGCAGCGTCGGCGAGCTGATGGGCATCCCTGAAGTCACCGCCCATGCCGAGAGCATCGCCACCGAAATTCACCAATGGTTGGGATACCAGACGGCGTTGCGTCGCAGGGCGTCGTGAAGCTGCAAACACGATGAGGCTATCCAGATGACACTAAGCGAACGCATTCTCCCGGATGAAACCCGGATCCCCCTGAAATTTGCGATGCGACACCTGGCCGGAGCCGTGTCCGTGGTCACCGCAGGCATTGGCGACGAGCGGACAGGCGCAACAATTACCACCGCCCATTCCCTGTCGGTCGAACCGGAGGTAATGGTCGTCAGCATCAACCTGAGTTCGTCGACATGGGCAGCCATCAGCCGGCATCGGCACTTCTGCGTGAATGTGCTGCGTGCCGACCAGATCGCGATTGCCGACCGTTTTGCTGGTCGAGGCGGCCTCAAGGGGCAGGCTCGCTACGAGGGTGCACGCTGGTCCACCCTTGCAAGCGGCGCATTGGCGCTCGAAGGTGCGCTTGCCGCAGTCGATTGCACCGTCGAGGATACGATAGTTCGCCATAGCCATGCGCTAATCCTCGGCAGCGTCCGGCATGTGGTGAGCGGAGAGCCTGGCCCGGCGTTGATCTATCATCGCGGCGCCTATGGATCGTCGTGAGCGGGTTGGTACGTGTCGTTTTCTGACAGCCATGAAATTCTTGGTCTCATTCAAGGCGGCGAAAGGAACGAAATACGAATTCTCCATAGCCCTTCGCCGAGACGCGCCGCACACACCCAAAATGCGAAAACGCGACCGAGATGGCGCGGGAGCACTATGTGCGATTGTTTGGATGTGAGCCAATACGGGCTTTGCGCGTTGTTGTTGAACTTGCGGAAGCCCTTTTCCAGCCAAGAGGCTTGAGAGGAACAATTCTTCCGTGGCGCGTAGCGGCCAGGCACTGCCGTTGGGCAGCCGATTGCGATTGCTACGGCAACGAAGAAGTCATGCCCGCGCGCATGCGGTGCTTGCCGTTGAAGGCCCGACCGATCTGCCACTGGCGCCCGGCGCCGTCGGTCGCTGCGGTCCAGAGTTGCCGACCAGTAAGGACAAGGCAAAATCTGGTGTTCTCGCGAAAAATGGCGACAAGGCGCGGGTCGCAGGATATCACGCCGAAGCCGAAGAAACGCTAGATTCGCGCCGGCAGCCCTAACTAGCGCTGGCGAGACTGGCATGTCCCGCAGCGGCTTCTTGCGCTTCGGCGGCACATAGGCATCGCTCCGATCTTCTGCTCGAGTGGCTTAACTAGGATTTGCAGTCGCCGTGTTTCTACGTTGTGGTTTCGGCGACATCTGTCGTTCGCAACATCAGTAAGTAAACCAGCTAAACGAAATCAATGAGAAAGATCAGGAAATTGCCCGGTCATTCAATCAGGAATCGTTCGCGTTGTCCTTTGCAGAAGGCCAGCGGATACGCCTATGGCTAGCGAAGGTCGTGCGCCTGTAGGGCGCTGTGGGGCGGCATTGTAGGCATCCAAGCATGAGCGGAACCTAATTTGCAGCCGCAAATTAATGTCCAATGAATGAACTCCCAAACCGGAAAAAACTCGTGCCTGACCCTCAACCTCGGCGGGGCTCCAACAAAGGTGTGTTGCTAGCGGCTGCAGCGCTGCTGTTTGCCTTTCTCGCTCTTATTCTGTTTGGGTTTTTTCAGTAAGTGCGCGCGGCGCCGGCGTCCCAGAGAGGGCAGAGCACCTGCCGACGTGATCTTCGATCCGCTCGCGTCCCAGCGGCGGGCCGATCATACAAGCCGGCTCGGTTCGTCGCTCCTGACGGGTTGATCGGTCCCACAGAGCAGGTTGATCATCGGCAATTTCTTGGCAGCGCCGGTATTCAACTCACGCCCAACGCGATTGAAAACTGAAGCTGGCCGTCCATCGTGACTGACGCAGCACGAGCCGAACAGGCGAGGCAAGCGCAAGCCTTGAGGCCCAACCTCGGACAGACGAATCACGCTCGTGCAGTCTGGAGACAGCGCAACGAGTTATTCATTCGGGCGCCTTCGCATCACCAGCGGAACGAAAGAGTTAATTGACGATTTACTAGGGAAGGATTGCAGGACGGAAAACATTGAGGATTGCTGCCATGACAATGTTGTTCGAACCACTCGACTCTGAAGGTTACAAGCGCAGTGTGGTCTACCATGCCGCACGCTTGTCCATGCTCCACAATCGAATGCTGAAGCGTTTCGACAAGGTCGATAAAGCGGCCGAAAAGGTTGAAGCCGAGGTGGAGCTGTTTGATGAAGCTGTTCGCACTCTCTACGAATGAGCGGCATGTTGACCGCCGACGTTCCTGCTAGCGCGTATACGGGCGCGGGGTTCACCGTTGCGTCACCAGGCGATGTCGCGCCGCGGATTTGGGCTTGATAAGCATGATCTAATGTATACGATTCACCCAGCCGGCCTGGCTCCCCCGCCATCGGGCCGGTCAGGCCCGACGGTTCAACGCACCACCCCAAACGACTGTCGGGCCGCCAGGACGCTCACTGCGCAGCCGGGTTCATGCTTTGCCTTTTTTTCTCGAAAAGCGCGAGCTTGGTCATATAACCAATTCTGATTTTTGCATGGCATTGGGTGCAGTTGAAGTTGGATATCACCTTCAACCACGATCCCTTTTTTATGATGACATGAGAACAGTTTGGACATTCCAGTTCCAGGTACTCGTCCCCCATATCGTTTGAAATCGGCACTACGACACTCCCCAACAGTTGCCCGTGAAACTTGCGCTTCGAGATCGGCCGGCACCTCCGTGCTCAAACCCCGAACGTGGGTCCTTGGCAGATGTTCCGCAATCCGACCTCTGGCGACCGGGATCGGACCTAAGTCCAAATCGCCGCCAACAGGCCGAGAAGTGGAACCCCGGCGGATGCTTTTTGAACGCTGAATTTCCGTCCTCGCCGGTCGTAGTCCGCCGTCCTCATGGCCAAAGCGCCAATGTTGCCCTTTGTGAGACTGACCTCGTCCGGCCTACCAGGTCGCCAGGGCGCAACTCCGGTAATAATGCGGCGGAGCGAATGTCAGCGCGAAGCTGTGCGCAGGGACGCCAACTCGCTGACAGCAGCAAGGATGACAGCATCGGTTGCCGGCTTCGGCAGGAATCTGCAGTCGCGGAAAGCCGCGGGAACGTCGGCGGGGCCAAATCCCGACAAGAAGGCAAAGGGGATGCCTCGCGCCTGCAATATCCTCGCCACCGGCAGACCCGTTTCACCGTTCAGCTGGATGTCTAGCAACGCCACGTCAATCTTGTCCGATTCGACAAGACGCAGAGCGGCGGATACCGACGGCACAGGTCCGACCACCTGATAACCGGCGCGACGCAGCCGCGCGGCAGTGTCCTGCGCGACTAGCCATTGATCCTCAACAATCAGAACACTCACGCTTTCGCTCACGGCCCCTCTCTGCGATTGACCGGAAATGAGATGTCGATCCGAGACCTTCGGACAGTTGTTTCGACATGTCCGCAAACCTATAGGTAACCTCTCCATGCAGCAAGGTGAGGCTGATGCTGGAGCGGAGGCGCTTCCACCGACCACTTGCTGAATTACCGGAGCCGAAGATTAGCGCGTCAATGGAGCTGCGGTCCGCGCCTCCGCTCCATCAGAGTTGGATAGGCGTTTACCCCTCTCCACGATCCACAAAATCTAAAAGCCGCCGTACCGCGCCATTGGCTCTTCAAAGCATGAGCAGCACCTCTCTCTCCATCTTTGGCGACCTGAGATTGCAATCGGTCAATGAGCGTCAGAAGTGCGATGCACCGAGTTTGTGCCTGCAGTTTTTCGAAGGAAAGGCTTGAGAATTCATGATTTCGGAGCAGGTTTGGCTGGCGCATGAGCGCCGCAGATCTATACTGGGGAGATCAAGCGATGGGGTCGGCCATGAGCAAAGAGTTCAGTGTAGCTGATGCCTATGGCGCCGGCCGCGCCATGTTCATGGGACTTGAACTGCTGGTTTCGCCCGGTGCGCTCGTCCCCAGACCTGAGACCGAGTTGCTCGGCAAGACCGCGCTTGGTGTGTTGCATCAGATGAACCTGCCGGCTCCGCGCATAGTTGATATGTGCTGCGGCACTGGGAATCTGGCGTGCGCGATCGCCTACCATGTGCCCAGCGCCCTTGTCTGGGCAAGCGATCTCACCGATGAATGCGTCGAAACGGCACGCCGCAACACCTCACATCACGGCATGGCTGAGCGTCTTTCGGTGCTTCAGGGCGACTTGTTCGACTCTCTCATCGGCCTTGGGTTAGACGGAACTATCGACGTAATCGTCTGCAATCCGCCTTACATTTCTGAAAAGCGGCTCGAGGGCGACCGCGCCCATCTGATCGAGCTTGAGCCGCGCGAGGCGTTTGCAGCCGGCCCTTACGGCCTGAGCATTCATATGCGCGTACTGAAAGACGCACCGCGATACCTGCGGCGTGGCGGCATCCTGCTCTTCGAGGTCGGGCTTGGCCAAGACCGACAGGTAGCGGGTCTGCTGGAACGCAGCAAGGCATTCGAGAACATCCGTTCGGTCTCGAACGAAGCGGGCGAGGGCCGGGTGGTTCTGGGGCAAGTCAAGACGCAGGCATGAATCCTGCGACAATCAGACCAAATACGGGGCTGCTCTGGGCGTTACGCTTACCCATCAGTTCATTTTGCGGATGATGTATTGCTCGATCCCCTGGATGGAATCGAGGTTTTCAGGCAGAAGTTCGCTATCCTCGACGGTAATGCCAAAGGTCTCCTCGATGAAGCCGATAATCTCAAGCACACCCGTCGAGTCGACAATGCCTTGATCGAGCAAGGATGCGTCATCCAGCAATGCCTTGACGTCGCTGACGTAGAAATTCGAAACCAAGAAACTACGAATCTGCTCGCTGTAGATTCCGGTGCGTTCCTTGATGGTCAACATGAATTCGTCCTCCGTGGCGTCACCATTAAATAAGCGACTTGGTTCTGGCCCCGTATCATGACAGCGCCGTTTTCTTGAGTTTTCCCGTGTCCGTCATCGGCAGGTTCGCCACAACGACGATGGATTTCGGGACCATGAAGTTTTCCAGACGCTTCTGGCACTCCTTCTGCAGTTCCCTTTCGCCAATGGCTCTTCCATGCTCCATCACCACAAAAGCTTTCACCGCTTGCCCGAGGAGCTCGTCGGGAACACCGATGACAGCCGCTTCTCGGACTCCTGGAATGTCCATCAGTACGTTTTCCACTTCCCTTGGCGCCACCTTCTCGCCTCGCGACTTTATGATCTCATCCCCACGGCCAACGAAGTAGAGGTAACCCTCCGTATCCATCCGGCAGTAGTCGCCGGTGTATAGGACCTGCTCGCCGGGCAGCGGGCCGGGTTTGAGTTTCCTGGCCGTTGCCTCGGGCTTGCCCCAATACCCGTTCATCACCGTTGCGCCGCGAATGACGAGTTGGCCGACAACGCCTGGGCCTATCCGCCTGTCATGCTCGTCAACGATCCACATCTCCGTATTCGGGATTGCGATCCCTACGCTCAATGGCTTTCGCTCGAGGTCCTCTGGCGGCAAATAGGTGCAACGTTTGCATTCGGTGAGACCGTACATCGAATAGATGCGTGCACCCGAAAACAGCTCGCGAAGCATGAAAATATGCTTGAGGGGTAGGGCTGCCGCAGTGTTTGTGACGTAGCGGATGCTCGAGAAATCCTGGTCTTTGAGGGACCTGAGTTCGGAGAGTGCGGCAAAGATTGTGGGCACGCCGGGAAAGCCCGTAACTCCCTCCTGCCTGATCAACCCGAGGATCTGTGCCGGGAAAGCGAACGAGCGTTCGAGCACCAGCCGGGCGCCGGTACGAAAAGCCATGATCATCTGGTACAGTCCATAATCGAAGGCGAGGGGTAGGACATTGAGGATCACCTCGTCCTCGGCAATCGCCAGGTAGGAAGCGACAGACGCGCACGCGGCCATCATGTTTCTGTGCGTCAGCATCACGCCCTTGGGTTCGCCCGTCGACCCGGACGTGTAGATGATGGCTGCCAGATCAACATCGATGCACTGCCGTGCCGGCGGCGTATCGGCGCCATTGGCGAGGGCGGCGTCCCAGCGCACGGCAAACGGCAGCTGGGCGAGTTCGACGTCGTCGATAGGTCCCGATACGATCACCCGCAGAAGTGACGGGCAGCCGCGCGCCGGCTCGCGGAAGATCGCTTGCAGATGGCCGTCCGTGATGAGCGCCGTCGGCCGGCAGTCGTTGAGCAGATAATCGAGCTTGTCGCTCTTGGTGAGCGGGTTGACGATGCACACCACCGCATTCGCCTTTAGCACCGCCCAGAAGCTAACCACCGTCTCGACGGTGTTGTCGGCGAAGATCATCACGCGGTCACCGCGAACGACTCCGGATGCGGACAGGTCCCAGGCGATCGCGTTGGCTCGCGTTTCGAGTTCGAGGTAGGTGACACGCTGCCTGTTGCACACCAGCGCCACCTTACTTCCGTGTCGGACGGCGGAATGGGCGAGGTAGTCATGCAGCAGTGGTACGGCATCATGCAACATACAGGCGCTCTTCCCGATGTTCGCAGTCGACGTCGACGCTGAGCGTGCATTCGAGCGTTGCACTGGGACAACCCGCGACGAACTGCTGATGAAGAAGTTGGGTCGACAACACGCCGACCAGCGCCATGTTGTCGGCATTGGACAGGTCGCCATCGCCAGTTCTGGCCTGGCATTTGGCAAGCAGGTGCGTGACCGCCTTTGGATCGAAGACATTCGCCTCGCGCAGGGCCGTCTGCGAAACCGCCTCGCGAGCGTAATCCGGAGCGTCTGCGCCGACGAAGCAAAGCGCGTTGGGCGCACGGAAGGGCTGCTTCTTGCGGGCTATGATCTCGGAGGGCAGGATGGGTGCCGCCATGCGCTTCAGCACGTGCTTCTCATCGAGGCCGCGGAGTTTGAAGGAGGGCGGCAGCGAATTCGCGAGCCTCACAAGTTCATCGTCCAGGAACGGGAAGCGGCCCTCGACGGAGTGAGCCATCAGCATCCTGTCGCCTTGCGAGGAGAGCAGATAGCCCGACATCAGTGTTTGGACCTCGAGATACTGGTCCTGCGCAAGAGGGCCCCAACGGGCAAACTGCGCGGGCAGACGGGCGAGCAACTCGGACACGGCGTCGCGGCCCTGCGTTTGAGCGCGCATGTCGGTCGTAAACAAGCGCTTGATGGCCCTGGTGGTTTGCCAGCGCGTTTCATGAGCAAAGCCCGGCGCGTCGTAAGCCTGAATATTTCGCCCGAAGAACTGACGCGCCATCGCCTGCTGTTGCACCGGCGAGCGGGTGAGATAGGGGTAAAGGCGTTCCAGGAGCCGAGAGCGGCGTGTCGATGTCGGGTGGCGCCCCCAGAAGCGGCGGACCTTGCCTTCGCGGAACAGGTCGTAGCCGGCGAACATTTCGTCAGCGCCTTCGCCGGTCAGCACGACCTTGATGCCACGCTCGCGCACCAGGCGCGAGAGCAGGAAGAGCGGCGCCGGGGCAGTCCTCAGTATCGGGCGCTCGGTGTGTTGGATTACCTCCGGAAAGATTCCGGCGATATCTCTGCGCGAAACGACCACTTCATGGTGCTCACTGCCGATCGTCTCGGCAACCATTCGCTGGAAGCGGGTCTCGTCATATTCGGCGTCGGCAAAACGCAAGGAGAAGGTTTGGAAGCGATCGCCCGCGAAGCGCCTCGCGAGCGCGGCCACAAGCGAACTGTCCAGCCCTCCGGAGAGGTAGCACCCGACAGGCACGTCGGCGCGCACCATTCTGAGCGCCGTCGCGGCCTCAAGAGCGCTAGACACGCGGTCCACCGCGTCGTTGGAGGACCCGGGGAACTCGCCCTGCCGCGATCCGAAATTGTCGGGATAGGAAGGCTGCCAAAAAATCCGCTCACGAACGGTGCCATCCTGATAGATGCGGACACGACCCGGCTCGAGTTCGTTGATTCCGTGGAAAACTCCTTGCGGCGGAACGACCGTCCAGAGCGTGAACGTCTGATCGATGCCGGCGGGATCAAAGGCGCGAGGGATGGTTCGATCGGCCGCGAAAATGGCTTTCACTTCGCTGGCGAAATAAAGCCGGTGCGCATGCTCGCTGAAATACAGCGGGCAAATGCCGAAGCGGTCGCGCGACAATACGAGACGATTGGCCACTGAATCCCAGATCGCAATTGCCCATTGGCCGTTCATCCGCTCGAAGGCCGTTTCTCCCCACTCACGATAGGCGTGCAGCGCGACCTCCGTGTCGCTGCGGGTTCGGAAGCGGTGGCCGAGTGCCGTGAGTTTTTCACGCAATTCGACGTAGTTGAATATCTCGCCGTTGAACACGATCCACGTCGTATCGCCTGTATCCGCCATCGGCTGCTGGCCACTGGAAAGATCGACGATGGACAGGCGCACATGCGCCAGCCCCGCGCGTCTGTCCCGGTAGAGACCGCGCCCGTCGGGACCGCGATGCGCCAGCGCGCCCATCATCTGCATCAGCGCCTGCCGCGAAGGAGAAGCCGCTGTGGCATTCAGCGCCACGATTCCAGCGATGCCGCACATGCTCGGTCAATCTCCGCCTTCCGCGGACAGCAAAGGCCGCGCGTGAAGATAGTGGGCCGCCCTTCGTTTCGCTTCGATGTCCTTGAACACTTTCTGAAGCTGGGGCTCGGTGAGGCCAGCAACCGCCGCGAGCTCATTGCTGGCGACCCCGTGGTTCAGGCCGTAGAGGCATAGATCCATCAGGTGATAGGGCAGCGCGAAATAGAATTCTTCCTGGCTTTGGGCCATGGAAAAAGTGTCGGTGGTCGGTGGCCGCCGCCGGATTTCATCATCCACCTCGAGATATTCCGCGAGTTGATAAACCTGGGTTTTGTAAAGGTGAACGATCGGCATCACGTCGGCGGCTCCGTCGCCCTGCTTGACAAAAAAGCCCTGGTCGTACTCGAGGCGATTTGGAGTGCCGACAACCGCGTATTTGAGGCGGTCGGCGTGATAGTATTCCGTCATCTTGCGCAGGCGCTGCTTGTAGTTTGTCGCAGCAACGATCTGCAGATAGGCAGCTGGCGGCAGACGCACGGTATCTACTTTACCCTGCGGATCCTGGACCGTGAGGCGGGTTATATTGAGCCCGCTGCTCTCCAGAACCGACGCGATCACCAGCTTGCATTTCCACCCTTCCCCATAATCGGGAACGACGGTCTGGATCGCCTCGATCTGCCGGCGGTAGGCCCCAATGGCCTCCAGTGCCGGTGCTATGTCCTCAAGGACGCTTTCGATGCCAAGCTGTGCCGCGACGCGGCGGCCAAGTCTCAGGGAGTCACCGGAAGAATCCCGCTCCGGCATGAACAGTCCCAGGACCTTGTCTTTCCCGAACGCGCGCATGCACAAGGTCGCGACGACGGAGCTGTCGATACCGCCGGAAAGACCGACAACCACGCCGCGACGATGCAGGGTGCCGAGAACCTGAGTGCGCAAGGTGTCAACGATGCGATCGACCTCCGCGCCGGCATCGAGCGCCAGCATGTCCTTGCTGAATTCCGGAATTATGTCGATGACAAGTCCTCCCTTTTGCGAGATTCGGCGGGGGAATAGGTCTGCACGATGGCCGTCTCGATAAGCGGACGGTTGGTGGCAAGGTTTGGTTCGACGACAAGGTCGATGTGGCTGCCCTTGATCGAAATGACATCCAGGTGTGCCAAGACGCTGTCCCAGCCCAAGGCCCGCGGCATTCCCTCTCTGCGACATCGGAACAAGGTACCGGAGAGGGGCAGAGCCGGTTTCGGTGCCTCAAGCCACTGGAAGAATGACTTCGCCCTTAAAACCTCCTGCAGTTCCAGTTTGGTCCTGAAGATCGTCGGGTTGAACTCTCCATTGGCAAATCTGTCTAGAATCCTGGCCAGACGCGCTTCGCCGCCCACGGCGACGGTGATCTTCGCAAGGGCTCTGCAAGCCATCCGGTGCGCGGATATGCGGTTGGTGCGAATACGATAGAACGTACGGGTAAGTGTCTCCCCGTGGTTGCTCGGCTCGTGCAGGAGGCTCGTGTCGAGGATGCCCAGGAACCGCACCGTTCGCCCGGCCTTCATGAGCCGTGCGGCAACCTCGAATGCAACCGCGCCACCCAGAGAATGGCCGAGAAGTCGCACGGGGCCCGCAGGTTGGATGCGGCTTATCTGCTCGAGTGCGGCGCCAGCCATGGCGCTTAGGCTGTTGTGTCCGTCCAGTATCGCCGCAAGGCTCGGATATCGGATCGGGCTTACACGGGCGACTTTCGCCATGGCGGCTGCGAACGCAGCCAGGCTCGGACCATAGCCAACGGACCCTGGAAACAGGAAAAGAACCGGGGGGTGGTGCTTCTTTTCGCGCCCTTCGCCCAACCGTGCAGAGACGACCGCCTCAACCATCTCGTCCAAGCTCATGCCCACGGTGAATGCCTCGAGGCCCAGCTCTTGCCCGATGGCGTTTTCGATCGCCATGACGCAGTGCAGCAGCTGCAGCGAATCTCCTCCAGCATCATCCCAGTTTCCCGTGGCAGTGCCTGTGTTGAGAACCTGCGTCCACGCGTGCTGCACTATTTGACGCGTGTCCTTTGCTCCTCCGGCGGGCGGAGCATCGAGAGTGGACGACCGGGCGGCTCGCGCCCTCCTTCCGTGCGAACGATCTATCTCGGCCAGTGTTGCCAAATCGACCTTACCTCCCGACAGGCGTGGGATTGCGTCAACGGTGTGCAATCGCAAGGGACGCAATGGTGCCGGCAAGGTCATTCTGAGGAGCTGGCGAAGGTCGTCTGCAAAAGCGCCGCCTGCGAAGCGCTGGGGAACCGCGAAGGCGATGAGTTCCTGCGCGGCCGTTACCATCACCACGGCATCCGCCACCGAAGGCGCGCAACGCAAGACCCGTTCGAGTTCGGCGGGCTCGATGCGTCGACCATTGATCTTGATCTGGCGCCCTTTGCGGCCGACGATCCTCAAGATGCCATCATCGTCGAGCCGAACGAGGTCCCCGGTCGAAAAAAGCCGAGCCTCGGGATCGTCGGGGTCCGGCTGCGCGGGAACGACCACACCGTTCTCCCAATGACCGAGCAGGACATAGCGGCTTTTGATCAGAAGCTCTCCACTTTCGCCTGGCCCTACATTGCGCTCCGCTTCGTCGACGATAGCGAATGCCATACCAGGGAGCAGCCTGCCGACGGGAACCGACGCGTCTTGCTCGGGCCAGTCAGGCGGCAAGAACCATTGCGAACCGATGGTTTCAGTCGATGAGTAACCGACCTGGATCAGGCACTGGTCCGAAACGGCTTTGCGCAGCAAAGCGATGTCCGTCCATGACACTTTCTCCCCACCGATCCGGGCCACTCTGAGCGGCCAGGAAGCGTCGGCGGGCGCCTCAGCCAGGAGGGCTCGAAGCAGTGCCGGCACAAGATAGGCGATCGTCACACCTTCGGACTGCAATCGAGCGCGCGTAGCGCGCAGGCCGACAGCCTCCACCTCGAGAAGATGCAACGTGGCGCCCGTCAGCAGCGCCGCAAAGATCTCCCGGCAACCGGCGATCGTGGCTGGCCCGGTCAGCGGCAGGAAAACGTCATCCGCGCTGATATGGCACGCATCGACATATTGCCGGACCCGCCATAGCAGGCTTCGTTGGCTGTTGACGATTCCCTTGGGGCGCCCGGTGCTACCTGAAGTGTAAAGCACCAATGCAGGCGCATCGACCGAAACGATAGGGTGCTTATGCTGCTGTTCCGGGTGTTGATCGTTGGGCGCCACGGCGGCGGCAATATCGATCCAGACGATCTCCTGGGCCAATTCGACCGGGCGAACATTTTCGGCGCCTATAATTGCGCCGAGCCGCGCGGCACTGACTATATCGAAAATGCGAGAGGCGGGATCTCTTGTGTTGAGCGGAACCGAAGGCCGTCCCGCCGTCATGGTCGCCAACATCGCCACAGGATACCAAGCGGAGTTTGCTTGCAGGATGCCGATGGCCTGCCCTTCGGGGACGACGGCACCGATATGAGTTGCCAGCGTCTCGACCGCCCGGAAAAGCTCAGAAAAAGTCAGGCGGTTGGCGCCGTCGCTGATTGCGAGCTTGTCAGGATACCGCCTGGCGACATCTCCAAGGTGATCGAAGATTGGAATGTCCGCAAATTTGGCACCCATCTGTCGGTAACGGCGCCAGACTGGCCCCCCTTGGTCAAGATCATATTCGGGAACGACTGACCACCTTCGGGTGGGTCGCAGATCCACCTGTAGGTTTTGATTTGCCACTTCCGAATGCAAACACACTGAGGACATTCAGGGCCCCGCCAAGCTGACGGTCGAACATCGCTCGCCGCGGAGATCTTTTCATCAATCATTCGGATGATGCCTCGATCTTGCCTAGCCAGCGCTTCCCGAGCGTCCTTCAGATGTTTTGCCATTTGTGTCCAGCGCCGGTCGTTTTTCCTTGCAAGCTCCGTGGAGCGCAAGACGGCTTGCCCAGGCGAACGGATGCGATCGGCATCTCCGCTAGAATCCGGGCTCGGTGCCCAGATTCACTGACTGGAACAATCATTCAAATGAACGTTGGTGTGATCTGAAATCCGGCTAAGCTTGATCGGTAGGGGAATGACTGCTCGTTCGGAGACGAGAGCATATGATCATCGAGTTGTTTGGGCCGCCTGGCGCGGGTAAAACCACGCTGCTTCGCGGCCTCTGCCAAGGGCTGGCGAGACACGGCATCAATGTGAAGACAGTAAATGGGTATCGCCTGATTGAACCTGGATCGGTTCAGGATGACGCTCCGGAAATCCGCCACGGCATAGGGCGAATTGGCAAGAAGATTGCCACATCCGGTCCTATCTTGCTGTCGACCTTGCCGAAGGACAGTGTCGCGGCCCGGCTTCTGGCATCAATCCCTCTTCGAAGCCGCGTGTGGTCATGGCGAATGAAGGTCGACATCGCCCAACTGTGCCAGTCCTGGCGCCAAGCGCGGGAGTCGCCCGGTTGCTTCATCTTCGAAGAGGGCATGATTCAGGCTTTGTGTGCGCTGGGTGTGCTGGCTAGAACTCCAAGCCTCGACGCGGTCCGCAAGTGCCTTGCGTTCCTGCCGCGGCCGGATCTCGTTGTGCAACTCGACGCGCCGCAGGAAACGTTACGCCGCCGTCTTGTGGATAGGCATGCGCAGCAACCGCTCCTCGAGGTTATGCTGTTCGAACTTGGCGTGGACAAAGGATTAAGGCAGGCCGAAATCTCAAGAGAGGTCGGCGAGTGCCTGCGCCAGGACCGATGGCCCTTGATACAAGTCAATGGTGCTGAACCTCACGACGTGGACGGGGTCGTCGCGCGCGTTCTGGGAGAGCATGTTGGTCATGCTACCCCCAGGCTGGCCCATGACCTATGATCCATGACACATTTATGCATTTGGCGCCAAGCCGGGCAGCATCTGCCGCCAAAGCGCGCAATCATGTCGAATCGTGCTGATCGAGCACTTCGAGCATGGTCGTCAACATGCTTCCGACTTCCTCAGAGATTTCCTCGGGGCGGATTCCCGCTCTGATGGCATCCGCCGTTGCTTGGTCCGCAAGTTTCGCCGCAAGAACCGGATCGGCCTTGGTGTAGAGTGGGATCTTGTCCTCTACCCATTTCTGCAGGAATTCGATGCCGCGCGCGCTCATACCAAGTACAAGCTCGGCGGGGCTTCTTGGTTCCGTCAGCCATATTCAAGAACGTCAGACCATCTCGCTCAGGCTGACGTTCCCACGGTCACGTCACGATGAACGAGGACGCCGTCAGAGCCAGATGTGGCGATAGAGTGGCAAATTGGATCTGATGTGCGCCGCCCGAGCCGTCGCTGTCAAAGGAAAGCGCGCCGGTCGTGCTGTTATAGACGATGTGATCGCCGCTGTCGTGCGCGGCCCTGCCGGCGTAGAACGCCGAAGAGGGAAGGGTGCCGGTATGCAGGCCGGCAAACACAGTGTGGTCGAGTTGGATCTTGTCGTGGCCCACTTTGAAATCGGTGACCTTGTCGATATTGCCGACCTTGAGAGCCGAATCGAAGACAAAGACGTCGTTGCCGCCATGTCCGGTCAGAACGTCTCTCCCACCACCGCCGTTGATAGTGTTGCTCCCGGAATTGCCATCGATGGTTTGGGCGAATTCGTTTCCCGTGAGCTTGATAGCGGCAGTTCCCAATTTGCTGGTGGTCGCAAGATGCTCGACCTGCGAGCCGGCCGACAGCGCGTAGCTCACCGATGCCAGCACGCTGTCGTTGCCGCTGTGCCGCAGTTCCACCACCTTGTCGCCGGCGTTGTTGACATAGTAGGTGTCGTTGTAGCCGCGGCCCATCATCGTGTCCGCGCCAGCGGTGCCGCGAAGCACATCCGCGCTACCCGTGCCGTAGAAAATGTGATCGCCGGTGCTGGTCGGAGGGACACTTGTGGGCGGAGGCGCTGTGCTGGTAGGCGGCGGCGTCGGTTCGCTGGCCGAAGGACCGCTTGCGGTGCTCTGGTTGTGTTGAAGGAACAGAGCCTGCAGCGTCGGCGAGCTCTCAAGCGCCGTGTCGCCCTGTTGAGAACCCCAAGCATAGGCATAGTCGAAGGCCGGCGAAGGCGCTACCTTGGCCCAGTGGTCCAACATGGTCTTTTCCTGAGCAACGCTGGGCAGGACATAGCGACCGCCCGTGTCGGTCGTCCAGTCGCCGCCGCCGAAGGTCTGATACACGGGAACGACCTGACTGAGCGGGATGCCCGAGGCGACGGCCGCCGCCACAGTCCTGTCGATCATGTTGTAGTCAATCGTGCTTGTTCCGGTCCGTACCGGGTAGGGATCCAAGCCGTAATAGTCGATATGCGTGTTGGCAGGATTGAAGGTGTTTGAAAAGTCGGGGTTAGCGGAAGACCCCATGTTCATCATTGTTATGAAGGTCTTGGCGCCGGGCAGGTGGCTGTGGATCCAGTCTGACTCCGCCTTCAGATCAGCGGCGGTGGCATAAGTTCCCCATTTGCCGGTCGGGTCCGGCTCATCGACGAGGAAGAAGCCAAACACTTTCGGATTGCCGATGAAGGGCGTGACCTTCTGGATAAAGGAGGAGGTTGCACCATCTGCTTCATTGAGCCACACCAGGCCTTTCTGGCCGGCCGGCAAGGCGTTGAGCTGGTCCAAGGAAGATACATCAACAAGATTGAATCCGGCTTTCGCGACCTCGGAGGCCGACCCGCCCGAGGCGTAATGGAGTGTTGTCATTGACATACCCTTCGTCCGATTCGGTAGGCGCCCCACACCTGCCTAGGGAAAGGATCCATTAGCGACAAATCAAATACCGGCGTCCCTTGATAGAATCTTTGATCATGGTCCGGAAAACACAACAGCCTCGATGCTACGCTTGCGTCAGAGGTTTGTAGATGATCCAAGTATGTCGGGCGCTCAAGCCTGCAACGAAAGCATTGCAGCGAAGTCTGCCGGAGCGCTTGCGCATTTGCAGTGGCGGCAATCGGCCAATGCGCGCTTCGGTTGCGCGAGCCACCGCCCAAATGCGCGCTTCCGCAGGATTTATTCGAGCTCAGACCGCAAAGGAACCGCGTCCTCGCGAAGCCTCCCATTGCAGCCGCTCGATGCTCCTCAACGCGGTCGCCTAGCCGCGGGAAGATGCGGCTGGTGGGTCCGACCATATCCAGAGACCGGGTGAAAGCCTGTTTCCAGACGAAGCGGTCGGGAGAACTGGCGGTGCGAGTCATCACACCGCCTGGTCGCGATGTTGATCCGGCGAGAGAAGGCGGGCGGAAGTTGCTTTGAACGCGGCGCGCGGACCTTTCGAACACAGCCCTTTTCTATATCCGGCCCGCCGTGTTGTACGCGAAGATGTCGTCCTTGCACCGTCAGACCGGATGAATCCAACTCACTGACCGAGGCGACAGCGGTTGTGGCTGCATTGCCGCATCGTTGATCAGCTTGCTTCATGCAAACAGACGAGGACAGCACGAAAGCGTGCTCCTAGCGTGGGACTGGCTGTTGTGTGTTCAGGGGCGATGAAACCGGCCATGGAAACCGCGGATAGGATCAGCTGTTTTAAGCGATTGGGATCGCATCCAGGAGCGACAGGATGAGTCCGCATCTGGTTTGCGTTGGAGGCGAGGATCATAGACTAAGAATCCCGTTCCTTTTGGCGCTTCGCGAAAGGGGTTTTCAAGTCACTGCCGTTTCGAGTGATCTCGGAGCCGCCTTCTCACCCCATGGCATTGCCCATCGCCGATTTGGGTTCGACCGCTTTGGCAGCGGCGGTGCAGAATGGGGTGCTGTCAGCGCGATCCGTGAACTGATGTCCGAACTGCGTCCGGACATCATTCAAAGTTTCGACACCAAGCCCAATATCCTAACTCCACTGGCGGTGCGCGGGCACGTTCCCGTCGTTCGCACCATCAACGGGCTTGGTTGGACATTCTCGTCGCGGGAGCCGCGGGCCCTGGCATTGCGTCCTTTCTTTTGCGGCCTTCAGGGGGTGGCGTCTCGTTGGACAGCCATGACCGTCTTCCAGAATAGTGATGATCAGGCCTTCTTCGAGCGCTACCGGCTGGTGGCTCGCGGCAAAGGGCGACTGATCCGGAGTTCTGGCATCGACCCCGATGCATTCTCGATGGCAAGGTATCGTGGTCCTTCGGCTGCCACGATGCGCGAGGAACTTGGCCTTCAATCGGCCCAGGTCATAATATTTGTCGGCCGGCTCACGCGGCAGAAGGGGATTCCAACCCTCATCGAGGCGGTTCCTCGCGTTATCCGCGAGAGGCCCAACGCGCGTTTCGTACTTGTCGGCCCGCAAGACTCCGAAGGTCCGTTTGCCGTCAGCAGAGCCGATATCGAGCGCCATGTTCCCCACGTTGTCGCATTGGGGCCAAGGCGCGACATTCCAGCCCTCCTTGGGATGGCGGATCTGTTTGCGTTTCCGACGCAATATCGCGAGGGAATTCCGCGTGTCCTGCTGGAGGCGGGATTGTCCGGATTACCGATCGTCGCCTCGAACATGCCGGGCTGCAACGATGTGGTTGAGGATGGCTGGAACGGCTATCTCGTGGCGCCGCGCGATGCGGATGGCTTGGCCTCCCGGATAGTCGATATTCTTTCCGACCCCGCCCGTGGCAAGACCATGGGGAGCCGTTCCGTCGGATTCGTGCGGGAGCGGTTCTCGTTGGCGTGGGTCATCGACCAGTATTGCGACCTGTACAAGACAATCCTGGGTGGCAGATATCGCAGCAGGCTTGTTCAAGCTGCGCAGGCGAATCCGAGGGAAGAGGCGGTGCCGAGCCCCCATCGACTGGGCGAGGCGCGGCAATGATGCGTGATGCGCTTCTGGCCTTCGGCGTCGCGATGTCCTACGCGGCGCAACTCAGCATCCCAGGGCTGCCCTTCGGCTACAGCGAACTATGCCTCACGCTCTGGATAATGCTGTCGATGACGCGAATCCTTGCTGGCGGCCAACTGGAGGTTACGCCGGCCCTGGCCAAGCTTGGGCTTTTCTGGCTGATCCTGGCGCTTGCCATGGGCGTGGGTTACATCATCGGTTTTCTGACAACCACGTTGTTCCTGGATCCGTTGTTGCACGACACGCTGGCCTATGTGCTGTTGGCGTGCGTCACCTGTCTGGCCGCTGCGGAGCCCAACGCGTCTTTCCGTTTGCGTCGTATCGCCTGGTGGATGGTTGCTATCGCGAATGCGGGCTTCATCATTCAGGTAGGGCTTGGCTTCGGCTGGCTCCATCAGGCTGGGGTCGAGCCCTGGTACTGGGACCGCTTCTGCGGATGGTCCGACAATCCGAACCAGCTTGCGCTCTACTGCGCCCTACTCGGTCCACTGGCCTTGCATCTTGCCACAACCACCAGCAATAAATGGGGAAGATGCCTTGCCCTATGCAGCCTCATATTCACCGTTTACGTCGGAAGGCTGACAAAAAGCGATACCTACCTTTATACCACGGTCCTGGCTTGTCTGATCCTTCTCGGGCTGCGGGTCCGGGCCTGGCTGACGAGCGACGGCAATAAGGCGAGCCTTTCAAGGCAGCTTGCCGTCCTGATGGCCGTTGGCTTCCTGCCGCTGGCCCTGTCTATAGCGCCCTATGCCCTCAGCGAGGCCTCCAGCGCCGAAGACTTCGCCAAGAGCCTGACCAAAGACAAGGGCGGGGAAGCGACTGCCCAAACCGCGGCGCTTCGCCTCTACCTCTGGAATGCAGCCTTGGAAAAGGGGGCACGATCGGGATCGCTTGGACTGGGTCCGGGCCCGCACCTAGATAGTCCGCCCGTGGTCAATCAACAGTTTTTGCCGCGGCCCTTCGAGGCGCACAGCACCATCCTGGATCTCTACACTCAGGGCGGCCTGATTTCGGTTCTAGCCCTGATGTGGATCTTCGGCTCGGCTGCGTTGTCCGCCTGGCGGGCGAAGCTGGACGCTCTGGTGGCGCTCGTGGCATCGATCGCCGTTTTCAGTGCTCCGCATTTGGTCATCCGCCATCCGATCGTGTGGTTCTGTCTGACCCTCTGCCTTGCCGCTGGGACGCCGGAAGCGATCCCCGCGATTGTTCGCCAGAGGAGATGCTAGAATGTGTGGGATCGCCGGAATTTTGTTGGCGCCCGATGCAGCCAACGCAAGTGCGCTCAGGGCCATCGGACCGATGGCGACGGCGCTTCGTCATCGCGGACCTGACGGTGAGGCCTTCTGGGTGAGCCGTGAAGGGGGAGTAGCCTTCGGCCACCGGCGACTGGCCATCGTCGACCTGTCCGAAGCGGGTCGCCAGCCAATGCTCTCCGCGAGCGGTCGGTATGTCATCACCTTCAATGGCGAGATATACAATTTTCGCGATCTGCGCCGTGAACTGGAAGGGGCGGGCCATCATTTCCGCGGCGCCAGCGACACGGAGGTCATGCTGTGCGCAATCGAAAGCTGGGGCCTTGATTCAGCCCTCGCGCGCTTCGCTGGCATGTTTGCTTTTGGGCTGTGGGACCTGAAGAACCGAACGCTTCAGCTTGCCCGCGACCGAATGGGGAAGAAGCCACTCTATGTCGCCTTGACACGTGATGCGCTCGTCTTCGCCTCGGAGTTGAAGGCGATCACTTGCTTCCCAGGCTTCACCCCGGAACTCGATGTCGATGCGGCGACGACAATGGTTTCCAAAGGCTGGGTGCCGGATGACCGTTGCATTTGGCAGGGCGTGTTCAAGCTGCCACCTGGATCAGTCCTGTCGGTCACTGCGGCCCAATTCGCCAACGCCCGAGGCACCGGTTCGCTTGCGCATCGCATTCACCCTTGGTGGTCGCTGGCCGATGTCGCCTGCAAGGGACAGCGCGATCCGATAGCTGCCAGCGACGAGGACCTCGCAACCGAGCTCGACAGCCTGCTCCGCCTGGCCGTCAAGGAACGAATGATTGCAGATGTGCCGCTGGGCGCCTTTCTGTCGGGCGGAATCGACAGCTCGACTGTCGTCGCGCTGATGCAGGCACAGTCCCGAAACCCCGTTCGTACGTTCACCATAGCGTTCGGCGAAGGTGGGTTTGATGAAGCTCCCCATGCGGCCGCGGTGGCTCGGCATCTGGGCACCGATCATACGGAACTTCATCTCTCGCCGGCCGCCGCGCTTGAGGTCATTCCGGAGCTGCCCCGGATTTGGGACGAGCCGTTTGCCGATGAATCGCAGATACCGACGCTGCTGGTGTCGCGGCTCGCGCGGCAACATGTAACCGTGGCCCTTTCAGGCGATGGTGGCGACGAGTGCTTCGCAGGCTATTCTCGACACTTCCTGGCAGCCCGCCTCACAAAGCAGCATGAGCTGCCATTGTCATTTCGCCGGCTGTTGGCATCGGGGGCTGGGTTGCTGGCCCAAGCCTCTCAGAAAGATATCTTCGGCAATCTGCCGCTTTCATCGAATATGCGGCATGGCTTGCGCGGTGACCGCCTGGCTCGCCTTGCCCGCCTGCTCGCGGCGCGAGATGAGGACGAACTCCTTCTGCAACTGACCAAATCTTCAGCCAACGACCTTGTTCATCGCAAGCCGTCGACAGCACCTACCGACACGACAAAGCTCGACGGCCTGCTCTCGCGGCTCCTATTCGCCGACATGACAGGCTACCTACCGGGCGACATTTTGGTGAAGCTCGATCGAGCCACTATGGCCAACAGCCTCGAGGGGCGATGCCCGATCCTGGACCATCGCGTCGTTGAATTCGCCTGGCGCTTGCCAGCCCGTGCCAAAGTCCGAAACGGGAAGGGCAAATGGTTGCTTCGCCGACTGCTTGATCGTTATGTACCACGCCGACTGGTCGACCGGCCCAAGCAAGGTTTCGACGTTCCGGTCGGGACTTGGTTGAAAGGGCCCTTGCGCGGCTGGGCAACCGATATCATTGCCACGATCGGCCGCTCCGGGGACGGGGTCATCGACCGTGAGAAGGTCGACGCATGCTGGCGCAATCATCTGCATGGAAGCCAAGATAATTTCCGCGACCTGTGGCCGGTGCTCATGTTTCAGGCGTGGCGCAACGAAGCCATGCGGCCATCGACGGTCGCCACGCACCCTTCTTACCATATCGAACTGACAGGGGATTGAGATGGAAGGTTCCATAGCCAACCGCGCCCGGCGTCCGCGCGCCAAGCAGATGGAAGCTGGGACACTTGAAACCAATCTGCGCTTGATGCGGCCGCCACGCGAGCCAACGCAATCGTCACCCTTCCACCAGCTCGTCATCATCCTGACGACGCGAAAATGGTTCTTGCTTGCCATGGCCCTTCTGGGCGGCATCCTGGCCGGACTGGCAGGCTTCACCCGCCCGGTGCTGTTCGAGGCAACGACGCAGGTCATTATCGACGCCCCGAGCAGCAGTGCTTCGGGTGGCGTGGCATCCGCCCAGGACTCGCTGGAATCGAACATCGATGATCATCTGACGATGCTCTCCTCGCAAGGCCACCTGCGTCGGGTCCTGGCAGCACTGCGCAAAGCCCAACCAGTCGACGGTAACGGAAAGAGCGTCGTCAATGCCGTCCCGCCCGCGGCTGGCTCGTTCCTCATCGACCTCCTGAACAGGGCCTGGAGACAGGATAAGACAGTGGCGGAAAATCCGGACGCAGCGGACGCGCCCGAGCTGAAGGCGCTACGCAAGGGAATGAGGGTCGGACAAGAGCTGCGATCACGCGTCATCACCATCGGCTTCACCGATCCAAGTCCGGCGCGTGCGGCACTTGTCGCGAACACGTTTGCCCAGGTCTACATTCAAGATCTGGTACAAAAAAGCCGGGCATCGGATCAGGTTAATCTGGATTCGATAGTCGCCAGCCTTCCGCAAGTACAAAGGGATCTTGTCGAAGCGACAGATCGGCTGGAGACATACCGGCTCACGCATGGCGCCGTCGATCAGACTGCGGCCAACAACGCAGCCAGTGAGACAGCGGAACTCGGCCGGCAGATATTCCTATCGAAAGCCAGTCTTTCCGCGTCGGAAGCGCGCCTTCGCCGTATTGAGGACCTGCGCAAGGCGGGCGCCCCGGTCACGGCCATCGCTGAAGAAATCGGGTCGCCCGTGTTGACGGACCTGGTGACACGCCAGTCGGGTGCCGCCGCCGACGGCGATCTGCGCAACGCGATCGCCCGCGAAATGGAGCAAAGCGTTGCCCGAATCGCTGCCGAGGCAAATGTCTACCGGTCCCAGGCTACGGCTCTTGAAAGTCGCAAAGCGATGCTCGACGCGGCCGTGGCCGACACGGCGAGCCAACTTTCGGGGCTGCGTTCCCTTGAGCCTCGGGTAGCCATCGTGACGCAGCATTACAACGAACTCCTGAGCCGGCAGCAGGACTTGACACGTCGCATCGCCGCTCCTTCCCCAGGCGTAGCGGTCCTTTCGACCGCCTGGCCGCCGTCGACCCCCATGACATTGTCGCCAATTTTCCTGATTCCCCCCGGCATGGTCGTCTTTGGTCTCATGGGGGCGGTCATTGTCCTAGTCCGCAACGGTTTCAACCAAACCTTGCGCAGTGAAGCCGAAGCCGAGGCCGAGCTTGGGGTCCCGTGCGTAGGACTGCTTCCCAGGGTTGCGGGACTTAACGCCAGAAAGCTACGGCATCTGGTTCTGAGCCAGCAGAACTTGCCGTTCAGCCGCGCCGTGACTTCGCTGCTCGTCACTGCGGCGCCAACTCAGGGGAAGGGGCAGCCGCCGCATATCATTCTCGTGACGTCCAGCATCCAGGACGATGCGAAGACCGAGTTGGCATGGAGCCTGGCGCTGGCGGCAACGCGGCTGGGAGGAAGAGTGCTTTTCCTCGATCTCGATCGCAAGGATGTACGGCTCACGAACGGGTTTCGTGGTGAATTCAGCACCGACAAGGCCCGGAACTCCTTCGGCGACTATGTGAATGAACGTTGCGTGCTGAAGGATGCAATCACGAGGATGCCGGAAATCGGTATCGACCTCATGGCCGCTCCAGCACCTTCCGATGATCTCCTGACGCTTCTGTCCACCGTCGACAAATGCCAGTTCACCGAGGAGCTGCGTTCGGCCTACGACGTGGTCATCATGAACGGTCCCCTGGGCCTCGGGGGGCCTGAAACCAGGCTGCTTAAGCGCTGGGCCGATTCGGTGCTTTTTGCCGTTCGCTGGGCAAGGACGAGGCGCAGCATTGCCCGTGGTGCTCTGGATGCAATAGGGGCCGGCGGATCCGCCACCGTTCCAGTAGGGAGTGTGCTCACCCGGGTGAACCTGAAGAGGCTAGCCGGCTCCAGGCTCGGAGACAACGCCGATCTTCTGTTGGAGAGGGTTTGAAGATGCGTCTGCGATCTTCAACAGAATCTCCAGGGAGCGATCGCGTCCCTAAATCGAGCCAGCTACACGATGATCATTGAATTTTTCGGACCTCCAGGATCCGGCAAAACAACCTTCGCACATGCGCTTGCGCAGCAGCTGCGCGGGAAAGGCTATCACGCCAAGGTCGCCCTCAGCTACAAGCCAAGCACCAGGGCCGCCAAATATGATCTCGGAATCTTTCTGTTCATATCACGGATCGTATCGGCGATATTTTCAACAGCCAGAATATTGCTTTTTTCGGCAGGGCGAGCCGATGATATTTCCAATTCCTTTGCAATGGTGAGGATGATACCGCCAAAAAACCGAATATGGCGCGCGCGAATCTGGCGATACATCCTGCACCTTTCGCGTTGCTGGAAGTCTGCGGAGCAATCGCCCGAAATTACGATTTTCGATCAAGGATATGTTCAAGCGATTGGTTCGCTTGCGATGTTCAATGGGAGCACCAACCCCAGAACGCTGGAAAAGGCGCTCAGCCTCGCACCGGCGGCCGATCTCACCATCAGGCTCTTGGTGCCAGCTGCGGTCGTGGAAAGTCGCCTTCGTAGGCGGATGGAGCTTGAGCCGCCGGCGGAACGGATTTTCGAGGCCGACTTGAACGTGAACATGCGCTCGTTCGCCGTTTTTGAAGCGATGCATGACCTCCTGACAACATCTGGCCGGGAAATCATCTCCGTCGAATACACCGATGGTCCATCGACCTTTAAAAGTATTTGTCGGATTGAGAGACAAATACTTTCTGCATTGTCGCGCTTCGATAGGGCGGTCGGCGAAAAGCAAATTGAGTTGCCATCTCATCGCGCAGACGTAACAACTGGTTCAGCAACCACACCGCCGCGCAACAAGGACATGGGATCGCGGCTCGCTTGGGCAAGCATCTTCGCCTTGTTGATCTATATTGGTGGCGCTGGTTTGACCAGTCTTGCCCAGTTGGCAATTGCACGCCTTATCGGACCTCACAACTACGGCATCTATTCCTACGTTCAGGCTTGGACGTCAGTGCTCGCCTATCTGGCAACGCTTGGCTTTAATGTATCATTGTTGCGTTTCCTCCCGGCCTATAGGGCCAGTGGCAGGCTTGATCTGGCCCGCGGGGTGATAAGATTTGCGCTGCAGAGATCGCTGATAGCGGCAACCTTGTTCGGGATGATCGGCGCTGCGTCAGTCCTGTTCCTTTCAGATCCAACGGAAAGAGGGCTTGAGACAAGCATCGTGCTCGGCATGATGGCTGTGCCCTTGGTTACCGCCTATGCTCTCGGAGCCACGCTTGTGCGTGCTTTCGGCGGCGTTGTCTCGGCGTTGTTGCCGGAGCGCATCATGCGAGACGGGCTCCTGCTCGTGTTGGTAGCCCTCCTGGCATTGTCGGGATTTCGAACAGTGGATGCGCCCTCGGTGACGCTGGCGGTGCTTGTGAGTTCCGCTTTCACAGCGGCCCTGGTGTTCATCATCGCGAGGAGGTTTGAACCACCCGACCTGGGACACGCCAAGCCAAGTTACGCCTCGAGGGAATGGTGGCTTGCCGTCCCCCCGCTCATGCTCATCACCGGGCTCGATGTTTTCGTCAGTCGGGCAGGAGTCCTGGTTTTGGGCTGGACAAGCCATATTGCTGAAGCGGGTATTTTCGCGCTGGCCTTGAATGTCGCGATGCTCGTAGGCCTGTCCCGTATCGCCGTGGCAACCATGTTTTCGCCAACAGCAGCCGATCTCTACGTCAGAGGCGATCGCAGAGGCCTACAACAGCTGTTCGCGCGCGCAACCCTGCTTTCTGCTGGCGGTGCCATCCTGGTGGCCGTCCCGATGATGGTGATCGTCGAGCCGTTCTTGAGCTATTTCGGTGAGGGTTATAGCGCGGGAGCGCCGATCGCACGGGTTCTGATTTTGGGATATGTCTTTGTCGCGCTGTGCGGGCCCCAACAGAATCTCCTGACCATGACTGGAAATGAATGGGCTGCGGCAACGACGATGGTAGCGGGTGCTGTGGCCAATATAATTGCCTGTGCAGCCGGAGTTGCGGTGTACGGCCTGCTTGGCGCTGCGGTGGGTGTGGCACTTGCACTGAGCATCTGGAGCATTGCCATGGCCGTCTATATCCGCAAGCGACTGAAAATCATGCCAGGCTTGGTTTTTGCCTTGCTGTCGATGAGGCCGAGCGCGGTCGATGCCCGTCAATGGCATTGGTTCTTGAGGGCGAGCAAATGAGAGCACTGTTTTGGCTACGGTGATCGCCGTCGTTCGGGCAGGAAGTCACGAAGCCCGGATCGCACAAAGGCCATAGGGCTGCACAGACGCTTCGGCGTATCTCTGTTCCGGACACCCGCGCGGGCAGCCGATACTTCGCGGGCTGTGTCCGTCATTTGAAGGATGCATCAGTTTCGGAGGCGCCCCAGGGTGTGCTCACAATCTGCGGAGCATCCATGGAACAAGCCCGAATGGCGAGCGCCTCGGCGCCTGCAGTGCGCCGTCGCTCGGAGAGATCGACGCCTGTCGAGCGCAGCCAACGCGAAACCCTCACCCAGGTCCAGGTCCTGCGCGCCCTCGCGGCTAGTTCGGTCGCGCTGCGACACGCCCAGCATGATGCGGCCACCCTGGAATTACAGGCCGGCCGCACCTTTCAGAGCTGGAATCCGATACCATGGAGCGCTGGAGTCGATATTTTCTTCGTGATTTCCGGCCTTATCATGGTGCATACGTCGCGACAGCTGTTCGCAAAGCCCGGGGGCGCGCGTCTCTTCATTTCCCGCCGGATCGCGCGAATTGTCCCGCTATATTGGGCGCTCACCTCGCTCTACATTGCGGTAGCGGTGGCCGCCCCAAATCTTCTCAACCAGAGCTACGTCGATTTCAGGTTTGTAGTCGAATCCTACTTATTCGTTCCGGCCAGTCGCCCTGACGGCGTCGTTCAGCCGGTCTACGAGTTGGGTTGGACGCTCAATTATGAGATGCTGTTTTACGTGCTGTTCACGGCGACGATCGTGCTGCCCATGCGGTGGGCAGTTACGGTCCTGCTCACGATCCTGGTTGGGATGGTGCTCTTGGGCGCTCTTGCGGCTCCTTTGCCAGAGCCTTGGGGTTTCTGGACCAATCCGATCATCCTCGAATTCGCTTTCGGCGCGATGATCGGGGTCATGTGCGCCTCGGGCCTGCGGCCTTCCGGCCCAATCAGGGCCTGTGTCGCCGCAACGGGACTGGGTGCCCTGATGCTTGCGGCGGCGTTTCCCGATATCTCGGCCGGCCTTGGTCGCCCTGTCGTGTATGGCATTCCGGCGTCTCTAATTGTTTGGAGTGCTGCCCTGGCAGAGCCGGGTAAACTGAGGCATGACAGCCTGGCGGCGAGGTGGGCCGCTGGCGTTGGCGATGCGTCATACGCTCTTTACCTCATGCATCCATTCGTGATCCGCGCCATGCGCATAATTTTCTGGCGTACAGGCTTGATCTTTGTACTCGGCCCGTGGGCTTTCATCGGTTCGGCCTTGGCGATAACCCTGGGCGTGGCATTTATCACCCACCGTCTGTTCGAGAAGCCGCTCACCCGCTATGCGCGGCGCCTTTTGGGGGTCGGGCACAGCACAGGGCGGCAGCTTGGGTCCCTTCCATTGCCGGCGTATCCCAAGACAGATTGAAGGCGAGCCGCGACCCTGCCACACCAAGGAAATGCCGCTGTTGTGCTCACTATGCCGTTGCCGTAAGGCCGGCTGGTCGCACCTGTCCGACGGGGCATGCATGGAATTCCCGATACCATTCCACGAAACGTTGCACGCCGTCCTCCAGTGTTGTCGCCGGTGCGAAGCCAACGGCGCGGCGGAGGTCCCTGACATCGGCGCGGGTTTCCAGGACGTCACCTGGTGGTAAAGGTACGTTGACGCGAAGGGCGCGGCGGCCAAGGGCCGTCTCGATGAGCGCGATCAGATGGTTGATTTCTTCAGGCCGATCATTGCCGATATTGTAGAGCCGATACGGCGCCGAGCTGGTGGCAGGATCGGCAGCGCGACCGTCCCAATCGGGATCCTGACACGGTGGTTTGGCGAGCACGCGAACAACCCCCTCTACGATGTCGTCGATATAGGTGAAATCCCGCCATACGCGCCCGGCATTGGCGATTTCGATCGTTCGGCCCTCGGCGATGGCATGGGTGAAAGTATAGACAGCCATGTCGGGCCTGCCCCAGGGACCATAGACGGTGAAGAAGCGCAGTCCGGTTACGGGCAAGCCGAACAGATGGCTGTAGGAATGCGCCATGCATTCGTTGGCGGCCTTGGTGGCGGCGTAGAAGCTCACCGGATGATTGGCACCATGATGTTCGGAGAAGGGTATGCGTCGATTGGCGCCATATACGGAGCTCGACGAGGCATAAACGAGATGGCTGACGCCGGCGTGTCGGCAGCCCTCCAGAACGTTGAGAAATGCGACAATGTTTGACTCCACATAGGCATGCGGGTCGACGAGCGAATGACGCACCCCGGCCTGGGCGGCCAGATGCACGAAGAGCGATGGCTGGAATTCGCAGAACAGCGCTTTCACCAGCGACCGGTCCGCCAGGTCGAAGCGCATCGGCGTGAACCTCGGCTCGGCGCAGAGCCGTGTAAATCGCGCCTCCTTCAGCTTCAGGTCGTAGTAAGGCGTGAAGTTGTCGACGCCGATGACCTCGGCGCCGAGCCGCAAAAGGCGTGACGCAACATGAAATCCGATGAACCCAGCGGCGCCCGTGACGATGATCGGCCCCGTGTGCGTAAGGTTCGACGCAGCACCATCCTGCAGCGCGTGAACGATATCCGCCAGCTTGTTGACCTTCGAATCTGCTTCGGCCATGGCAAGTCACTCCCGTTTCCAGGTTCCGCGTTCTGCGCTATCTCGGCAGCGCCTTGAACGATCGGAAATGGCGCCGCCGGCCTTGTGATCTACGCGACAGCGCGCTCAATGCGGGCCGCCGCTGTCCGAATCAAAGCGGATGCAGACAGCAGTCGATTTCTCATGGCAAAACCGAAATGCGCCCCAAAAGAGCCACTAGTTCCGCCTGACGCCTCGTGTCGGTCTTGGCGAACAGTGAGGCAAGCTGAGAGCGGATAGTCGTGCGACTGAGATGCCAACTGCGGGCGATCTCCAGGGGCGCGTCGCCATGGGCGAGGCGTAGCGCCAACTGCGTTTCCGCGCTGGTCAAACCGAACATCCTTTGCAACGTGCGAGGGTTGGCCGCCGATTTGTTATCCCGGTCCAGCAATGCGACCACGGTTGTCCCGTCCGGTGTAACGACGCCCGTCTCGTTCATGGTCACCGGCCTGTCGCCTCTGCTGTGGATCACTACCCATGAGAGTGAGCCCGGCTGGAGGTGGACCGGAACATTCGCGACCAGCCGCCTCAACCCGGCGGCAAGCTCGACGGCTGTATCAGTTGCTTCGCCCTGGCGTGCGAGGGTGTCCCGAGCGGCAGCGTTCCATTCTATTACTTTCTTGTCTCGGTCCAGGACGAGATAGCCGCAACCCATACGATCAAGCATGCCGGTGATGGATTCCAGGCTGCGTCGTCGAGATCCGCCGACCCTTGCGTCCGGTCGGTCCACAAGGCTTATCGGCCGTTCGTGGCGGGTATCGTTCAATACAATGTATTGCCTGCCTGCGAGCGTATCGTTTCGCGTTTCAATCAGTGTCATCGCTTCCACCCAACCCATTGCTACTGACGCAAATCAAATCGGTTGAAGTTGCTGCTTCAACTTGAATTTCCACATACTGCGAGAAATCTGCGAATGGTTTTTCCGCAGCGTCTCTTGGATATACCTTTCTGAAGAGCGCTCCTGACACATGATTTTATTCGCCGGCAAAGTCATGGCAATCGGGCATTGGGATTAGGTGCCACCCCTTCGGCCTAGTCTCGACGGACTAGACCGAAAGTTGTAGTCTTTGCGCATGGGTGCGGACCTGCGCTGGCTCAAATCGAATGTGTCGAGCACTACGTTGGCTCATCTAGCTTCGCTGTTGGTGTTTGCAGCATCGATAGCATTCGAGGCGATAAGTACGGTATATGGCGGCCAGCCGTTGCCGCTTGTTGCGTTTATCCCCATAACCGTTGTCATCGTGTATCTTGAGGGCCGTTTTGTTGCCATCGCAGCAACGCTTCTGATGGCGGTCGCCGGCTTGTGGATGCGACACCTGCTGGACGGTCACCTCACTGGTGGAGACTGGACCGGGGCCGTCTTCCTCCTGGGTTCGGGTAGCCTGATCGCAGCTGTGTTCCACCGCCTGCGACAAGATCTGCACGGTGCGCTCAGGGTGGCAGAAGCGAGGCTCGCTGCCATCGACGCTGCCGCCTTGGGCTTTGCTAATACCAATCGCCATGGCGAACTGCTGCAGTCGAACAGACGGCTTTTGGAGATGACCGGCTACGCGCACAAGGAACTTGCCCAACTCGAGTTGCAGGAACTCATTGTCCCCGACGATCGAGGTACTGTGCGGAAACTTTTGGAAGATTTGGGCAATGGGACCGCGTCTGCGACGGATATCCGCGTTTTGCGCAAGGATGGCACGGCATTCTGGGCTCACCTGGCCCTGTCTTCGTCGCGGCCGGACGAGGCGCCAAATGAGAGCGTATTCGTGGTGGTTGACGATATTTCCGAGCGACAAGCGGCACGCGAGGCCCTTCGGGCTCAGAAGGAATGGCTTGATCTCGCCGTGTCTGCCGGGCGCCTGGGAACATGGCAAATAGACATTGACGATGGGACAGTCGCCGGCTCGAGCAAGTTCTGGGACATTCTTGGTCTGCCTCCGGCCCCAGTCCGCCGCTTGGAAGAACTCTCGGCTGTAATCCATCCCGTCGACTGGCCGAAGCTGTCCGCCTCGGCAAAGCCTTCATCGGCATTGAACTATGACGTCGAGATCCGTGTCCGGCAAGTGGATGGTCACACACGCTGGATTGCTTTGCGTGGACGGCAGGAAGAGCACGGCGACCGCAAAATGCGCATCGGGGTGGCGGCGGATCTGACCGAACGTCGACAAACAACTTTGCTTCGCGCCGCCGTAAAGAGACGCGAGCGCATAATGCGCGAAGAGCGCCATCGGTTTAGCAATGTGTTTCCAGTGATCAGAGCTCTGGTCAACATGATCGATATTCCCGACAATGACGTTGCCAAATACAAGGAGATGTTGATCGATTGGATTCGAACGCTGGAGGCGACCCATCGCATCCTTTCTCGTCACGCCAACCTGTCAGGGATGCTCCATGAGCTCGTGGACCGGGAATTGCAGCCCTTCAAGGAGACACGCGACATAACGATCAGTGGACCTTCCCTCACTGTGCCAAGCGGCGCCGCCGAGGGCTTGGCGATGATCCTTCACGAGTTGACGACAAACTCGGTGAAACATGGTGCGCTGGGTGACCCGAATGGCAGGGTCGAAGTTAAGTGGCGATTTGCATCCGAGGACGAAGGTGACGACCTCGTGTTCGATTGGGTGGAATCGGGCCGACGGAAGAGTTCAAAAGTCGTACGCCGCGGGTTCGGGTCACTGATAATCGGTGTGGACAGCACGCCGCTTGTCGGTCATTCCCCGAATATGGAAATAACCGAAGATGGCCTTCGATATTCGCTGCGTGTATCGCGCAAAGAAATTGAGGAATTTGGATTGCAATAGAGCCCCTCCAAGTCGAAGCCGAATTGGCCAATTAACGGATGGTGTGGGCCCTTTGCTGCGATTTCCTGCAAGCAAACTCGGGCCGGTTCGAGGGGCATACGTCAACTCGCCTGTCTCGTCAGCCAGCTTTGGAGCAACACAGCTGCTTCGGTACGGTTTCTAACCCCAAGCTCACGCAGCACGGCCGCGGCATGGATTTTCGTTGTCGCCTCGGCAATGTCCAGATTGCGGGCAATCTCCTTATTCGAGTACCCCTCTGCCATCAGCTTGAGGACGTCCTTCTGTCTAGATGTCAGCCTAGCGACGTCGCCCGAGCCCTCGTGCCGGCGGCTGGCATTTTGTACCGGAGGTGGGGGGGCATGCGATCTCTGGTCGGCAGACGTTCGAGATAGGAGAGATGGCACATAGATCCGGCCAGCGAGGATTTCGTTTACAGCCAGCACGACTTCTTCGTCGCTCTGCGATTTGACGATATACCCGTGAAGTCCGATCGAAAGCGCGGTCAGTATCTCCGAGCGGGAATCATCCCCGGAAACGATCGCAAAGCGAGTGTCAGGATAGGCAGCCATAAAGTCGCTGAGCACTTCCTGATGGAACAGCCCAGGCATGTTCAGATCGAGGATCGCAAGATCGATGGACGCCTGCTCCTCTAGAAGATTGACCGCGGCATCGAAACACGAAGCTTCGAATATTTCGGCGCTTGGAATTCCAGCCATGAGTGCCAGCCGGAGACCACGCCGATATAAGCCGTGATCGTCGGCAATGACGATCCGAGCCATGCAACTACCCCAACGCGTTACTCGGTTCCCGACGAGAAAACCCGCTGGAACCTCCCATTCGCCTATGATCGACAATCCGTGGTGGTCCTAAAATGGCGGCCATCCACTGGTCAACGCATCACAGTGATGTCCGCAGCGTCCCATCCACGCACATCCAGAACGTCTAATATAATACTAAATTGCGAAGCTCATCCATAGATTTTTAACCCGGGCGTGCGGTGCCTGTCCGCAAAACGATGCCGGTTCCCCATTTGTGGGTCCAAAGCCAGCTGTTCAGGACCATTTCTGTTATGTCGCCACCCGCTGTCGCTGGACCTGTAGGCCGGCCCGGCCCGGGCGGATCGCAGCTTTTTTGAAAGCAACTGCTTTCGTTTTATCGCCGTCATGATCAGTGCCCAATCGCGCTTCTATCGGCTGTTGATCTCGTGGCCATCTAATACCTTGAACGTTTTGAATCCCTACCATTCGAATGCACGACGACAGCCGCCCCGGCTGTCACATACCTTTTCACATATGATGTTCGGATTGCCGCCGAGGTTTGGCCGGATTTGAGGGTATGCCCTGGCCGGACAATGGAACACCGATCCCGAACAAAGCCAACTGCAGATCAGGAGGATCGAATGAAAGCGGTGATTCAATGTGGTGGGATGGGTACGCGCCTTCGACCGTTTACATCGGTCCTGCCGAAACCATTAATGCCGATAGGGGCCCGGCCTGTTCTTGAGTTGCTTTTGAAGTGGCTGCGGCGCAACGGCATTGAAGACGTGTATATTACGACAGGGTATCTAGGGCATTTGATCCGTAGCGTCTGCGGCGACGGATCGCAATGGAACTTGAAGATCAAATATACCCAGGAAATGGAGCCACTCGGCACCGTCGGACCTCTCTCTCTGATTAGGGATGAACTGAACGAAACATTTGTCGTTCTGAACGGCGATGTCCTCACAGATCTAAGCCTGAGCCGGTTTGTAACCGCGCACCGCTTGCATAGGGATCCCGTTACGATTGCCACGGCGTGCCGTCATATCAAGATGGACTTCGGGGTCATCGACGAGATCGACAATACCGTCCAGCTCTTCCGGGAAAAGCCGACGCTTTCCCATCTCGTCAGCATGGGGATTTACTGCATGAACCCAGATGTCCTGCGGTTCATTCCGTCCGGGATCCCATTTGGGTTCGATGACCTGATGCTGCAGATGATGCAGGGCGGCACGACCGTGCATGTTTACAAGCATGACGGTCTTTGGCTCGACATCGGTCGTGTCGATGACTTCCAGAATGCACAGGCAATTGCCTGGGAAGATCAGTCGTCCTCAATCGAGGTCGCGGCTGCCGCCGCAGCCGCATGAAAGTCTGATGCAGAGGTCTAGCCACTAACAAGGCTTTCAGGAGGTCAAGATGCTCTTGGTGAGCGCCCCGATCCTAGGCGTGCCAGAGAAGGCAGCCCTGTCGCAGGTGATTGATAGCGGCTGGCTTACGATGGGGGACAGGGTACGAGAGTTCGAACAGGCCTTTGCCAGCATGCATGGCGCGCGAGATTGCGTTGCGGTTGGTTCCTGCACCGCAGCGCTCCATCTTCTCCTCCATGCTTTGGGCATCGGCCCTGGCGACGAAGTACTGGTTCCTTCGCTGACGTTCGTGGCGACGGCGAATGCGGTGCTGTATGTAGGGGCGACGCCGGTCTTCGTCGATATCGAGTCCGTCGACGTGCCGTTGATCTCGGTTGCGGAAGCCGAAGCGCGGTGCACGACGCGCACGAAAGCGGTCATTCTCGTTCACTTCGCCGGGTATCTCCCCGATCGGGAACAATGGCAGCGGTTCGCCCGGCTTCGCGGGCTGCATATCATCGAGGACGCTGCGCACGCGCCCGGGCTTAGGGAAGTCGGGACCTTCGGCGCCGCGGCCGCGTTCAGCTTCTATGGCAACAAGAACATGACAACGGCCGAAGGGGGCGCCGTGATTGCACGTGACCCCGATCTGCTCGACAGGGTTCGCCTGGCCCGCGGGCACGGAATGACAACGGGGACGCATCAGCGGCTGAACAGTCGTACGCCGCAATATGATGTCACGATGCTCGGGTTCAACTACCGAATGGACGAGATGCGAGCGGCAATAGGGCTGGTTCAGTTGCAGAACCTGCAAGAGTGGAACGAAATCAGGCGTATCATAGCTGTCTTGTACCGACGCCTGATCGCGGACCGTTGCCCAGCCATTGTCATTCCATTTAGCGAACCCCGGACGTCGGCTTACCACATCATGCCGATCGTCCTGCCGCGCTACGCGAGCCGGCAGGATGTCATCGACGAGCTGCGGACACAGGGCATACAGACCACCATCCACTACCCGCCGGTGCACCAAATGACGTTCTACCGCGAGCGCTTTCCCGGCGTGAGTTTGCCCCGAACAGAGGATTTCGCTGAGCGAGAGCTCACAATTCCGCTGCACCCCCAGATCACTTCCGCCGCCGCCGAATCAGTCGTGGCTGCCCTGGCAGCCGCGCTCAAAACAGGCGCGCTCAAAGCAGGCGCCCAAAGAGGAACTGCTGCATGAATGCGTTAGACCCTGCCTTTCACCGGATGTTCGTTCCAAATCCTGATCACGGCTTTGCGAGACGCGCAATCGATCTTGCGGTGGCGGGCATCGCTACCGTCGCATTGGCGCCATTGATGCTGCTGATCGCCGGAGCGCTTCTGCTCGAGGGCGGTGGCTCGATCTTGTTCGCTCAGACCCGCATCGGGGCCGGCGGCCGAACCTTCCGCATGTACAAATTTCGCAAATTCGGTGTGAACTGCGGCTCTCAAGGCCTTGCGCTGACGGTCGTGGGCGATACACGCATGACCACCGTTGGCCGCTTTCTCGCAGCGACGAAGCTGGACGAACTACCGCAGCTGTGGAATGTCCTCAAAGGCGAAATGGCGATCGTCGGCCCACGGCCCGAGAGCCTGGCTTTCGCCGATTGTTTCCGGGGCGAGCTTAGGGCCGTGCTGCAATACAAGCCGGGCCTGCTGGGACCAGCCCAGGTCGTTTTTCGGCACGAAGCGCATTACTTCCCCCAATCCGTAGATCCGATCGTGTTCTACCGGGAGGTCATGTTCCCCGCCAAGGCAACACTGGACCTCTCATATTATCCGCGACGCACCATCGTCTCCGACCTCGCGTGGATGGTGCGGGGAGTGCTGGCAGTGGTCGGTTGGGTTCCGGTACCGCCGATCGACGTTTGAATATCCAAGGGAAGCGTTCCAAACAGCCAAGGGAATGCGCAGTGATGAGCTACAATGGAAAGAAAGTCCTGGTGACCGGCGCGGACGGATTCATCGGTTCGCATGTCACGGAGGCGCTTGTTCGCAACGGGGCAGATGTCACAGCCCTTGCCCTTTACAATTCCTTCGACAGCCATGGATGGCTAGACGATCTGCCGGACACCATCCGCAGCCAGTTGAGGCTCGTCCGTGGTGACGTCCGCGACAGTGCGTTCCTTAACCGGATCATGCGCGGCCAAGTCGCGGTTTTTCATCTGGCGGCGCTTATTGCGATTCCATATTCCTACGCCGCTGCCCAGTCCTATGTGGAAACCAACATCCTAGGCACGGTGAACGTCCTCGAAGCGGCGCGCCTATGGGAGACGGAGCGGGTGATCCATACCTCCACGAGCGAGGTCTACGGAACTGCCCAAACCATGCCGATCGGCGAAACACACCCCCTGCAGGGACAGTCACCATATTCGGCATCCAAAATCGGCGCCGACATGATGGCGGAGTCTTACGCCAGGTCGTTCGATGTCCCTGTGGTCATCATGCGACCCTTCAACACGTATGGCCCGCGCCAGAGTGAACGCGCCATCGTGCCGACCATTATCCGGCAGGTCCTCGACCCGAAATGTCCTGCAATCATGGTAGGGGATACCAGCCCGATCCGCGACCTGACTTATGTCGAAGACACCGCGACAGCGTTCCTGACCGCAGGTCTCGCCCAGCTCGAGTTCGGCCACGCCTACAACGCTGGCAGCCAACGCGCTGCGACCGTCTCGGACGTATTGGCCATTGTTCTTGAGTTGACCGATTGCAAAAAGCCGGTCCGTCGTGATGAAAGCCGCCTGAGGCCGCAAAATTCCGAAGTTCGCGCCTTGCTCGCCGACTCCTCGCGCTTTGAACGTGAGACTGGATGGCGGACACAGACCAGCCTGCGCGATGGGCTGGAGCGAACAATCACGTGGTGGCGCGAGCGCCTTAGTGAAGGCCGGGTACGGCGCGAAGTGGGTTACATGACATGACCCTGGGCGGCCGTCATGCGTTGGCGCTGTTGCTGGCTGCCGGTGCCATATCTCCCAACATCTACGTTGCCGGCGGCCGTCAAAGCAAGGCAGCGGAGGTGGCGGCCACAGCGGTCGTGAACAACCTGCCGGGCTATGTGCGCCAAACAAGGGATCCTTGGTCTGGGATGGTTTTCGCACGGATCACCAGACCGGGCGTTCTCGGCCGGGCGGGTGTATGCGGGAAGAAGTACTGCACCCACCGTTACTCAAGCGCACAGGCTTGGAATGCCGACCAGAGCCTGCTCCTGATCGCCAATGGCTGCGGTGGCCTGTGCTTTCTCGACGGACAAACCTACTTGCCTTTGTTCCACCGCAACCGCGCGACCGAATGCGAATGGCATCCCACTGATCCCGAGTTGATGATCTGCGTCGGGGGCCGGCAGATTGCGACATGGGCCCCACGTACCGATCATGAGGACGTCGTGTTCGCCTCCGGAGCGTACTCCAACCTCAAATTTGGACCCAACAAAGGCAATCCGAGCCGCGACGGCAGCCGGATTGCGGTGCGTGCAACGAACAATGACGGCCGAGCGGTGGTTTTTGGCTACGATCTCAAGCAACGGCGGAAATTCCCGGATATCGATCTTGCCGAATTCCCGGGAACGACCGGCTCCTGCTCGATCTCACCACTCGGAATCAACATAGTGTGTTCCCAGCAATTACCGGACGGAATCGAAGCGAGTTTCGTCTTCTCCATCGACGGCATATTGCGCCAGAAGTGGATGGAGCACCATCGACCGGGCCATGGCGACATGACGGTCGATTCCGACGGAAGCGAAATCTATGTCGGGATCAGCAAATCGGATCCTGACAAATATCAGGTGATCAAGCGCCGCTTGGCTGATGGCAAGGCTACCTCGCTGATGAAATATGGCGAGGCCATGCATGCGTCACTCAGGTCGCTCGGCAGGCCCGGCTGGGTGTTTCTGAGTTATGGCGGCACGCCAGCCGAACTATCGCAGCACCCGGATTGGGCGCCTTACGCTCAGCAAGTCATTGCTCTGCGTCTAGACGGCAGTGGAGAGGTCCGCCGTGTCGCAGACACGCACAACGCGCCCTTCGACTACTGGAGCGAGACGCATGCCTCTCCGTCTCCAGACGGCACCCAGGTGGTCTGGTCCAGCAACTGGGGCGTGCCCGGTGGCCCGGTATACGATTTCGTTACTCGTGTTGAATGGCCTTTGAAGCCGGTGTTCGACCGGAAGGAGATTGTCGCAAATGATCTTCAGTAGACGATACGTTCTTGGCGCAGTCGTGATGATGTCGCTAACCTCGATGGCTTGCGCAGGCGAGGTCGAGCCCTATCAACTCTCACCTGGCGATACGGTCGAGATAGGAATAGCGCCTATCCCTGATCGGACGCAGCGCGCCATAGTCCAGATGGATGGCAATATCGCCCTTCCGGAGGCGGGGATGATCATGGTCGCAGGCCTGACGGCGTCTCAATTGCAAAGGCGAATGCAAGAGCTCTTGCCAAGCAAGATTTTTCACGTGCGTCTGACTGACGGGCGGGAGCAGACAGTTACTGTCGAGCCCGACGATGTCACAGCAATCATAGCGGACTATCGCCCGATCTATGTAACGGGCGATGTGCTCACCCCAGGACAACAGGCCTACCGTCCGCTCATGACTGTACGGCAGGCGCTGGCGGTTTCCGGCGGCTTCAGTTTTTTGCGATCACGGGCGGGCCAGGCCGGGCCTGATCCGGTCGATCTCAAGCGCGATTACGAAATGCTCTGGGGAGATTACACGAAAGAATACCTTCACGCTGCCCGCATTCGCGCCGAGCTTCAGGGCCAGGCGGATTTCGACAAGAAGACACCACAGGGATCACCTCTTTCGCCGAGCGTTGTAGCCGCGATGGCTCAGGCTGAAGCAGAGGCGCTAAAGGTTGCGCTGAGTGATTTCCGGCAAGAGCAGGATTTTCTGGAGAAGGGCCGGACGGACGCTGCCGAGCAAATTGGCGTTTTGCAGAAACGCGAACGAGTCGAGGGCGAGAGCGTGAAGGCGGATGAGCAAGATTTGGCGCGAGTGACGAAGGCATTCGATGCAGGCAATCTGACCAACACCCGGCTCGCGGATGTCAGGCGCGCGTTGCTTCTGTCTTCAAGCGGCGCGCTCCAAACCTCGGTCGAGCTGATGAGGGCGCGACGCCAGCAGGAGGACTTTGTCAGACAGCACGAACGCAACGACAATCAAAGAAGGATTGGCTTGCTGACGGATCTGAAGGACACCAACGCTCGGCTAGCGGATGTCACCGCCAGGCTCCATGCCGCCAGCGAGAAGCTGCAGCCGACCGGAGCATCCACACAGCCATTGCCGATTGCCGGCGAAACGGTACGGGCCCAGGTGACCATCGTGCGCAAGATCGGCAATGAATGGCGCAAGCTGTTGGTTGACGAAGATGCGATTGTGCTGCCGGGGGATACTCTCGAAGCCAGATTCAGCAGTGAACTGCAAAGTGTGGCAGTCCAATAGGGCGTCAGCGCAGTCCGTGCGGAGCTTACTGTTCTATCGGGGGGGCGAACCCAACTGAACGGAGATCCAAGGTGAGGCGCATTTTCAACCAGGGAGCGACCCTGACACCCTCAACGAACGCGGATCAGATGACGCAGTCTGCAAGTTATGCTTCCCATATGCCGTCAGCGCGAATTGTGCGGTCCAGGTCGCGCGCCGGTGAGTCCGGAAATTGGCAGGAATTTACGTCCAGCAAGGAGAGCAATGCGCAGGGCGGCTGGGTGTCGGACGGCTATAGGACCAGCCATTGCGCGCCCGGCTACGGCCTACATTACAACAAAACGCACAGTTCCGGCTATTATGGCGCGCTTTGGGAGAACATCGAAAAGCCCCTGATCCTCGACGTTCTTCGCCCCTTGAGCGGAGCGAGCCGAAACTGCCTCGATTTCGCATGCGGAACAGGTCGCATCGCCGAGGTAGCCGCCGGCCTCTTCAGCGAGGTGGTTGGCGCCGACGTTTCCAGAACTATGCTCGACAGCGCTCAAGTACCGCCCAATGTGAGTTTGCGTCACGTCGACCTGACAAGGGAGAATTTGGGTATGACGTTCGATGTGGTAACCGCATTTCGTTTTTTCCTGAACGCAGAGGATGAACTGAAATGGCATGCACTGAAAGCGATCAATGAGCACCTGAAAGATGGCGGGCGGCTTGTGTGCAACGTTCACATGAATGCGACGTCGCCCGTCGGCCTGGCGTGCCGGCTGCTCAATCGAGTGTCTGGACGCACAATTCGCCACACGCTGAGCGCGGCGAGGTTCAAGGCCCTCCTGACTGCCTCGGGATTCACCGTCGAGCAGACGATACCGTACGGTTACCTGCCTCGGCCGGGAAACCTGTTGCCAGGGTTCTGTGAAATGATGATGCAGCCTGTCGAGAAGGCCTGCAGAAGGCTTTGCGTTCCTGGCCAGCTGGCGCAACACTTCCTGGTTGTTGCGAGGAAGCGCTAAAGCGCGAAAATGTCCCGAAAAAAGGGCATGGGGTGGTTTTCTTGGGCCGCTCCGCCCGGCATGAAGCCCCGCCCAAATACCATGGAACGGCAGTTTTCCCCCGATTTGACATGTGGGTTCCGGGTTTCTGAGGGCAGCGCCACGATTTTGCTACATTTTGACTAAAGTCCAAGCATGTTAGTGGGGCGTAATATTAGAAGGCTAAGGGGATACGCTCCTGAACAGCAAGAGATTGTCGGTGCCCAGTGGGGCCAGTGAGCTTGCGCAACGATCTCTCACGGGAGGTCGAAGCCTATGAACCCTGGTGGAAGGAGTTCGTCGGATCTGCGAGGCGCAATGCTTGGGACCGTGCCTGGCCTGGTAGGCGTCGGCATCTTCTCGGCAGTCATAAACCTTCTCGCCCTGACCGGCTCGGTCTATATGCTGCAAATTTACGATCGCGTTTTACCTTCGCAGAGCGTTCCGACGCTTGTCGGGTTCACCATCGGAATGCTGGGTCTTTACGCTGTCTACGGGCTGCTGGATTTCGTGCGGCTGCGCCTGCTGGTTCGAGTGGGCAATCGTGTCCATAGGAATTTGAAGCAGAGGGTGTTCGGCCTCTCGCTGTCCTTGCCGCTCATCGGCGGGCAGGATGCGAACCGGATACAGCCCCTCCGTGATCTCGATCAGTTACGCGGCTTCCTTTCCGGAATGGGGCCGACTGTTATATTCGACGCTCCGTGGATTCCATTTTACCTGCTGATCATCTATTTCCTGCATCCTGCGCTCGGTCTGTTGTCCACAAGCGGTGCGATCATTGTCGTGCTGCTCACGGTCATGGCGGAAGTTCTTGGCCGCACATCGGTGACACGCGCGTCCGAGACGCTGGTGTCGCAACGCAATCTCGCCGAATCCGGACGCCGCAACGCGGAAGTCGTACGCGCGATGGGCCTTTCCGCACGGCTTGCCCACCGCTGGGGCGAGATCAATAACGCATATCTGCGGCACCAAGAGAGGCTTTCCGACGTCGTCGGCGCCACCGGGGCACTCTCTAGGGCACTGCGTTTGGCCTTGCAGTCCTGCGTTCTTGGACTGGGTGCCTACCTGGTGATAGGAGGCGAAGCCTCGCCAGGTGTGATCATCGCATCCTCCATCTTGCTGGGTCGCTCATTGGCTCCTGTTGACGCCGCTATCGCGAACTGGCGAGGCTTCGCCGCGTTCCGGCAAAGCTATTCGCAACTGGCAACGGCGCTGGCCGCTTTTCCTGACCGGGACGAACATATGGAACTTCCGCGCCCCCAAGCGGAGCTTGCGGTCGAGGACCTGACCATAGCGCCACCGGGCCAGCAAAAACCGACGGTAGCCAATGTCAACTTCCGCCTGGCTGCAGGGACGGGAATGGCCGTTGTCGGCCCGAGCGGCTCTGGCAAAAGCACGCTTGTGCGCGCGCTGGTGGGCGTCTGGCAGCCACTTCGCGGCACGGTGAGGCTGGACGACGCCTCGCTTGACCAATGGGACCAAGAACGTCTTGGCGCACATATTGGCTACCTGCCCCAGGACGTCGAACTGTTTGATGGAACGGTTGCCGATAACATTTCGCGATTTGGCGGGAAGGGCGACGCCAAGGGCGTGCTGGCAGCTGCCAAGGCAGCGGGCGTCGACAAAATGATAATGCGATTGCCGAACGGTTTTCAAACACGCATGGGCGAGGGAGGAACAGCCTTGTCGGCTGGACAGCGGCAACTCGTAGGGCTTGCAAGGGCACTTTACGGCGATCCGTTTCTTGTCGTTCTGGACGAGCCGAATTCAAATCTGGACGTCGATGGCGATACCGCCTTGGCCGGCGCGATCCTGGCAGTGCGCAGACGTGGAGGCATCGTCATCGTAGTTGCGCACCGTCCTTCTGCCCTTACCAACATCGACAGGGTACTCGTAATGTCCAATGGGATGCTTCACGCCTTCGGCTCACGCGAGGAGGTCCTGGCCAACGTCATCCGCCCCTTTGCTGCGCCGGTTGAACGCCCGGCAGCGGCCGTCGCGATGCACAAAGGGGTGAGCGGTCACGCATGAGGAATATTTTTTTGTCTGAGGCGACGATGGCTCCATCGGCCCCGATCGGCAATGGGAGCCGGCGCAACGCGATTTCGGGCACGCGCGATGGAATCGGGGCCAACCTGATCCTGGGTGCGGCGGTCACGGTTATGTTGCTTGCCGGCGGCGGGCTCTGGCTCGGTCTGACCAAGATTGCTGGCGCGGTAATTGCGCCGGCGACCGTGGTGGTCGAGAGCAACATAAAGAAGGTGCAGCATCTGACGGGCGGCACGATAGGTGGCATCTTCGCGCAAGACGGGGATCATGTACGGGCCGGCGATGTGATGGCACGGTTGGACGACACACTGACACGAGCCAATCTGCAGATAATTAGCAAGGATCTTGATCGGGCAACGGTTCGGCTTGTGCGGCTGGAGGCAGAGCGGCAAGGCCTGTCGGAGATGCAGCTTCCGTTCAGCCTTCAAGCGCGAATGGGCGAGCCGGAGCTGGCTGCGCTGGTGAACGGCGAGCGCACGCTGTTCGACAGCCGCGCTACGGCCCTCAACGGGCAGAAGGCACAATTGCAAAGCCGCTCAAAGCAACTCGAACGCCAAGTTGAGGGCCTCAAGGCGCAACGGACCGCGGAAGAACAATCCGTGGTCCTGCTGGATGGCGATCTTGTCGATGTACAGGCGCTTTTTACAAAGAAACTGGTGTCCAAAGAGCGACTTAGCAACATCAGACTGGATGCCACCCGGGCGCACGGAGAATCAGGGCGCCTCGCGGCGGCAGTTGCCGAGGCGCAGGCCCGGATCAGCGAGACCGAATTGCAGATTCTTCAGCTCGATGAACAAAGGCGTAGTGACGTAACGAGCGAACTTCGTGAAACGGAAGCCAAGCAAACCGAACTCAGCGAGCGCAAGGTTGTGGCACAGGACGAACTGGCCAAAACCACCATCCGCGCGCCGCAATCGGGAACCGTACAGGAATCTTCCATTCACACGATCGGCGGCGTGATTGCCGCGGGCGAGGTTCTCATGATGATTGTCCCTGACACCGGCAACCTTGTCGTCGACGCGCTGATTGCGCCGTCGCGCATAGATGACGTTCGTCCAGGTCAGCGGGTCTCGATCCGGTTTCCGGCTTTCGACGCCGGCACTACGCCTGCCTGCCAAGGGTCTGTCAAGCGCATCTCGGCGGACCTGATAAAAGATCAACAGCGCCAGCTTTCTTATTTCTCGGCGCGCATCAATGTCGAAGACAAGTCCACCTGTCTGACCGATGCCAAAGTGCTCAAACCCGGTATGCCAGCGGAGGTTCACATAAGTACGGACGAACACAGCGTCTGGTCTTATCTGCTGAAGCCGCTTACCGACCAGATGTCGAGGGCTTTCCGGGAATGACATGGCGGCTGTGAGCGGTCGACCGCGGGAACACGGCAGGCGTGCTTGCTGACATATTGGGGTAGGCAACGTGATGCCGACAGGGGTGACGCCTGCGGCCGACGCGCGAGGCTCGTCTGGGACATTGTCCCGGCTACAAGGATGCCCCAACAGGATTTTCCTGGCCGCCTCACCAAGTCCTGCCCGACAACAGCGTTAGTGTCCTGTCATCTTTTGCGCAACAAACAGCGCATACCGTTCCACGATCATCGACATGGGCAATTGCCTCACGAGGAGAGGTTCTTTGCTCCTACGACGCGGCGAGGGCCCTGCGGCGGCCACGGCGTGCGGCATGCACCGTTCGGTCTGCAGTCACCGCTACATTTGCCACGTCAGATGTATGCGGCAAGGCGTTCGCGCTTCCATGCGACCTCTTGTAGGGCAGCAATTCCCTGACCCGAGCATTGACTGACGCAATTTCGACCCGCAAGTCCTCGCATTCCTGCCGTCTGACATCCAATTCAATCTGATCGGACGCCTGCTGCATGGACAGCTGTGCAAAATCTGCGGCGATCTTGGAAAGGTTCACCTTGTTGGTTTCGGCCTCCTCGGTGAGTGCGGCCAACCTTTCGTCGGTCACCTGTTTTTCGGCCAGGGCGTCGCTCCATTGTAGCTGGAGCCTGGCGATCTCGGCCGCGGCCTCGTTGTTTGCGTTTGAGGCGAGTTCGAAGCGCGATTGGAGACTTTGAATTTCTGAGCGCAATCCTCGGTTCTCAGCCTGGCAGCGTTTAAGCTCGCCATCCATGTCCGCCTGCATAATCCTGGCTGCTTCGGTCACCTCCCATAGCTTCGCCTGCGCAACCTCGAGTGAGGTGTGCAATTTGATTGCCTCTTTTTCGCTCTTGCCGAGCGCACTCAGCATTTCGGAATTTCGCGCAGCTTCGTTGGCATGGATCGTGGAGAAGGCATCCAGCCTATGCCGTGCCTCTTCCTCCCGCTTCATGGCCTTTTCCAGGTCAATAGACAGGCTCACATTCTTTTCACGCAGCTGTTTGTTCTCTCGGGAGCGCCTGTCGGCCTCGACATTTGCGGCGGCAAGCATGTTCGTGAGGTCGCCAAATTCCGCTTCGTTCTTTGTGGTGGTGTTCGCCGCTTCGACCAGCTCCAGCCTTGCCGCGGCCAACGCGCCACGGAGCACTTCACACTCCTGAACAAGGCTTGCCTGGCGCTGCTGCAATGTCTCGACGGTGCCTTGACGCTCACAGTACCGTCTGTTCAGGTCATTGAGTGTTTCCGACAAGTTCCTTTGATCTGCGATCAGATTTTGATTCGCCAACTCCAGTTCGTTGGCACGGAGAATGTCCGCGTGAAGGATGTGAAAAAACTCGGACGTCAGTTGACATGTGCTTGTAATTTCGGAGATTTTTGCGTTGATCTCCTCGAAATGGAGCTTGGCATCGTGGAACAAGCCGTTAAACGAGCTCACGGCAGCAATTCGGCTCTGCGTATGTGAGGTCATCCGATGCGCTGGTATCGGCGAGCTATCATCGTCGTCGCCGGCACCGTCCTCGCTTGGTACGCTGTCATCCTGTTCGTTGTTTTCGCCTGCCATGTTTGGCACGTCGGCGACATCCTCCAAATCGAGGCACTGGTCGACAGCGTTAGCCAAGTCAGCTTCGAGATCGTCGAACGACCTCTCCACATTGTCCTCGGCGCGTCTGATCAAATCCCTGAACTTCATGACTTCATCCCCTGCAGCCGCATGCCCGGACCATTGAGGCACGAGGACTGAGATGCTTTTGTATCGAGAGCTCAACTCAGCGTCTTCGTTCAATCAAACGATGCCAGGGCGCCGGCGCCGCGAGGAGCCGAGAGCTGCGATCGGAAGGCCCTACATCGGTCTAGGTGCCTGCTGACTTATTCTTGAGGACTGCGCGGCTCCCCTTCTTGCCATCGTCTTGGCGTCAATGGTGTGTTGCCTGGGCACATTAACAACTCAGGTGCAGAAGCCCCGACGAACGGCCCGGCACAGCCTCTTGTGGGGCGCATCAGGCGGCCGGGCCTAACCGGCGGTTGAGTGTTTTGGTTTGCCGGCTGACTCACCATGCGACATTGGCGAGGCAAGCGCATCATTCGAACGAATTGGGGACCGGCCGCCTGGCCGCTCAATCGCACTAAGCTTCCGTTGCCGGAGCTGGCGACGAGGTGCTTTGCCTTGAGCCTTGGTATCTACATACGAAGCGGCAATACGCGCCGATGGAGCAGTGGTCCGACCCGTCAAACTATCGCTGCAAAATGCGCGGCGGAAGGCATCCGAGGATATTCTCCGTTCAGCGGTAGGAGATCGAACGCGGGCGATCTTGCTGAACTCCCCAAACAATCCCGGCGGATATGTGTTCGGCAAGGAGGATCTGGAAACCATTGCCACATTTGCCGAGCGGCACAATCTATGGATCATCAGCGATGAGGTTTACCGCAGCACAGTGTTCGACGGCGAGTTCCTCTCAATAGCATTCAGTCCCGGAATGAGAGAGCGGACGATAATTGTGAACAGCCTGTCGAAGTCTCATGCAATGACCGGCTGGAGGCTAGGGTGGACGCTTGGGCCGGTCTCGGCATCAGTTCATCTGGAAAATCTTGCGCAATGCATGCTCTTCGGATCGCCGACCGTATTCAGGATGCCGCAGCGGTGACTCTCGATGAGGCGGTGACGCAGAGATGCGTTTCTTTTCGGACGCCCTTCTGCCGTTGATGTTGACCAATGCTGTGCGGATGTTCGCCGGGGATATGCGTGAACCTTATCGTCCGCTGCGGCGCTCAATTTGCTTGGGGTTCTTGGAACCGTTCCGAACTTTCTCCTTGCGCCTCCGATCGAGTTGCGCGTGCTCATGCGGGGCGCTGAGGTGTCTCGATCCGCAGTGGCGCGGCCATTATGCGACGATCAGCTTAGTTGAAATTTGTCCCCAGCGGACGGGAACGACGCTTGGCCATGTTAGTTGATGTGAATGGAGCAGCTAAGAAAAGATCTGGCATTGCTTACGCGACCCGGCTTCTGGATAGCTTTCGGCATTTTGTTGCTGCTTTACGGGATTCAGGTCTTTTTTCTAATTCGGGCATGCCAATGCCTTTAGCCTGGAACATCGATACCCCTAGCTGGAACGCGGTCTGTCCATCTCCCGGCGGCTGCGCCGATAGCGTTGATCAACGATATATTCATTTATAAGCCTGCTATTCCCGGGGATGCCGAGGTTGGCAGCGCCTGCATCGTTGACTACGCACGTGGCGCTCCCCTCAAGGTAGGTGGTTACCATTCTCGCGCAGCCGGTGAGCATTGGAGCCCGCACTGTGTTGGACGTGCGCTCATGCGTCGGGAAATTTCTTATAGACAGGGGAGGGTCTGTCAGGCTGGAAAATCACAAGCTGCCCCGCGAATGAGGAAGCAAAAAAGGTGCAAGACCAGATCGATTTCTTCCAGGCAACTCGGTCCTCGCATCATCGCCGATCAGCGGCCGTACCGTCGAGAACCAAAATGCGCACGATCTCAGCCGGTCGGCTTCGACCAAAACATGCGGACTACCGGACGGGGACAGTCGGTGCCGCGTCCCGCCTGTGGCCGGCGCTATGCTGACGCTCCTACGATATCCCGTTCACCGCCCGCGGCAGGAGGGCGAATTTCCTCCGTCCTGCGCGGGACAACCGTCCACTGTTGCGGCCGCACGCAGGACTGCGGCTTATACGCCGTTCTTCCTTTGAGCGGCGTCCAGTTCGCAGGGCTAAATCACCATTGGTATGCAGACGAGCCTCTCGGCGTCTGGACAGAGATCAATTGCGCTTTGCACCAGGGTTCCTGGATCGTAAGCTCCAAACACGCTGCAGTCGCCTGATATGGTCCACTACGTTGGCCGGCTCATACGGCTTCGCAAGGTGCGGGCCTTCCTGACAAAGGTCGCCCGCCGCGATCGCAGTTCGTTCTACTGCGGCAGAAAGCACTATTTTGACCTCGGGCTTGTTCTCGCGAACCCACTTCGACAGTTGGAACCCGTTCATGTTGCCCGGCAGGTCAACGTCACACAAGACGGTGTCCACACCGAACTCCGCATAGTTCAACGCTTGTTGCGCCTCACGTGCGAAATGGGCCTCAATCACCCTGTAGCCACAGTGGCGGAGATAGTCCGCGATGACGCATCGGGCGATGACGTCGCCGTCAACCACGAGGATCGTTTGGCTCTGTTGGTTCGGGGCTTCCATTGACGGAGAACGGTCAGCAACCGGCAGGGTTCCACGCATCATGACCTGCGCGGGATGCCGACCGAAGATCGCGGCGAGATCCTGCACGAAATGATCCCTGCCGGCGGGCGCATTCAATTCAGCGGAGCGATGCCGCACTGGTGACGCCGTTTGCCACCTGGTCGACGAGACGGGCTAGAAGGCATGGTCTCGAAGCTCAAGGGCAGTCCATATCGCAGCGGCAAACGAGCGCTTGGCGCAAGATCAAGTGCTTTGAGGAAAAGGAAATGCAAATCATCGGTGCACAGCGCGAGCGCGGCAAAGCTACCCAGGTGATCATGGCTGAAAAGGGCCTCTACAAAGGCGGCGCACTCGTCAACTTCAATGCCGCTGAGCGGCAAGCGCTTTGGGATCGTGTCCAGGGCAAGGTTGGCGGCCCGGTCCCGAAGGGACATAAAAAGGAAAAGGCCGAGTGGCTGAAGCCCGGACTGGTTGGCTGGGTCGAGACCCTCAAAGGCGAAGAGAAGCTGCGGCACGCAAGGCTGCTGGAATTCCGGGAGGATGATGCAAATGGCCATGCCTAAGAAAGATCAGGACGCGCCACCTACGCCTGGATGTACGGCGCCCAAGCGCGCAAGGATGGCAAGGAGCGTGAGGTGCCAGCTTACTGGCAGGAACATGCCGACGCGTGGCTGCAGGGCTTTGACGGTGTGGCGATGGACGGTTTTGGCAAGACCAAGACCGTCAACGACGAGACATGGAAGCCGAGGTCGACGAAGCTGCCGTCGAGCGCCCCGACGAATAGCCATTTTGCCGTATGCCGTATGGTCGTTTTTAATTGGAGAAGGGTTTCGTTGGGCCTATAAAGATTGCGTTTACCATTGCCTTTTTAGGGAGAATGCGATGGTTGCAACGCCCATAGAAATCGCTCAAGCCGCTACTGCGACTACGGCCACCTTGCTGAAGTGGCAGAAGTCCATGGAGGAACGCGCCACGTTTCGCCAGAACATGGATCAATCGCGCAGGGCGATTCAAGCCTCACGCGATCTGCTGAAGCGCCTTCGCCAACGTCATCGCGACGACATGGCGGAAAGTTCGGAAAATGCCAACCCGTCTACTGTGCCGATATCGCAACGCGCCGGCAGCTAGCGGGAGGCGACCAGAGCCGATGTGATGGGGAAAGTTTCACTGGCCGTTACTTGGGTGGGCAGGCAAGTTAAACTTTGTCAACCAGCGACTTTTTTCGCCCGCGTGGAAGCGCCACATGTCTTTCGACAAGGCGCACGTGCTCGGCCTCGACAGTCACCAATGGCCGGAGGCTGACGGTTACCTTGTCCCCGTCGATGCGTGTGACAGGGCCGATCAATTCCATATGCTGGCCAATCACAGTCTTCCAAGTCGAATCGACAACAGAATGCGGGAAGTCGTAGGAGGGGATCGTCACGCTCATGCGATCGGGCGTCACCCGGCCGCGCACAATCGCCGTGACTGCGACCTCGTCGCCAACTTTGATACTTCCCCGAGCGATGCCCAAGACCTTGGAGCAGCCGGCGCCGGCGTCAAGATGAGGGGGAGCTAATAAAACCCCTCCGCGACGCGATTGTGACGCGGGGCGATCCGATCGCCGCCAGCGACTTAGCAGACCAATTGACGACAGCGGCCGAGAAGCCTGGCATCCCTGCCGACCAAATCAACGGCGAAATCGAAAGCGTCTTCGAACTGCTCTTAGAGGTGATGCGGCGCGAGAGTTGCGCGAGGAGAACCAGCCCGGAGGCTTCTCCGGGGCTGTGCCGGTCCTGTCCCGTTCCAGCGGATGAACTGCGCCTTCTGGCCGGTGACTGTCTCAATCGACTTCAACAGGGGTCCATGGACCTTACGTAGAGCTTGGTAGTGCTCGCCGTGGTACGCCAGGAGCGGCCCGGCGATGCTCTTGTGCAGCGCTTCGGCTGCCGCCAGGAAGCGCTCGATTTCAGCCCGGGAAAGCTGTTCGGAAGGTTTGTTCTGGCCATTGGCGCTCTCCATTGAGGGCGTCGCCGCAACGAGGACCATAATCCTACATGCCAGGCCGTCTGACAAGCGCCTCGCCGGCCTTACCCGAAGGAAGACGCAGGGCCACGGCGCCAAGCGGAGCCATCAGGAGCAACCCGCAAAGATGAGCAACGGCAGGCCCGGCGACCTCCTTTGGCACACGGGACAAACAAGAAGGGCGCCGAGCCTTACCGGCGCTGCTTTGTGAGGGAGACGACGCCGGATGATGAGAGTATGCGATCATGCTAATGTCTGCGAACCATGCGAATGAAGGAAAGCCGCGTGGCAGTGCCAATCAACGACGTTGAGACCAAGGTGCGGGTGCGATCAGGTTCGGACCATGATGACGGGCTGGTGGGCCTGCACATGGTGGTGGCTACCGCGCTACCGCCTTGCTTTGCGCCAGCCGGCGGCCCATGCCTCTGCCTCGCTGCACAGCCAGCGCTCGCTGTACTGAAACTGATTGTCGTCTTCCAGTAATGCTCCTGCCCTGGAACGTGATAAATCGCTCATCGGTACTGGTGGAAATGTTGCCCTTGATATCGCAGCTCCCCGCGCCGGCCGTGCGGGTGCCACTCAGCCAGCCAGCTGGGATGAGCCGGTCAGGGAACCATCACCAGCGCCGGCAGATATTGCCGTCGCCACATCCACCGCCCCTTTGCGTTCTTGCGCCAGCGGTCGGCCTGATCCGCACCTTGATGACGCTGGACTTTGCCCACGCCCTCTCCCCCGAGTGCAGAATGCTTCCAAAGCGGTAGCGAGTCCAGACCGGAACATTAGCGCCGACTAACGGTTATTTCGGCAGTGTTCCGAACCGTGATTGGTAGAGCGTTGGTGGCACCCTCCTAAAATATGTGGTCGGACGTGCTTTAGAAAGCTTCGCCCCAGCAGGGGCGTGTTTGACGATTTCGGCGAACAGAAAAAGTCGCCGGCTCCGCCCGACCAGGCCGGGAGGCGGTCTTCATGGCCAAGCCTAAGGCCATGCGCGAAATGATCTTGCGCGAATGCAATGACGCGGCAATGAGCAAGCCCTACGCCGAGTTCTGCGCCGACGTGAATTCCCTCCGCGGAATGCAGTAGGTCATTCACGGCGCCGCGCAGTTTGACGACGATGGTGGGCAAATTGCCCTCATCACAATGACTGTCAGCTTCCGCAGGCAACAGCGTAGCCAGCGGTGACCGACGCCGGCCCAGAGACTCCCCAGGCCGCTCCTCGCCAGCCTACAGGCGAGCAGGCCGGCATCGGTCAGTAAGGTCCCGTAGGTGTGCAATATATCGTTCACGCCACGAATTGCGGACGTTCGAAACCGGTGATTGGCCATTTCGTGTGACCAAATTCCGCGACTGTTTACTTGCGATCACAAGGCCCCGCAACCTGGAGGTTCCGAAGCGCCATACTGGAGTACCATTGGCGTGGTCACGCGATTTGAACCCGACAACGGTGCTTGAACCAGACCAGGTTAAACGTCCGTTATCGTTTTTGCGCCAGAAGCGGCCAGTCAGCTTCCGGCCAAATGCGGCAGCGCTCATATTACCATGGTCAAATACAGCTCGCATGAAACTAGTTGTCTTCTTGGTCCTTTGGTTCGCCAGACCATACGAGAGAATACGAGAGAAACGGCTTGGCGAACTATGAAATCCAACGGATCTACGCTCCCCGTCATTTCCTTCGCGAGCGTCAGACGCTCCTCCAGGCGCTGCTCACGCTCCTCGTTCGTGCACTTGAGGCGCTCATGCGCATCCGCGAAAAAGCACTCTACCGTCAAAGCCTTTCCCCACCTCTCGATGAGTTCCGCAAGCTGCTGCTGGCTATCGGCGGATCGTTGATGCGCAACTGTGACGGCGGTCGTGACCGTGGCTCGAGTGTCAGCAGATGTGGTAAGGTTGATTGTCGGCGAGTAGCAGAGGGGCAGCAACAATGACTTTGAGACGAACCAGAGCTTACGGCGGATCCGGCTTGGTTCTGGCGGTTTGCACTGTATTTGCTTGGCAAAACGCCACCGCCGCTCAAGATTGCTACGCAGCCGCGACGCCTGGCGTCAATTGGCAGGAGTGTGACAAAAAGCTTCTCATCCTGGAAGGACAGGACCTGAGCGGGGCAAACCTGTTCGGTGTTGATTTCACTTCGACCGACCTCAGGAACAGCAATCTCCTTGCGGCAAATTTTGAGAAGGCAACGCTTGTGCGCGCTTCCCTGGCCGGCTCGACCGCCAAAGGCGCCCGGTTCGACAAAATCGAGGCTTACAGGACCGACTTCAGCCATATGGACGCGCAGGGCGCCGTGTTTGCGGGCGCGGAAGTGCAGCGCTCGAATTTCCAGGACGCCAATCTGGTCAATGTTGACTTCACAAAGGCGGAATTGGGGCGTGCGCAGTTCCATGACGCCGATATCAGCGGCAGCCACTTTTCGTTTGCCAATCTCGCGCGGGCGGACTTCCGAGGAGCGAAGTTCACCGCACCGATAGACTTTGACGGCGCTTTTTTCTTTCTGACCCGTATCGAGGGCCTCGATCTATCCAATTCGGCGGGTCTGTCCCAGTGGCAGCTCAACATGGCTTGCGGGGACGCCCGGACCGAGTTGCCTTCTGGCATGACGAGGCCAGAAGATTGGCCCTGTCAATTCCAGCAGGAATAGCCCGCCCGTCCGTTTCCCGCCCAAAGGCTGCCGGGCGGCAAAGCGCCTCAATTCAGTCCTCGGCCGCGGGTCAAAGCACGACACTGCGGGACATTTCCGGCAATCTCATTTACCGGCGAACGACAACGACCAAATGGAGGACGGATGCCCAAGGTCAAAGGTGATACCGCTCTGGACAAGGAGCGCGCCAAAACAGAGAAGCTCCTCAAAAAGGTTGGATACACCGCCTTGAAGGAGGCCGGTGTGGTATCCAAGCGACCCGACCTCCCAGATCTAAAGGTTGAAAAGCGAGGGAAATAGCGCGGACACTCGCATGCTGACCTGACGAGGGCACGCCCAAAATGTAGACGTCTGCTTTGCCTTCTCAAGGTAGGAGCGTGCAGGCGGCGCTTGCGAGAACCACAAGGCGGACTGCTGGGGCCGGAAGAAGCTGTCGTATTTCCGCCCCGGTGCGATCCGATACTTCACAACTTTTTCACTTTCAATTGGGGGGCCATATCATATGAACGAAGAGACCGGCGTTCAGAAGTTGGTGCGCACGCTGCGTGCTCGAGCACCTGATGACGCAGCTGAATTGCTCGCTAGAGAGTCTCCCGAGTTCATCCGCGACACACTAAAGCTGTTGCCTGACGGGCACGCCCGTAAGGTGGCCGAGCATTTGCCAGTGCATATGCGGCCCATCAGCTCTCATGATGGTGACATGGGTTTCGCGATCCCCGAGTCGCTCGTCGAGGTGATGGACCCGATCCCCGCCAGCGTTCCTGTCGGGACGACGGTTGCTGCCGCGGTGGAAGCCGTCAGAGGCGCCCAAGTGCCGACCGAGCTCACTTATCTCTACGTCACGGACGAGGGTAATAAACTGGTTGGCCTGGCGGTCCTGCGCGATCTGATGCTGAGCGAACCGGACGCGGTTGTCGATCACATCATGCTGCCCAGGCCGTTCGCTCTTGATGTCGGTCTCTCTTTGAGTAACGCATGCAAGGCGGCGGTACGGCGTCACTATCCTGTCTATCCGGTGGTGGATGCGGAGAACCGGCTGCTCGGGCAGGTTCGCGGCTGGCGCTTGTTCGAGCAGCAAATCATCGAGATTTCCGCCCAGTCTGGACAGATGGTAGGCCTCCAGAAGGAGGAGCGCTCTTTTACGCCGCTGTTTTCAGCCTTCCTGAAGCGTCATCCGTGGCTGCAGTTGAATCTCCTGACGGCCTTCATGGCCGCATTCGTGGTCAGTTCGTTCACAGGCACGATCGAGAAGATCGTCGCCCTGGCGGCGTTTCTCCCAGTCTTGGCCGGGCAGAGCGGAAACACCGGCTGCCAGGCACTGGCTATGACGCTGCGTGGCCTTGCCCTGGGGGATGTGGACAAACGACCGAAGCTGCACTTGGTGATGAGAGAAGGCGCGCTCGCGGCCGCCAACGGCGCGCTCGTCGGCGTTGTTGCGGCTGCGGCGATGTGGTTCTATGCCTCGAGGCAACCGGCGTCGGCGGCGCAGGCGCCGATGCTTGCACTTGTGATCCTGCTTGCCATGTCCGGATCGTGCCTCATGTCCGGCATCTCCGGCGTGCTGATTCCGTTGGGCCTGCGCCGGGTAGGCGCCGATCCGGCGGTCGCCTCGGCGATCTTCCTCACCACCGTGACCGATATTGTAGGCATGGGCCTGATGCTGGGGCTGGCAACCATGCTCGTGCTCTAGACTAGCAAGCTGCGTGCGGTGACGCGTCCCTGGGAGTTCGGGCAATGAGCTGACCTCGCGTTCAAAGAAATTGCAAGACCCGGGCCGAATCGCACACGCCTCGTGAGAAGCACCTTCCGGCAGCTCTCCGGCCTCTTGCGAAACGCGACGGAAGGCCTTTGGAGAAGCCGTGGGTCACCTTGAAGCCTGGTGACCAGACACGCAGAATCGCCCACCCAATATTAATCTTGTCGGCTGTGCGATCCACTACTGATGAGATTTGAGTTTGTTAAGCCTTGGGCCAAATACTTCAATCACGTGCAGCAATGTCGAGAAGAGTTTTTGACAATCAGCGCATCCGAAATAGGAATAAACCCGATATCTTGTTGCGCAGCTGCAACAGCTGCTGAGGACTCGCATAAGTCCGGCGACCGTTCAGTCGCCTTTTTCTTGCAGTCGTGCTAAATCCCTCGCATTAGTCGGGTTTGGGGTGGGTTCTCGGCATGCAATCTTCGTTTCGAACGATCTTCGGCGTCGCCGCAGCGCTGCTTTGTGCCGGCGTGTTGCCGGCCGGCGCACAAGGTCCTTTTGGGGCCTATGACGATGCGTTTGCGGCCCGCATTGCCAGTCCGGCCGACAATGGAACGCTCGCCCAATTCGTCACGGTTGCGGTCAACGCTGGGCAATACGATCAGGCGATCTCCTCGATCGAGCAGTATCTGATCCAATACCCGCGCGATGCGCGCGCCCGGCTTGCGGCCAGCCGGTTATATTATCATGTCGGGTCCTATGAATTGGCCCGGCGGCAGCTGCAGTACGGCATCGAAGTCGGAGGTCTGACCGCAAGTGAGCAACAGGAAGCTGTTCGCCTGCTCGCCCGCATCGAGCGCGCGTTGCGTGGCGTCACCTGGGAACTCGCCCTGACCGGCGGCGTATTCAGCGCATTCACCGATTTTGAGCCAGGCGGGGCGCAGGACGACGACAGCTTCGTCTCGCCTTACGGGCAGGCGGAAGGTTTCGTGCGGTGGGACCTCGGCACGCCAAGTGCCGACGCGCTCGTTCTTTCGGGGTCGTTGACCGCGACTGAGCGTCTTTTCACGGAAGACCTGTCGGTTCCGGGTGGCGAGAAGACTTTTATCCACGGCAACGCAGCGATTACCTGGGACAAGGGACTGCCCAACAGCGGGATCGATTCGCTGCGCCTGCTGCTTTCCGCGTTCACCGTTACGGATCGTTTCGACAGCGACATTTACGAAACCGGTATCGGCCTCAGTGGACGTTTCGTCGTTCGCCCGACGGTCGAGACGACGCTCTTCGCCGGTGGCGGCTACATCGATCTAAGCGCCTCGCAAGGCATTTTCGCGGATAGCAGGGTCTTCTATGAGGCAGGCGGCAGCTACCGCTTCCGCAATGGCCAGGCGCTCGGCTTGCGCTTTGTCGGCTCGAATGACTTCGCTTCCGGATCGGGCGAAATCAGCCGCAGCTATACGGGCGAGGTCCGCTATGGTGGCCTGTTGATGAACGTACCGGATTTTTTCGCATGGTCGCACCAGATCGCCTTATCGGCCGGCCACAGCGACACTCCCGATCTGTCCGTCGGCATCGGCACAAATATCAAGAGCGACTTCTGGCGCATTGCCTCGGAAAGCGATTTTCAGCTGACGGAAGCGCAGAAGATCAGCGTCGATTTCGCCTATCGCAAAACCAACTTCGCCCTCGCCAACCGCGACCGAAAATCGTTCGAAATGCTCATGAGCTATACGTTGACGCTCAATTGAAAGAGGCCGCGATGAGGTATCATCAGATCGTCATTTTTATCGCCTGCCTCGCCTTCGCGGCACCATCCGCCGCTGAGACGGTCGGGTCGATGACGGCCTATCAGACCATCATCGTCCGCAATAACGGCGGGACGATGAACGTTGGCGCCGGCGTCGAACTCGGCGACCAGTTGCGCAGCAATCCCACCGGTCTCGGAATGCTGGTGTTCCGGGATGAATCGAGCGCCAAGATTGGTCCAAACACCAGCCTGACGATCGATGAGTTTGTCTACAATCCGGGCTCCGGGTCGGGAAAGATCGACATCGGGATGAACAGCGGCCTGGCCCGTTTTTATGGCGGCCAGGTTTCGAAAGGGGGCGTCATGCAGGTTGCGACGCCGCACATGGTGCTCGGAGCGAGAGGCGGCATCATCGAAGTGCTGGTGGCAGCCGGCCAGACCGTCGGCATATTGCGCGCCGGCCGCATGACCTGCACGATCAATGGCAAACGGCTGGTCATCACGAACCCGGGCTACGCCTGCACGTCGGACGATGGCAAGCTTCTGGCCGGCTACGGCGGCATCGACGCCTTCCCGATCTTGGACAGTATCGACCGGATAGCGGGAACCGGCCTGCCGGGCGCACCGGGTCCTGGGTTGGACGTAAGCGCAATTTGTACGTCGGCTCTAGGCTCCTCGCTCAAAGTCTGCGGGTCCAGGGACGGCGCACTGCCAGGAGTGGTCATGGAATTCCCTGACAGCCCAACGCCACCTGCGGGCAGCGGGGGCCGGCGGGGCGAGTGTGAGGGTGAGGGTTGCTGCTACTACTACAACTGCGATTAGGCCTGGCTGCACGAGATGAGCCACTCGGTCGGTAGGCGCTGGGCTGATTGGCGGCAAGCCGGCAGGCGCAAAATATCCGGCCTTTTGGTCGTGCTCCTGCTGCTCGCTTGCCATTTGGCTTTTGACGGGCCGTTGTCGCGCCTGCGTGAGCGGACGTACGACTTTTATCAGTTTCTCGCCCCACGCCAGGCGACGAGCAATCCTGTCGTGATCGTCTCGATAGACGACGACAGCCTCAAGGCACATGGGCGATGGCCCTGGAACCGTGGCCTCTTGGCCGATCTGGTCGATGGCATCACGCAATCCGGCGCGGCGGTGGTCGGGCTTGCGCTGGTACTCCCCGAGGCTGACACCTCGCCTGAGGGCATGGCCGGAGACAAGCGCCTGGCAGCGGCGCTGTCCAAAAATCGAACGGCGCTTGCCGTCAGCCTGGGCAATGAAGCGACGGTTTCAGAAGCAGAACCCAAAGCCGGCTGGTCGATCGTCGGGCAAGTACCCGATACACTTCCCGGCTTCACCGGTCTTACCGGGTCGCTTGCCGAATTCTCGAACGCCGCCGCAGGCCTAGGCGTGATTCGCACCTTGCCCGATCCCGACGGCGTACTGCGCCATGTGCCGCTGCTCTGGCTTCGCAACACCCCTCAACGCGCGCAGCTGTGGCCGTCTTTCGCACTCGAGCTCCTGCGCCTTTACGCTGGACAGGACGGTTACACAGCCCGGATGAATGCAGCCGGGTTCGACGCACTCAGGATGGCAGGCGCCATTGTGCCGCTCGAGCCGGAGGGGAGCATCCGCCTCTGGGAAACCGCCACCGACACGCCTCGCCTGTCTGCCAGCACTATCCTTTCGGGCCATGGCGATCCGCGGCTGCGGGACGCCATCGCCATTGTCGACCTGTCGGCTGTGGGCCTGACGCAGTACCTGCCCACGCCGACGAGTCCAGCGCGACCAGGAGCGGAGATCCACGCCGATGCGATCGGCCAGATGCTTGCCGGGCGCTTCCTGGCAGAGCCAGCGCACGCGCGTATGCTCGAGCGGCTCTGGTTTCTCCTCAGTGCCGTCGTTTTCATCGGGCTTTCCGGAGTGCTCGCCGGGCGTGTCGTGCTTGGCGCCGTCTCCCTGGCGCTGCTGGCCGTCACGCCGTTCGTGTTCGGCGCTCTCGAGTACAGCCTGCAGGGTGCACTCTATGACCCGCTGCAGCCGGCGCTTGCAACCATCATGGTTGCGGGCTTCGAAGGCTATGTCCTCTACAGGCGCAGCGAGCAGCGCCGGTCCACCCTGACGCGACAGTTCTCCCAATATCTGTCGCCCTCCGTGGTGCAGCGCCTCGCAAGCTCGGACACCGAGGCAATCCTGTCCGGCGAGAAGCGCGAGATCACAATTTTGATCAGCGACATACGTGGCTTCACGACCATGAGCGAACAGCTCGACACCCAAGAGATCGCCAAGGTGGTCAACCATTTCCTCGGCATTGCGACCGATGAGATCCTCAAGCGCGACGGCACCATCGACAAGTTCATGGGCGATGCGGTGCTGGCCTTCTGGAACGCACCGCTAGATCAACCCGATCATCGTGAGCGTGCGCTCGACGCGGGCCTGGCCCTTATCGAGCGGGTGAGGCGCGAAGACGCCGCCTTCACCGCGGATGGCCATCGCTCCATCGAAATCGGCGTCGCCATCGAGACCGGCATCTGCTCGGTAGGCAATTTCGGCTCCGAACGGCGCTTTGATTACACCGCGATCGGCTCCCCCGTGAACCGCGCGGCACGGCTCGAATCGACGACCAAGAAGCTGGGCATCCCCCTGGTGCTTGGACCCGGCTTTGCGGCAGCAGCATCGATGCCGGTCGTTCAGGCGGGCGCCTTTGAGCTCCAGGGTTTCAAGGGCGAGGTCCCGGTTTTCACCGTTCCGGAGATGCAAGCTGCTCAACAAGGTATGAGCCGCGAAGTAGAGAGCCAACGTGGTGAGCAATCTGGCGCCCCCGCCATGGTGGTTGGTTCGCCGCCATCCGTGCAAATGGCGCCGCTTGACCTGACACCCCGAACCCGGAGCATCCGCTGATCGGATCCGGCGGATCGCAAGATGCAATTGTCACGGGCACAGACGGACATCTTGTTTCGGCGACCATCGAGGGATGCGACGGCTTGCGTCACTCGTCCTTGAAAGTCACCTTCATATGTTTTTGGACCATCGAGGCGAGGTCCTCGGCATCCCAGTTCGTGAGCCTGATGCAGCCGTGAGAGAAGGTCTTCCCGATCTTACCGGGTTCGGGCGTGCCGTGAATGCCGTAGCTTTCGATGGAGAGGTCGATCCAGATTGATCCCACGGGATTGTTAGGGCCGGCAGCAATGGTGAAGGGCCGCTTGGTTTTGACTCCCTTGAATGCAAAATCGGGATCGTAGTGATAGGTCGGGTTGTGCACCACCCTTTGGATCTCTGCCTGCCCACTTGGTGCCGGCTTCTCGTCGCTCCCGATCGAGGCAGGGTAGACGGCAAGCGCTTTATTGGAGGGGTCGAGCACGCGCACCTGATGAGCGCCTTTGTCGACTTCCACGCCGGCAATGGTGGCGGGAGGTTCACCCCGGCCAACATCTGGTACCAGCAGCGTGGTTCCAGCTTTCCTGAATCCGGTGCCTGGGTTTAGCCTCCTGAGCAATGGTTCGCTCACATGGAAGCGCTCCGCCAGCTTCTCGATCGAGTCGTGATAGCCAAGCCTTCTCAGGCGAGCCATCCTCTCCATGCGCCCCGGAATGCGTTTGGTGAAGGGGCCGCGTACATCCTTGCGGTTAAGTTCATAGGTGACCAGAGCTGGGCTGGTGGAGGTTGCCATCAGCTTGTCCCAAGTCGCCTGGGTGAGCTTGCCATCTGGCGCCAGTCCGTTCGACGCCTGGAAGGCCTTGACCGCCTTGGCGAAGTTCTCTCCAAGGCGGCCGTCGATGAGCCCCGGTGAGAAGCGCGCACGATCCAAAAAAATTTGCGCCTTCAGCACGGCAGGATCGAGCCCTTTCGGATCGCCGGCGGAGAATTGCGCCTGATTTACCGCGGCTAGGTCCAGCTTGGCCGCCTCCGTCCCGCCGCATGCGAAGGCGAGTGCAATGGCGAGGAGGAGAAGGAGCCTGATCATCGATGTCACTCCTTGCGTTAAATCGCACCTGATCTGCTTCTATGACGCGCTGTGGCAGATCTGGTTCCATTCGCCGGTAGGAGGATCCTAGGCAACCTGCCTTACGCTGCCGACCGGTCCGAGACGTTTGATGCCCGTGACTTGCTCCTCACGAGAGGCGTTGCTGGCCGCGCAGATTGGCAGTGTAAAAATGGTCTGGCCATGTTGACGTGAGCTTCTACCTTCAAACTGCCCACTACCTGGACCGGCAGTCAAATGGTCTCAGGGCAGCAAGTGAGGAGATGCGCTGGGAACCGGCTTGTCGGGCGGGTATTCTATTGATCTTCGGTATCGATAGATCCATGTTCCGTCGTCACTGTGATCGCGTTGTCGCCCGCGATTGCTCTAGCGTATTCGAAGCGCTCCAACTTCTGTTCTGCCGATAGGCCTTTGAACATCGCGGTGGCCGAGTTCGTGATTTTGAAGTCGCCGCAACTCGGACAGCGAAACTCCCGGATGTCACCAACTGTCTCCGAATTAACGAGCGCCTGCTCATCTGTAATCGGGCAAATTGCGGCCATCCAAGCCATCGTGGTCCTCCGTCCTAAGGCCGTCCTCGATTACCCAAAAGGCATCGTCGAGTGCAAAATCCATTTCTGCCGACGCTCACCCCACCTGGAGTACTCCACCGAGTAGATTGCGCTCTCCACTCTCCAACCCGGAATGTGGATTAAAGCCAGTTCCTCGGCGAGCGATTTGCTGGTCAGCGGTAGGCGCTCTCGCTCTGGAGCCTCTCCCAAGCGATCGGAGATGTTCATGTAGCGTCGGGCAGGACCGAAGGGCCGGAACGTGGCGTTTTCATCTCTTCGGCAATCACCAGTAGCGCCTCCAGAGCGACGGCGATCCCCGACATCAGCGTACTTATGTCTGCGTTGCCGCCGAGCGTCGAAAGTTCGGCCGCTCGCGTTTGCATGCTTTGGCTCAGCTCTTGTAACTTCAGGCGCAGCTCGTCATCCATGTATGTTCTCCAAGCTTGACGCTGGAGGAACGCGCCTGCTTACATCCCGTTCCGCCGGTGGCCGCAGAGAACCAGAGACACCGCAGATGCTACAACTTGCGCTGTGGCGGCGCTTAGGATGGGCGGTGGATTGAGCCTCAGCGACTGACCGTCGGCAAATAGCGGATGCTTCAGTCTCGAAAAGGTGCTGGACGGCTCGATATGCACCGCCCCTTGGCCCTGGGTGCTGGTCCCATGCACAGTAAGGCCGTGCAAGTGCGCGCGGCCTCTGGGCTCAACATTCCAGTCGTCATGGTCCAAAGTTGTCCCAAGGTGGGTTCTCACCGAAGTGGGCGGCGAGAAGCGTCACGAAGCTTTGAACTTTGGCGGAAAGATGCCTTCTTGACGGGTACATCGCGTAGATCGACCGGCTTACCGGCTTGAACTGGGGCATCACTGTCTCCAGTTGGCCCGAACGAATGGCTTCTCCAACAAGGAAAGTGGGGCAAAGTACTATGCCTGCTCCACCCAGCGCCACATCGCGCAGGAGCTGCCCGTTCGTTGCCGTCATCCGTGCAGTGATTTTTACCGCCACTTGCCCCTTTGGTCCGTCGAACCGCCATTTTCCGCGGCTGGCGCGCAACGCGTAGTCCAGACAATCATGGTCGTGGAGATCCGACGGCTTTGTGGGACGCCCGCGTCTGTCCAGATAGTCGCGCGAAGCGCAGACCACCTCGCGTGAGGGCGCGATTCGGCGAGCAACCAGATTGGAAACCGTGAGTGGAGCGATGCGTACCGCGACATCCAAGCCCTCTTCCACGATGTCAACCACACGGTCGTCCAACACCAACTCAACCGACACCTCCGGGTAGACCGCGAGATATTCTGCAACGACTCTCCCAAGGTGCATCGCGCCGAAGGAGATCGGCGCGCTGACACGCAGTGAGCCGGTCGGACGTGTCTTGCTCTCGGCCGCGCTCGTACGAACTTCCTCGACATCCTCGATTATGCGCAGACTGCGCTCGTAGACGGAGGCGCCGAGCTCTGTCAGGCTGATGCGCCGGGTCGTCCGGTTGAGAAGGCGTGCGCCAAGCCACTCTTCCAGCATCTGGACATGTTTGCTCACGGCCGCTGGCGATAGTCGCATCCGCTTGGCCGCTCCAGCGAAGCTGCCTTCACCGACGACGTTGGCAAACACGGTCATGCTGGTCAGCCGGTCCAACTGCAATCACCTCTTTCATTCACGTTTCCTGAATTCACCATCCATATCTCCCTCGATTATCAATCCGCAGTGGACAGATTATCTGAAACCAGGCCGGGATCAATTGCCCGATCCGTCTCTCTAACGTTTGCCCGAAACGTTGGCGTCGAGTGCCTTCTCGCGGGCTGGAGGTGATCATGTCTCTGACCAAAGCAGCCCTTCGGGAGAAACAGGGAGCCACTTTTCGCATGTGGCTCTCCGTGCTCACTGTATCGCTGGGTATTTTTTCGATGATCACTGCGGAGCAACTCCCTGTGGGGCTGATTCCGGCAATTTCTTCCGAGTTGAATGTCTCTATTGGGAGTGGCGGTCTCACGGTGACGATACCCGGCGTAATTGCGGCGTTCGCTTCTATCGGTTTGCCGTTGGCAGTGGGGAGGCTCGACCGGCGTATTCTGATGGCGGGCCTGCTCGCGGTAATGGCTGCAGCGAGCGTGATTTCAGCGCTCGCAACGAACTTTCCCGTTCTGCTCGCGTCCAGGCTGCTCGTCGGGATCACCATCGGTGGCTTTTGGGCGATAGCCGGGAGCATCGCAGTACGCCTTGTTCCTGGACCGTCCGTGCCGCGCGCCATGACTATTGTCTTCGGCGGTGTAAGTGCCGCTGCGGTGCTGGGCGTGCCGGCCGGCACGATCATCGGTGATCTAGTCGGCTGGCGCGGCGCGTTCTGGTCTCTCGCCGGCCTGAGCTTTGCCACACTGCTCGCCGCCCTGCTTGTGCTTCCGAAGCTGGAGGCGGCGCAGCCTGTGGAGGTGAAAGCCCTGCGTGCGCAATTGCGCAATCCCGCCCTTCTGGCGGGCGTGGTTGCGACCGCACTGCTGGTGGCTGCCCACTACGGTGCCTACACTTTCGTGAGCCCGGTGTTGCTGGAGGTCTCGGGCGTCACTGCAGGGAGCATAGGCTGGCTACTGTTGGGGTATGGCATTCTCGGAATGATTGGCAACGCCGTCGCAGGCGTCTGGGCCGCAAAATCCGTCGGTCGCACATTGGCCTGCGTCGTCATTGGGCTCGGGGCCACGCTGGCTCTTTTCCCGTTGCTCGGGGTCACGCCGCTCACAGGAACCATCCTGCTGCTGGTGTGGGGCTTCGCGTATGGCGCGGCGCCCATTACGCTGCAGACGTGGGTGCTGAGTGCAGCATCAGAAAGCGCGGAGACCGCGACGGCCATCTACTGCTTCACTTTCAATCTTGCCATCTCCGTGGGTACCCTAGCGACCAGTCAGATCGTCGACACGATGGGCGTGAACAGGGTCCTCTGGGTCGATTCCGCCATTATCCTGCTGGTGCTGCTGCCGGTGTGCCGCGCACCCATGCTTAACCGGAACATCGGAAACTCGTAGACAGCAAGCCATCCTGTGCCGCCCATCTGGCAATGATGTGATAGGTTGAAGTAGATCTTCGTTTCCTCTGTCTTGAAAGTCACGCGCGTCACATCAAACGCGGGTTCCGCCGCACCGTGCGGGTGCCGATGCTTTGCGCCCCCGGAGGACAACTGGCTATTTGAAAAAGGACTTGATCCCCTCGTCGATATGTGTGCTGATATGAGATCGATCTCATGCCGCGCTCTCAATTGCTGTTTCTCTACGGGAGCGCGCTCTGGGAAGCATATGTCTGAATGACGATGAAGAGGGAGGTTCAAGTGAGGAAATTGATCGCGTGGCTGGCCTTGGCCACTACCACGCTCGCGTTCGCGTCTGCGGCCTCGGCGGGTGAAACCATCAACCGGGTTACCTCGAAGAAGGCAATGGTGGTCGCCACAAACAGCGGTTGGCCGCCGCAGAGTTTCCTGGACGACAGCAATCAGTTGGTCGGCTTCGACATAGACGTCTCGAAAGAGATCGCAAGGCGCCTCGGTGTCGAGGTCAGTTTCGATACGCCGGACTGGGCGACGATGACGGGCGGCCATTGGCAGGGACGTTACGATCTGGGTGTCGGCTCGGTGACGCCGACCAAAGCGCGGGCCAAGGTGATCGATTTCGAAGGCATCTATTATTATAGCCCCTACGTTTACGTGGTTCACAAGGACAGCCCGGCCAAATCGGTCGCCGACCTGAACGGCAAGATCATCGGCGTCGAGACCGCCACCACGTCGGAGGATTTCATCCGTAGACAACTCGAGATCGATGCTCCCGGCCTGCCGCCCATCGAATACAAGCTGGAGCCCGGTGAGATCAGGACTTTCGCTGACTCAATGCTGCCGTTCGACGATTTGAGGCTCGGCGACGGCGTGCGCCTCAACGCGGTCATCGCACCAGAACAGACGGCTCAGAACGCGATAAAGAACGGCTACCCGTTGCGTGTCCTGGAAGGCGGCTATGCCTTCCGTGAGCCACTGGTGGTGATCGCGGAAAAAGGTGATGCCGAGTGGAATGCCAAGATCGGCGGCATTCTCGACGAGATGAAGAAGGACGGTACCCTCGCGAAACTGACCACCAAGTGGTACGGCAAGGATTACAGCTCTGACTGAGAGGCATCGTGGATAAAGCTTGAGCGGGGTGCATTCAATTGAACATCCCGCTCCATCTGTTTTGTTTCAGCCGCATTTCCACGACACCGGGCGGCTCCGCCTGCCTGCAAAATGCTCTAGTGCCGCCACCTTATCGTATTGATCATGACATGTCCTGACACCTATTACCGACGCACGCTTGCCGACAACACCATCAGGCCGCCGCTGAGCGGCGTTTCCGAGTGCGAGACAGTCGTTGTCGGCGGCGGACTGGCCGGCCTGACGACGGCGTTGCAACTGGCTCGCGCCGGCCAGCAGGTCGTCGTGCTTGAGGCGCAGCGGATAGGATTCGGCGCTTCCGGTCGCAATGGCGGCTTCGTCAATCCCGGTTTCGCCACCGGCACCGACAACATCGCCGCGATGGCCGGCGTCGACGCGGCACAAAAACTGCACCGCCTGTCCATCGAAGGCGTCGACTTCGTGCGGCAGACGATCCGCGATCTCGACATCAAGGCGGCAGAGCCGCGCTCCGGTATATTGAGCGTGCTTCGCCACGATGGTGGCGCCGCGCTCAAGGCATATGCCGAGCAACTGGCGCGGGATTTCGACTATCGGCTCGACTATCTCGATCGCGACCAGGTGCGAGCGGTGCTGCATTCGGATCGCTACCACCAAGGCCTGCGCGATCCCAGCGCCTTCCACATGCATCCGCTTAACTATCTGCGCGCCGTTGCTGGCGAGATCGAGCGGCTGGGCGGCAGGATATACGAGAGAACGGCTGCCGTTGAAGCCAACCTTGACGGCGCCGAAAAGATCTTGCGTACCGACAGCGGCGAAGTGCGCGCCCGCCAGGCCGTAGTTGCCACCGGCGGATATACGGGGCCACTGGTCAGTCGGCTGCAGCGGGCATTCCTGCCGATCGCCACCTACGTTATGGTGAGCGAGGAGGCGCCTGACCTCATCGCCAAGGCGATTACGACGACCGACGCCGTCGGCGATAACCGTCGCGCAGGCGATTATTACCGTGTTGTCGAAGACGGCAGGCGGCTGCTCTGGGGAGGGCGCATCACCACCCGGGCAGCCTCATCGGGCGTGTTGGGGAGGCAATTGCGCCGTGAGATGGTCACCACTTATCCGCAGCTCGAACACCTCAAGACGGAACTCGCCTGGTCCGGGCTCATGTCTTATGCCCGGCACATGATGCCCCAAATAGGCCCGTTGCAGCCGGGCGTCTGGTACCTCACGGCTTTTGGTGGCCATGGCATCAACACCACGGCGATCGCCGGCAAGTTGATCGCCGAAGCCATACTGGGACAATCGGACCGCTACCGGCTGTTCACACCCTTCGGCCTTGCCTGGGCGGGCGGCCCGGCTGGACTTGCGGTTGCGCAACTCACCTACTGGAAGCTGCAGGCGCAGGATTGGTGGCGCGAGCGGGCCCGCTGACCGCAGGGAGATCGAAGACGTGATCGGCCGACTATTGCTCAACCACCCGGACGCGGCGCGCCGCGTTGGCGTGTTCTTCGTGCTCGCCGCCATCGCCGCCGGCCTGTATGGGCTCGGCATCAAAGCCAGTTGGCTCGGCAAGCTCGTTCCGTGGTCCGTCGAGTGGCTCGCCGCCAACCCGGACGTCGGGCGGGCGGTCTCGGCGGTGCTGATCGCATTGATCTTGGTGGCGAACTGGAACGCGCTGCGGTATCTCAGCCGCAAACAGCAGATTGTGGCAGTCTGGATAGAGCTGTTCGTGTTGCTAATGTTGTTTTTCTATTCCTTCGACCTGTCCTTCGCGTTCATCGCCAAGAAGATCGGCTTCCTCGTCTCGAAGGGTGTGGTGACGACCCTCTACATTTCGGCCATTTCGATCGCCATTGCCACCCTCATCGCCTTCGTTGGCGCCATCGCCAAACTTTCCCGCAACGGCGTGGTCTATGGCTTGGCGACCTTCTATACCTCTCTGTTTCGTGGCTTGCCGTTGCTGATGCAGATCTACATCATCTATCTCGGCCTGCCGCAGATTGGCTACGTGATCGGCGCCGTGCCGGCCGGTATCATGGCGCTGTCGCTCTGCTACGGCGCGTACATGACCGAGATCTTCCGCGCCGGCATCGAAAGCATCTCGCGCGGCCAGACCGAGGGTGCTACGGCACTCGGCCTTAGCGCTAACCAGACGATGTTCCTGGTGATCCTGCCGCAGGCGATGCGGGTCATCGTGCCGCCAACCGGCAACCAGTTCATTGCGATGCTGAAGGATTCTTCGCTGGTCTCGGTGGTCGGGGTCTGGGAGATCATGTATCTCGCACGCACGCAGGGCCAGACCGAGTTCCGCCACATCGAGATGCTCATCACCGCCTCGATGATCTATTGGCTGCTCTCGATGGGGCTCGAGTTCCTGCAGTCGCGGATCGAGGACCGGTTCGGGCGCTCACTCAAGCGCTGATCGTCATCCGTGATCTTCGCCAAAGCGAGTTGCACAGCACCGCAACAGCCAGCATCGGAGAGCAACTGCAGATTGTACGCGACAGCACGCCGTTCGGCGACGTCGTCAAGGGTGAATCAGCCAGTATTTCATCGGCTTAGACCGGTCGCCGCGCGCAGAATAAAGCAAGTGCTGGACGAGCATGTTCGTTGGCCGGCCTCCCGGCAACTACGACCGATTGCTGGATTTCACCCGCGCCCAACAAGTCAATAAATCAAGGACTTTAACATATCCTCCGGGCCAACCATTATCGCTATGTATCGATGGTAGCCGAGTTCGCCACGTGGTTCGCCAATACGTTTGCCAGGCAGTGGTTTGCGCGTTACCAGCCGCACGACTCGGTCCATGCCCTGCACAGCCAAACGCACCGGCGTCGCTTCCCGGGAATAAAGCTCGGCATGGTGTTTCGTTCCCTTGAAGTGGGCGTGTTTGGGGGAAGACCGTAGTCGGCGCGTTCGCGCCCCATGGAATTTTCGAAGAGTTGTTTCCAACGGCGGGAACGAACCAAACTTCCATGCATTTAGCTCTGGCTTCGTTCATTCACTCTTTCTTCTGGGAGCTGGACCATTGTCATCCGGAGGCTATCTCTTGGCCGACCAACAAACCAATGACGTTTCCATCGTTGATCTGATACCTGCCCTGCGGGCTTTCGCGCGCACCTTCTGCCGCGTTCCAGACGATGCCGACGATCTGGTGCAGGAAACGTTGACCAAAGGGCTCGCCAACATCGACAAGTTCGAACCCGGTACACGCATGAAGTCGTGGCTCTTCACCATCATGCGCAACACCTACTACACGCGGATCAAGATCGCTGCACGGGAAGCGCCAGGCCTTCTCGACTGCGCGTCTTCGAGACCGATTTCGGAAGCTACCCAGGAATGGACCGTTCAGAGCAAGGAAGTTCACGGCGCCATCCAAAAGCTACCCGAACATCAGCGCGAGGTGCTGATGCTGATCGGCGTTTTAGGAGTGGGCTACGAGGAAACCGCCGAAATCTGCGGCTGCGCGGTAGGGACGGTCAAGAGCCGGCTGAACCGTGCCCGCGCCAACATCCTTGAGCTACTCGGGGAGAGCTCTCTGCAGACATTGATAGAGAGACGAAATCAGCTGTCGGATGGTCAGCTCGATATAGAGGTCGACAACCGCAGATAGTCAGCTCTTCACGTCTCGGCGACGCTTCTCGACGAGAGCGTTTTGCAATTCGATCGCCAGCTTGGAGAGGCGGTCCGGTATCTTTTCCTGCTCTATGGCGGCCAGGAGGGAAGCAATCTCCTGATCCACTGCCATCTCGACAAGCAGATCCGTGGTATCGTCGCTCGAATGAGACATCACGTTCTCTTGATAGCATCCCTAGATCCAAGTCTGATGATGAGCGCTCGGCACTACAGGGCGTTGTCGACCGCCGAGAGGCTCACCGGCGGCCCTTGCACAGTTTTCCTCCGTGCCGCGGCAAGACGCGGCGCGGTGGCGTCAGTCCTTCAGCAACCGGTTTGCGGCGTGATCCTGAAATTGATCGGACTTGATTCGATTGCCGTCCAGCCCGCGCTCTCGGCCATGTTGCTTCCTGTCGCGGTTGGACAAAACCGCGTTTTCCTCGATCTTGTCCTTGTCCAAGGTGGTCATTGCGCCGGCGCCGGCACCTTTGCCTTGGCTGCCTTGTCCGAAATGCTTTTTGCTGCCGGATGCCATGATCTCCTCCTTCGAATCCAGGACACCGATCGGTGCCGACGCCGAACCGGCATCGCGCTGTAATGTTCCGTCTCACCCAGCAAGCAGGAAGGCGTCGCCATCCCATGACCGAAACGGCTTCTCGCCGTCGATGACGACCCGCAATTGGTGAGTTTGCGCAAGACGGCCGATGTCGGCCCGGTCCAAAGAAAGCGATCCGCGATAAGAATAGTTCAGCAATGCGAGCCGGCCCGGCCGTTTGAGAACGCGCGCAATTTCATCGAAAAGCCGCTCAGCCATGCCGGCCAGGACCAGGTAAGGAAAGCTGTCGACCGCCAACACGCAATCGAAACTGTCGTCGTCGAAGTCGGCCAGATCGAGACCGGAGGTTTGGCGCAGTTCGACATTGCCGAGCGCTGCGCATTGCTCGGAGGCGATAGAGATCATCCGCGAGGATATGTCGATGCCGACCATCCGCTTGAAGGAATTGAACAGCGCGCGCTCGAAACGTCCGATGCCGCAACCGATGTCGAGAATGTCTCGTTGAATTCCGGTGAATTCTCGCGCCTCGAGCCATTCAACGATTTCGTCGGTCATGGCTGTCAGCCGCTCGTCATCGCCAAGGGATCCTAACTGGACACTTGCCGCGGTCGAAATTGCTGCCGCGGCATCAAAACTCGAGGCCAGCCTCCTGACCACGGCGATATCCGTCTCGCCGTTACCGCGTTCATGCCGAACGGCGCCGCCTGTCGCTCGCAAAGTGGCAAGGACGCCCGGTCTGTGGCGCAGCAGTCCAGCGACCTTTCGCAGTCTTTCAGCACCGCCGGTATCCGCCGGACGGACTTTCAGCACGACCTCCGCCAATTCCGCCGCTTCAATTGTGGGCGGCAGGTGAAGCGCCAGCCTGACGAGAACAGCTTCGGCGCAGGCACCATCGGCCACACAATCCTCGACCGCCCGTCTGACCGTTGTCCGGCGCTGCGCGTGCACACTCATGACATCAACTCCGCGTCCAGATCCTCCGCATCGTCCACCTGTCGACGGCGCCCCAGCCATATTTGTAGGCCTCCTGGCCGCGCAGGAAGTCGAACTCGCGCGCATCCTCGCGGATCGACTCCGCGATCGCGTGGCCGATCAGGATCGCCCCTGGGCTCTCCTCGGCATAAGCAGGATCGAGGCCGCCGAGATAGGCATAGGCGCGGCCGCGGTGGTGAAATCCGTAATAGGCGGCGACAGTCGCGCCATCGATCGCGAGCAACCAGCATCGGACCAGGCCGTGAGCATCGAGCAAGGGAAGTGAAAGCCCATGGAAGTGCTGCACGGCGGGGTCGGCCAATACACCACCTCCATGTCCAACCCAGCGTGCATGGTGCAGGCGGATCAATTGGTTCAGGAAGTTCTGATCGCCCCGGGCTGACGCCAACGCGAGCCGGCCGCGTCTGGACGCCGCTTGACGCGCCCGGCGCAACTGGCGCCTACGCCGAGCGGGAACGCAGCCGGCCAACGTTTCGTCGCCGGCAACAGCAAGCACGGGGCAGGCTGCATGAATTGCCGGCCTCTCGACTGTTAAACCGGGATGCGCGATCGTAAGACCGGCACTGTTTTGCGGCAGATCAGACAAGATCCATTGTGACCACCCGACCGAGCAGATCGTTTCGGCAATGGTGGCGACAACCGCCGCCTCGATATCCTGGACAGCCAGGATGTCCAGATAATCACTGAGCGAAATGCCGACCGGAAGCAGCTTCGAACCGGCCGTTCCATGCTCGAGATAGAGTGGCGCCAGCCCGACCAGATCGCCGCCACGCCAGACCGCGACTGTCGCCAGTTCACCGGGTGCGAATGCGCGCCACCATGGCACCAGCCAAGCGGGGGATTGGAACGGCGTCGCAGAGGAGCTCCGCTCCCATAGTTTCCACCAGTGCGGCGTCAAGGCATCGAATTTTACGGGGTCATCGATGATTTCGCTGCGCAACACTGCTTTTCTCACGGTGCCGCTGCGAAGCGCCGGCAATCTGTGCCAAGTTGTGCCAGCGCCTGATAGGCAGCCATATACGACGAGATCATCCGTTCCTGCGAAAACCGCCGCCGCGCCTCCACCCGGCACGCCTCGGCGTCCAGGCTGGGCGCCGCAAGAATGGCTTGGGCCATCTCGTCGACTGTGTTGACGAGAAAGCCCGTCCTGCCGTGCTCGATGACATCCGCAAGCGCACCATTCGGGAATGCGACCACCGGGGTACCGCAGGCGAGGGCCTCCATGGCGACAAGCGAGCTTGTCTCGGCGGCGAGGCTTGGAATGACCAGACAGCGGGCTGCGTTGAGAAAGCGCCTCTTGGCGTTAAAACCGAGCGGGCCCAGGAAGCGGCGGCGAGCATCAAGACGGGATTGGACCTCGTCGCGAAAGTAGCGCGTATGTGTTTCGTAGGGATAGACCTTGCCGCCGATGACCAGGGGCACGCCCGCCTGTTTGGCCGCGTCCAGGGCCAGGTGAATGCCCTTTTCCGGGCAGACCCGGCTGAGAACCAGGGCAAAGTCTCGCTTCGGCTGCACCAGGTTCAATGATTCGATGTCAACGCCGTTGGGAATCGGCGCCACCAGTCTGGCCCCTGGTGGCGCCGTTTGCTGCTGGGTGGACGAGACCGCATGGAGCCACAGGTCGTCGCGCGTCGGTCGCAGAGCCTCGGCCGGATACCAGTCCAAGGGCAGGTGGAGGCTCACCAGGGTCGGGCCATCGTCGGGCAGATAGGCATCGAAATCGATGCCGTGCAGATGGACCACATCGACCGGCCATCGGGCGCGGGCAGCGGCGATCGCTTTGCGATGAGCCTGCTGCGCGCGGCTCTTCGCCGCCTCGTCGAGCACGCCGTCTTCAGCCGGTATTTCCACAAGGGTACCGCTCGCGCTGGAGCCGCGGCAGCCAATGACGATAGAGCGGTGGCCGGCGCGAACCAGCTCCCGATCGAGCATCGACAGAACCTGTTCGGCACCGCCGACAGCATCGGGTCCGACGGGTGCGAGAGGGTAGGCGACATTGAGGACAGTGAGCGCCGCGGCTGGTTGCGCCTCGGTCCCGTATGCCGCACCACCTGTCGATGATGCCGCTAATTCGTCCAATGTGTCAGGCGTCTGATGCATTGGCAGCATGACACTTTCACGCTGCCGAGGCCCGCCGCGTCGGGAGCGAAGCGGACGTCATGCCGGGCGCATAGCGGCGGATCATGGTTGCGCAGAATTCCGCGAACTCCTCCGGCACCAGAGGTGGGCTGGTGTGGTGGGGCATCATTCCGCGATGCTGCGGTGTAAAGCAAAAGGTGACCGTCACGTCGAAATCGGCGAGTGCCTCCATCTGCCGGTCAAACCAGTCCAGCGCGTTCGGCCGGAAGCTGTCTGCCCAGGAAAGCCCCGTGCGCATATTGGTGACGCCCAGCCGCTTCATCCAGGCGACGGCATCGTCCAGCCGGGGGTCCTCGAAATGAAACCACTGCACCAGCCCCATTGCGGGCGTGTAGCGCAGGAACTCCTCCAGCGCTGGTTTTGGCGTGCCGTCCTGGCGCAGCAGCCCCATGTGGAAATGTCGATAGTAAGAAGAGCCCTCCGCCTCGCGATGCCGCGTCGTTGCTTCCCATTCGCGCGGAAGATCGTAGAGGCTGTACCACTGGATGCGTGGTGCGTTGCCAATCAGCAACTCAGCGGTGCGCTTGAGCCCCCAAACCTGGATTTCTTCCGCGCCGAAGGTTGATACGCCGACTTCGCTGACCCAGATGGGAAGGTTGGTGACGGTCGCGATCTCGCCGATCTTCTGTGGCCATTCGTGGATCTGCCACAGGTTCCAGTCGAGCGGAAAGCCGTGCACGGCGACGGCATCGACATGGTCCAGCACGCCGAATTCCTTCATGCGGGTGATAAAGCCCGGATCTATCGGCGAGATGCCACCGAGTACTTTCGTCAAAGACGGGTTCTCCGACGCGATTGCGTCAGCCGACAAGATCGCCATCCTGGCAAAGCGGCTCCAATCGGGATCGAGCTCTGGGTCCCAATGCGATTTGTTGTTGGGCTCGTTCCAGATCATGGCGGCTTCAATCATGGAGCTGTCCTTTCGAGGGGTAGATGGCGCCGCCGCCGGCCGGGTCCCCGGCTGCGCGGCAGAAATAGACCTCCTGCTCGGGGTGCAGAACGATCTCGAAACCGGCGCTGCGCAGCATCGCTTCGGTGCAGGCGCGGTTTGGAATCCACCAGTTGGTGGGATCGTCGGCATAGCGGTGCTCGATAAAATGCAGCTTGGGAAACTGCGGCTGGTCGAACAGGTCATGCGTCCAGAAATGATAGTTTTCTTCCAACTCGGGCACATCCGCGCTGCCGCGCTGCATGGACTGGAAGATCATCAGGTCACGGGCGACATGTTCGCGGATCAGGTCGAGCGCGAGCAAGGGGTGGCGCAAATGGTAAAGCACCCCCATGAACAGCACGACATCGAACGCCTCGCGCAGCGAGCCGACGTCGTAGACCGAAAGCTTCTGGAATTCGATCTCGCAATCGGCAACCTCGGCGGCAAAGCGAGCCTGCGCCAGGTAGGCGTCATCGAAATCGATGCCGAGGACACGGTCAGCACCTCGCCGTTTCATCTCGATGGAGTAAAACCCTGCATTGCAGCCGATATCGAGTACCGCCTTGCCTGTCAGATCAGCGGGAATGGCATTGGCAAATTTGCGCCATTTGATCAGCGGGTAGTTGCCCAGAAAATGGTTGGGAGCGGTTTCGACGCCGGCAAGTTCCATGTTGTGGAACCACGGGCCGAGCGCATCGATGCGGCGGCGGATTTCGGCATGGGAATGCAGCATGGCTCAGGCTCCTTCGCCAGGAACGACGGGTACATGCGACTGCGCGCCGGGCATGATCATGGTGGGCCGGCGGTGCGCGGATGGGGCGTCGTTTTCAAGCAACCGCAGCGCTGTGCGATAGCCATTGAAAGTGCCGACATCGACATAGTCCGACCCAGCCCTGACACCAAAAGCTGTACCGCCGGCCGCAATATAGGCGTTGACCAAAGTGCCGATGTATTCGTCACTGCGCTCGCGCTCACGCCAGAGTGCCGCAAGCTGATGCAGGATATGGCCCGGCATCTTGAACGCACCCCAAACCCAGTTCGTGGCGGCATCCTGCCGCTTGACCTGGATTTCGATCACGCGCTCGTGGACGTCGATGACGACGGCGTCGAAGAATTCCGGCTGATCCACCGGGAAAAGCAGAAATGAGAGCTGATCGTCGGGCAAATGGCGGAAACCGTCCTCGGGAAACCAGATCGTATCGGGAAGGCCGACCAGGACGACCTCGTCGGGCGCGACGAGGGGCGCCGCCCGGAAGATCGCATCGCACAGACCGACGGGGTTCGGCTGCACCACGAAGAGAGCCGCCGCGTCACCGTAGCCGGCGGCGTAGTATTCAAGGATGTCGGATTTGCCCGATCCGATGATGAAGCAAATCTTGTCGACGCCGGCCTGCACCATGCGCCGCACCAGATACTCGCTCACGGCGCATGGACGCTCGGTCTGTCCATCGATCCGGCTACCGACCGGCAGCAGCTCTTTCGAGAAGCCGAGCGGCTGAATGCGGCTGCCGCGCCCGGCAGCGGGTACGATGCCCAACATCAGACCGCTTCCCTCATCGGTTCGCCGGGAGATCTTTGAAAGGCCTCGTTCAGGATGCGATCCAGTTCCGCCGCGCGCCGTGCGGAAGTGTGTTCGCCCAAGACCCGGTCGCGGGCACGCCTTCGAATGCCGTCGAGCTCGCGCTCCGGCAATCGCAATGCGGCGACCACATCATCGGTGTCATGCGCCAACAAGATTTCGCGGCCGGGTTCGAAAAATTCGGCCAGGCCCGGCCATGCATCGGTGACGATGGCAGCCCCACACGCGGCCGCTTCGAAGAGCCGTCCCGACGGGCACCAGCCCTTTTGCGCCATCGCCTCTCGGGTGACGTTCAGTGTCAGGCGAGATGATGAGAAGAAAGCCGGATGGTCGGCTGGCGGAAGATGCCTGACAAAGAAGATGTTGTCGCTCCATGGGAATTCCTGCGGATATTGCGCGCCGCCAATGATGAAGCGGTGGTCAGGCAGGCGCGCGGCCGGGCGGACCAGCAGCTTTTCGACGCCGGCCTGGCGATCCGCCGCGTAAGTTCCGAGATAGGACAGATCACCGGCGAATTCGGCCCGCTTCTCTGCCGGCCGGTGTTGGTCGGGATCGACATGCCCATAGAGAGGTACCACGTGACGCGCGCCTAAAACCGACTTAAGCGCCTCGATCGCAGAGCCGCCGGTGTAACTCAAAACGAGGTCGAAATCGGCAAGACCCTCAGGTCCGAAATAGGGCGGACGCTCGCCTTGCTCGATGCGGGCAAGCGTGACCGGAGTGTCGAGATCGTAGAAGACCCGCAATCCGCGACCTGTCTGCTGCGCCAGCCGCGAGGCCTCCACGGCGTCGGCACAGTAGGAGGTAACGACGACGACATCCGCTTGCTTCATTGCCCGCTCCGCAACGCGACGGATGTCTTCCCAGTCCGGATAAATGACGACGTTGCCGCCATCGAGCCGATCGAGATCACGCGTCCCGGCATAGTAGGGGGTATCGCGTTCGAAGAAGGTGATGGACCATCCCAGCCGACCCAGGGCGCGGATCAGTCCGCGCCAGAGCGTGGCATGGCCGTTGCCCCATGATGATGTAACGGTGAGACCGAAAATGACCATCTGCATCCGGAAAGTCCTCGTCAGGCAGCTTCGTTCATTCGCAGGAGCTTGGAGCCCCAGTCACCCGACACGATCGTCGTGATCGAGGCTGGATCGATGTCGAAGCGGAAGCAGTCGCCGACCGGCAAGCCAAGCACCTTGCAGACGGCGGCCTTGATGACGTCGGCGTGGCTGACCAGGGCGACACACTGGTTCGGATGCCGCTCGCGCACTGCGTTCATCAGTGCGACGATCCGCTCCTGGACATCCAGCATGGTCTCGCCGCTCGGTGTCCTGGCCTCCTGCCGCTGGTCGTTCCACGCCCGCCAGCCGGCATCGCCATTCAACTCGTCGAAAGTCTTTCCCGACCAATCGCCGAAATCGATCTCGTCGAGTTCGGCGCAGATCGCGATTTCGCCGACGCCGCAGGCAAGCGCGATCGGCACGGCCGTCTCTTGCGTACGCTCACGCGGGCTGCACAAGATGGCTTCAATCGGCTCCCGGGCCATGCGGCCACCAAGATGCGCGGCCTGCGCCTTCCCAGCCTCGCCAAGGCAAACGCCGTCCATTCGTCCTGCAAGATAGGAGCCGACATTGTCGTGCGCTGCATGACGGATCAAAAAGAACGTTGTCGTCATTCCGCGGCATCCAGCAAAGGCTCGTCCTTGCCGGCGATGAAAGCGAGCGTGCGCTGCCGCGCTTCGGCGTCGGTGAACTGTTCGGGAGGCGACTTCATGAAATAGCTGCAGGGACCGGTCAGTGCTCCCGCTATGCCGCGATCGAGCGCAAGCTTGGCGCAGCGTATCGCATCGATCACCACGCCGGCTGAATTTGGAGAATCCCAGACTTCCAGCTTGAGCTCGGCGTTGAGCGGCACGCCGCCGAAGGTCGTCCCTTCCACCCGGATATAGGCCCATTTGCGATCGGTCAGCCACGGTACGTGGTCGCTGGGTCCGACATGAATATTGCCCGGCTCCAGGGGAACATCGAACTGGCTGGCCACGGACTGGGTCTTGGAAATTTTCTTTGATTCCAGCCGCTCGCGTTCCAGCATGTTGAGGAAGTCGGTGTTGCCGCCGAAATTCAGCTGATAAGTGCGATCGATGCGCACGCCGCGCTCGCGGAAGAGATTGGCCAGCAGGCGGTGAACGATGGTCGCCCCGACCTGGCTCTTGATATCATCGCCGACCAGCGGCAGCCCTCGCTGCTCGAAGCGCCGGCGCCATTCCGGACGTGAGGCGATGAAAACGGGTATGCAGTTGACGAAGGCGCAGCCGGCCTCAAGCGCGCATTCGGCGTAGAAGCGCGTCGCCTCCTCGGAGCCCACCGGCAGGTAAGAGACCAGCACGTCGGCGCCGCTGTTGCGCAGGATTTCGCTGACGTCGGCAACCGGCTCCGGCGCCTCCTCGATTTCGTCGCGCAAGTATTTTCCGATGCCGTCAAGTGTCGGTCCGCGCTCGACGCGAACGCCGTTTGCCGCCGCATCGGCAAAGCGGAACGTGTTGTTCGGGGCGGCGTAGATTGCTTCAGCGACGTCGAGGCCAACCTTGCTCCTGGCGACGTCGAATGCGCAGACAATCTCGATGTCGTCGACATGGTAACCGCCGAGGTCGGCATGCATCAGCCCTGGGATTGGTTCGTTGCTTTTTGCGTGACGATAATAGGAGAGGCCCTGCACCAGGGAGGATGCGCAATTGCCGACCCCGACGATACCGACACGAACCTTTTTCGATCCCACGAAACTGCCGCCCTATGCTGTTCAAAGGTAAGTTCCTGCCGCCGAACCACCAGCGTGCCGGAATGTTCCTTGGCCTGCCGAAAAATTGCGCAAGACAGCATGGATCGAAGCAGCGCTGGCTGCGTTGCCGCAAGGCAAAGCATTGGAAAACCGGTCGATGATCGTTTACGGCGACCAGAAGCGGAGGCAGAGCGCAGAACGGCTTCGCGATGCTGCGAGCGAAGTTGCTCAAAGTCTGGACCGCATGGCTCATGGCGTCCGACGCCATGCCGCGTTGGTCGGCCTATTCATCAGCGTATCGGAACTGGTTCGCGCGCTTGCCGATGTCGATTTCGAGAACAGGGGCATCGACATCTTTTCGCCGCGGCAACAGCAAGGCGCCAGATTGCTGGTTGGTCTTGCGGCAGAGGTGGCGAAGTCGTGGCGAAGCGGTTTCGCCGTGGGCGGTGGCATCGAGCCGGGACTTCTCCAACTGCTGGACGGGTTGGATTGCGAGGCTGAGGTTCTGACCGGTTCTGCCGAGGGTTACGCGCATTACGCGCTTTATCCCGAAAGCTATTTGGGAGCGGCGCAGGAGTCAGGTCTCGATGCGAACACATGCGTGATCGGCATCCGCAGCATCGGCCTGGGGCTTGCCGCCATAGTGGCTGCCGCGATTGGCGCGCCGGCGCCGTTCAGCGTTCGTCCGGTCGGCCATCCTTTCCGCAGGCACATCAATGCCGATTCGCGCTCGATCGCTTCCTGGAAGAACAATCCATCGGCACGCTTCGCCGTTGTAGACGAAGGTCCCGGTCTGTCCGGCAGTTCGATGCACGCCGTCGTCGCGTGGCTGCGGGAACTGGGTATTGGTATGGACCGCATTCACCTGTTTCCCAGCCATCCTGGCAACCCGGGCATCGAAGCGTCACGGGAGGCTAGGGAGACATGGTCGCGCTGTCCGAAACATGTGGCGACGGCGCTCGAATGCACCTTCCCCGAAAGCTCGAACATTCCCACGCTTAGCGAATGGGTGGCCGAGGCGGTCGGCAGCCCCGAATTACGCCTGACCGAACTGTCTGGTGGCGAATGGAGGAGCGTCCACTACGTCGACGAAAAGCATTGGCCGCCGAGCCCGCGCGGCATCGAGCGGCGTAAATTCCTGGCGTCCGCGGGGTGTGGTCGCTGGCTCGTCAAATTCGCCGGCCTCGGCGAAACCGGACGGCGTAAGAGACGAGCCGCGGAAATGTTGGGGAAAGCCGGGTTCGGATCGCAAGTGGTCGGGCTTTGCCACGGCTTTCTGGTCGAACGGTGGATTGACGGCACCACGATGGACCAGGCGCCGCTGCCCAGAGGAAGGCTGGTCGCGGAGTTGACGCGCTATCTAGCCTGGCGGGCGCTCAATCTCCGAACCTGCGAACCGGGTGCATCATTGCTCGCACTCGCGGAAATGGCTGTTTCCAATACATCTGAAGCCCTGGGCGAGAACCGAGCGGCGACGTTGCGCCATTGGCTCTCGAAAAAAACCCCTGCGCATGTTCTGCAGCGGGTGGAAATCGACGGAAAGCTTCACGCGTGGGAGTTTCTCGTTTGTGCCGATGGCACGGTGGTCAAGACAGATGCCGTCGACCATTGCCGGGCACACGATTTGATTGGCTGCCAGCCGATAGAGTGGGACATTGCCGGCGCCTGTGTCGAATATGGACTGTCCGACAGCGATGTGACGACATTGGTCGAGGGGATGGGGCTCGATATTGACAATGGCCACATCGATTTTTTCGAACCCTGCTATTTGGCGTTCCAAATCGGGCTCTGGAGCACGGCTGCGCAATCCGAAAATGGCCAGGAAAAAGCAAGGCTGGCCGGGACGGCAGACCGATACAGGGCGGGGCTGATACGATTCCTGGACGAATCTCAGGTGTAACGTTTCGATCAATCCAGCCTTCGCAGCATGTCTGCTTCCTGCTCAAGAATAGCGGCCACTTCCTCGCGCTGCAGATGCGTCATCATCAAGCTGACGCAGCACTCGAGATAGGTGATCGAGGAGCGCCGCAAATAGGCAGCCGCCTCGCGTTCGGCAATCTTGTCGACATCCTTCGCGGGTCGCTTGGGTTGCATGAGGATGATCCTCCGTATCGGGTCCCTCCCGCCAAACTACAAGGTTGGATGGATGTTCCGCACGATCTCCGGGCAGGTCCGGCCGCGGCCCACGTCATGCAGGAAGGTTCTGCAGCCCGCCTGCGGGTCTCCTTTTGGCAAGGCCTGTCATCTGATCGCCGATGCCGGTGCCTTCGAGCGCCGCGAAATAATCGATCGTCAGCTTGAGCCCTTCGTTGAGCGGCACTCTCGGCGACCAGCCGAGCAGCGTTTTCGCACGCGAAATATCAGGCTGCCTGCGCCGAGGATCGTCTTGCGGCAGGGGCAGAAATTTCAGATCCGACTTGGTGCCGGTCATCGCCTTCACCAATGCCGCCAGTCGCACGATGGTGAATTCTCCGGGATTGCCCAGATTGACCGGCTTGCCCGGATTGGGGTCGATGTTCATCAGGCGCATCAATCCATCAATCAAGTCGGAGACATAGCAGAAGGATCGCGTTTGCTGGCCGTCGCCGAATATCGTCAGCGGACGCTTCTCGAGCGCCTGCATGATCAAATTCGAGACGATGCGACCGTCGGCCGGATCCATTCTCGGACCGTAGGTGTTGAAGATGCGCGCGACGCGGACGTCGGCCTTGCCGGCCCTTAGATAGTCGAAGCAAAGCGTTTCGGCGGTGCGCTTGCCCTCGTCGTAGCAGGCGCGTGGGCCGGTGCAGTTCACATGACCGACGTAGTCCTCCCTTTGCGGGTGTTGTTCCGGATCGCCATACACTTCGCTCGTCGAGGCCTGCAGCAGTCGCGCGTCATTGCGGACAGCGAGTTCGAGCAGGTTGAGGGTTCCGATCACGCAGGTACGCGTGGTGTGTATCGGGTCGGCCTGATAACGCGGCGGTGAGGCGGCGCAGGCCAGGTTGAAGATGTGATCCACGGGCTCGCCGAGATCCAGTGGCCGGCAGATGTCCTGCTCGATCAACCGGAAACCCGGCCGGTCCATGATCGAGATGATGTTTTCCATGCGCCCGGTCAGAAAATTGTCGACGCAGATCACGCGCCAGCCGTTGCGGAGCAATACTTCGCAAAGATGCGAACCGAGGAAACCCGCGCCGCCGGCAACAAGCACCGTCTTTGCCCTGTGCGCCTTTCTTGTCTGTCGCATCGCTGTTTTCTCCTGTCTGCCGTTCATGCTGCACTTCCAATGTCGAGATCGAGGGCCGTCGCCCTTGGTTGGGTCAGCGCCGCCACGAATTCGCGAGCCCTGGCCCCACCGGTGTGGGAAGCGAGGACGAGTTTGCGAGCCCGGCCGGCCATGGCCAGGCGTGCGCGCTCGGACTCGCCAACGAGGATATCGATGACTTCGTCCGTCTCCGCGGCGGTGTGGATCGCCGATGCGGGAAAGAAGCTGTCGAGCCCTGGCCAGTGGTCGCTGACGATGGGCGTGCCGCAAGCCGCCGCTTCGAACAGGCGCACGCTGGGCGACCATCCTGCGGTGATCATGGAACTGCGTGTGACATTCAGCGTGTAGCGCTGACGGCTATAGAACGCGGCGTGATCGGCTGGCGGCAAATGTTCGATGCGTTCGACATTGCCCGGCCAGATGATGTCGGATGGATATTGGGAGCCGGCCACGACGAAACGGAGGTTCGGCATATGCCGTGCGGGCTCGAGCAGCAGAGCGTTCAGCGTTGTCTGCCGGTCCATGCTGTAGGTGCCGAGATAGCCGAGATCCCAGCGGATCGGATCTCCTGTCGGGTGATGCCGTTCTGGATCGACCGAACAATAGAGAGGTTCGGCATGGCGCGCGCCGAAGTCTTGCGCCAGATGGTTGAGCGTTGGTCCGCCAGTGAAGGAGAAATAGACATCGAAATACGGAATTTGCCGCGAACTCAGATAATCGCAATCGTCGGCTGAAAGCTTGGCCAGGGTCACCGGGGTGTCGATGTCGTAAAAGCAGAGCTGCCCCTTGCAAAGCGAGGCGACGATGTCGATGACCTGGCGTCCTTCTGGAACAAAGGATCCGATGACGATGATGTCGGCCTGCTCCAGGCACTGTGCGTAGTCGCGTTGCAGCTCCGCAGTGGTTTCGTAGTAGCGCAAGGCGCAGAACTCCGGATCGCGCAGATCGCGGTGATTGGCGTACCAGGGCACGTTGCGCTCCAGAAAAGTCACCCGGTGACCGAGTCCGTGCAAGCCTTTCAAAAGACCCCGGAAAGTCGTGGCGTGGCCGTTTCCCCAGGATGAGGACAGCGACAGGCCGAGAAAGACGATGTCCAGTTTCTTGGTCATTCCGCTGCCTCCACGGCCCCGTGCTCGAAATGACGTTTGAAGACGGCATCCGCCACATCCGCCCGAAGCGCGTAGGTATGGTCCGCCAGCACGCGGTGAAGTGCGGCTTGGCCGATTGCCTTGGCCCGCCCGGGGGTCAGCGAGCGCATTATTTCGGCGACATCGCCGCCGTCACGCGCGACCAGGATCTCCTCGCCTGGTTTCAGGAACAGTTCCACGCCCAGCCATGCATCCGTGATGAGACAGGCGCCCGCGCCGGCCGCCTCGAACACTCGCGTGGCCGGTGAAAAACCGTTGGCGGCCATGCTGTCGCGGCTGATGTTCAACACGGCTTTTGGGGTGACATTGAAGGCGTTGTGATCGCGGGTGCGGACATGGCCGAGCCAGCCTACATTGGTGGGGAGCGGCTTGTCGCCCCAACCCGAGCCTCCGAGCAGGAAACGCTGTTTCGGCAGCTGGCTGGCGGGATCGAGGAAAAACGATTCGACACGCGCTTCACGGTCCGGCAGCCGGTTTCCGAGGAACGCCAGGTCGCAGGCAAAATGCGCTTTGCTGGCGACCGGATGGTGCGTTTCGGGATCGAGCGCATTGTAGATGGGCACGCACTCCTTGGCGCCCATGGCACGATAGGCCCAGACAACGGGATCGCCGCCACCATAGGTCAGCACGAGGTCGATCTCCTGCAGTGCACGATGGAGCGGGTGGTCCGGCTCGTCGCGCAACTGGGCAAGCGTGGCTGGCGCATCCACGTCCCAGAATACGACAAGCGCGTCGCTGCGGGCGTGGTCGAGAACGGCGCGAAGCAGCGCCTCGTCTTCGAAACCGACGCCACTCGCCTTGACGACGATGTCGGCGCCGGCGGCACGTGCCGCGACCTGCATCAGCGCATGCTGGGTCGCCTCGTAAACGACGACAGTGCACCAGTCGGGAGCTTCGATGTCGCGGTTCTTCTGCCGGTCGTAGACATCGGGTTCGTAGAACGTGATCTCGTAACCCAATTGCGAAAGTGCCTTGAGCAAACCGCGATAGTACGTCGCGGCACCGTTCCAGTAGGACGACAAAAGGCTCGATCCATAGAATGCGATCTTCATGCGACGGCTTCCTTTGCGGCTGTCGGGACGGCGGTGTGTCGGTTCCCGCATTGCGTGAGCACGCCGAGCAACTCGTCGACGCGGTGGCGGCAGGTGTGCCGCGAGCGGATGGTCTCGAGACCCGAGGTCACCAGGGAGGCCGCAAAGTCCTCGTCGGACAACACCGTCCGAAGCTGTTGCCGCATTTGCGAGCCATTCTCGGCAAACAGGAAGTCGACACCGGGCCTGAAAAGCTGCTCGACATCGGACCATGGCGCTGAAATCAGCGGAATGCCGCAGGCGAGTGCCTCGAACATGCGGATCGTCGGGATTCCGGGCAACCTCTCGCGATAGGGGCGCCGTGGGATGTGAACGGTGACACGATGCGCGGCGAAAGCCTTCGGCACGTCGGCATTGGCAATCCACCCCTCATAGCGCAGTCCTGCGGTGGCCAGATCCGCAAGTGCGGTCTTGGGATAGCGTACGCCGTGAACAGCGGCATCAAGGCCGAGATCGTGCACCGGCTCGATCAGAAACTCATTGAGTTCGGCGGTCCGCTCATCATCGCCCCAGTTGCCGATCCAGACCAGATCGGAGGTGGGGCGGATCTCCGGGTGCGGCTTGAACAGGCGATCGTCCGCGGCTTCATGCCAAGTGAAGACGCGCTTGCCCCAGCCGGCGCGCAAATAGCTCTCACGCAAGGTCTCGCCAAAGGCGAGAACGCCGTCATAGTGCTCCAGCCGGAGCGCCGAGAGCGCCTCGGTCGCCGACACGGCCCGGTGGTGGGTGTCATGAAAAAGAAGGATGAAGTTGCCGCCGGCGGCCCGGGCACGGCCAATACGTGCGACAAGCTCCGGATCCGTCCACTCATGAACAATCACAACGTCGGCCTCAGCGATCCAGGCTTCATGATCAAATCCGGCATCGTAGGTCACCGGCATCAGTTCGGGGAAATCCTTGCGGAAGCGTTCGATGGCGAACGACCCCTTCTCAGCCAGCAGATTCAACCGGCTCCAGCCATCCGCCGGCTCCAGCGCAATCGCCTGATGCCGGCGCTGGACCAGCTCTCGCATGACGCCGCGCAGGAAATGGGCATTGCCATGATTCCAGTCGGAAACGACCGAATGGGTGTAGAACACAAAGCGCATGATCAGCGCTCCGCCATCGCTAAGGCCGCTTTGTCGTAGACGCCGCGCATGGCCGCTGTCTGTTTTGTCAGCCTAAACCTGCGGCTGCGTCGGATGGCTGCCTGGCCAAGCTCTCGCCGGAGCTCGGCATCGCTGGAGAGACGATTGAGGCAGGCAGCGAGATCGTGCGGATCGCGCGCGTCAAAGAACATCGCGGCCCCGTCCCATAGTTCGCGATAGGTGGCGATATCGGAAAGCACCAGGGGCGTAGCCGACATGCCGGCTTCCAGCGCGGCCAGGCCGAATGGCTCGTAGAGCGATGGCGATACGAAAACGCCGGCGCGAGCCATCAACGAACGCACCTCGTCGGACGGCACTGCTCCCAGAGGAACAGCATGGCTGAAGCTGACATGCTCGCCGTTTGGGCCGTTCGTCGACCCGGCGGCAAACAGAGGCCATCGCGTCAGGGACGCCGCCTGGTCGACCACCGCGGCATTTTTGCCCTCGTCCCACCAGCGGGCAGCAGCGAACACGAGCGGTTGGTGCTTTTCGGCATTCAGCAGAGGACGGGCACCATTTCTGACCACACTCAAGCGCGCGATCGGGCCGTAGCAGGTCTCTAGCATGTCGGCGTGGCTGCGGCTCGGCGCGATGACCGCGTCGGCCCGATCCATGCCGCGTCTGTTGCGCTCCTTCTGCCAGGCCCATGCCCCATCCGCCGCCTGTCCTCTGACCGCATGGAACCAAGTCGTCACGCAGGAATGGGAGACCACCACGACCGGGCATGGCGCGTCGAATCCCGCTGCCTGCGAAGGCGCGTTGAAATGGACAAGGTCGATGGCGTGGTCGCGCATGGGCGCATGCAACTCCCGCGGCAGCGCGTCGAGATCACCGCCGTTGCGGGTCATCCAATCCGGCGGCGTGTTCAGCCAGATCAGCTTCGCGAAAGCCTCCGCCTCGTCGGCCTGCTGCCTGGACGGTGGCGGACCGAGGCCGGCAAGCACCACGGTATCGCCGCCGTTGACAAGTTCCCTGGCCAGGTCGAGCGCATAGCGCCACACGCCGCCCACGGCGTCGACCGTCATCAGGATGCGCCGCGAGCGCGGCGTCAGTGTCCGCAACATGTCGCCTCCAGTTCCGCCAGCGGACGCGGGCGCCTTTCCTGGATGTCGCTGAACTTCTGGAATGATGCGAGATAGTGATCATGGGCGCGCTCCCAGGCGAGGTCGTCGGGTTCGCCCCAAAGCTCGCGATAGCTTGGCGAACTCGGATATGGATAAAGCGGTACGGGTTCATTGGCCCACACGCCGTTGTCGATGAGGTGCGTTCGCCAGTAGTCCACAAGGGCAGGGTCATCCTCGACGACGCCGATCAGATTGGCCTGTACGAACGGAACGTGACGCCTGGCATTGACGAGCAGCGCGGCAAGTTCCTCGGTACCCAGCCGGCAGCGTTTCGCCAGCATCGCACGACCTTCCACGGTCAGGCTTTCGAGGCCGGCCTCGATGGAGACGCAGCCAGCCGCACCGAGCAGTTCCAGCAGATCGGGTTTCCAAAGGTCGATGCGGGTCTGCACACCGAACTTCACGTCGCGATCGATCAACGCTTCCAGCAGCGCTTTCTGCGGCAGGAAGATTTCATCGATGAAATAAATGTAGCCGACGCCCTGGGCAATCAGCCCATCGATTTCCGCTATGACCGCCTCGTGGTTGCGGCGGCGATAGGCATCGCGGAAATCGATCTTGGCGCAGAAGCTGCAATTGTAGGGGCAGCCGCGCGATGCTTCGACCTCCGCGCCGAACCCAACCTGCTTGTCATCGAACCTGTGATGGTGATGCGAATGGGCTGCGATCCAGTCTGATGGCCATTGGAGTGGCGGATGATCGACAAACGAGCTGGCGTGGACGCCGCCGTTCAAAACCACCTTGGCGTCGCGCAGGTAAGCGGTCGAGGGGACCGCGCTCCAGTCGTCGCGCCGGGCAAGTTCCGCGACGATTTCCTCGCATTCGCCGCGCACAACAATGTCGACGCCAAGCTTGCGCAAGGTTGGCGCGGGCGTAGCCGAGCCATGCGGCCCGACCGCGACTGTGCGTCCACCGCGCCCGGCGAGACGGTTGAGGAAATCGGCCGGCACGCGCAACTCGGGTGGTGCGCAGCGCCAGAACAGATAAGTCGGGGCGGTACTGACGACCGTCATTGCAGGCGCGAAATCAGCCACACGCTCGGAGAGGTCCGAGTTGTCGAGCTTCTGCAATTGCCCATCCAGCATCAACACCTCATGGCCGGCTGTTTCGAGGAGGGATTTCGAATAGCCGAGTTCCAGCGGGAGATGTGGTTGGCGGCAGCCGAAATAGATGCTGTCGTCATAGGTCCAGAACGGGTTTACCAGGGCGATTTTCATGCGACGTACCTCACGACTTCGGGGCGAGGCTGGAGCCGGTGTTGTTGCAGCCAGTCTGCGAGATCGCGAATGCCTTCGCGCCATGAAACACGAGCTTTCCAGCCAAGCATCGCTTTGATCTTGCGGGTGTCGGCGACGAAGAAGGGCTGATCGCCGGTGCGTTCGCCATCATGGCGGATCGAAAGCTCACGGCCGGTCAAGCTACCGATCTCGCTCAACAGCATGCGCAGGCTGATCGCATTATCGGGGCCGCCGCCAAGATTGAATGCCTGTCCTTTGGTCGTCTCGATACGATCGAGCGTGGCCCTGTAGGCGGCGACCGCATCGGAGACATGCAGTATGTCGCGCACTTGTCTGCCGTCGCCGTAAATGGTGATTGGACGTCCCGTCAGCGCACTCAGCAGGAAGTGCGCGACCCAGCCTTGATCCTCGGTTCCGAACTGGCGCGGCCCGTAAATGCAGCTCATCCGCAGCACCGCCGTCGGCATGCCGTAGGATTTGGCATAGTCGAGCACATATTGGTCCGCCGCGCCTTTGGAGCAGCCATAGGGCGTGCAGAAATCCAGGCCGTGGGTCTCGTCGATGCCATTCGCTTGGATGATGCCATCGCAAGGCAGGTAACGATCGCCGTCCTCGCGCACCGCGACGTCGGGCAGGCTGCCATAGACCTTGTTGGTGCTGGCGAAGACCACCGGAACAAACTCACTGCTCAGCCGCGCCGCCTCGAGGACATTGAACGTTCCTCGAAGGTTGATGTCGAAATCCTCGTCCGGTTGGACCAGGCTCGTTGTGACTGCGGTTTGCGCGGCCAGATGGAAGATCGCCTTGGAACTCTTCAGAACGGGCGCAAGCGCGTTGGCGTCTCGCACGTCAATGGTTTCGACCATGAGGCGGCTGCCGTGCTTTTGCGCCAGCCATTCAAGGTTCTGTTCGACGCCGGGGCGGCTGAGATTATCGATCACCAGCACCGGCTCGCCATCCGACAACAGGCTGTCGGCCAGGTTCGATCCTATGAAGCCGCTGCCGCCGACAATGGCGACCGGGGCGGCGCGTCGATTGCGCGTATTCATGACACCAGCCCACGTTCTTCGAGCTCGCGTTTCATGTCGGCGCCGCGGTCGATGGCGGAAGAGTTGCGCACCCAGGAAACGAAATCGGCGAGCGAATTCTCCAGTTGTTGCCTCGGCTCGAAACCGAGCAGCTCACGGGCCTTGGATATATCGGCGAAGCAGTTGCGGATATCGCCGGAGCGCGCCTTGCCGAGCAGTTCTGGCGAGCGGTCCGGCGTTCCCATGGCCTCGGCAAGTACCCGCGCGACGTCGCTGATCGCATAGGCTCGGCCGCTGCCGATGTTGATGACGTGACCCCTTGCCTGGCGTTGCTGCAGCGCAAGACGAAAGGCGCGGGCGACGTCATCCACATGGACGAAATCGCGTTTCTGTTCGCCATCCTCGAAGATCATTGGACGTTGGCCGTTGGCGAGACGCGAAGCAAAATTGGCCAACACGCCGGTATAGGGGTTCGATAACGCCTGGCCGGCGCCGAAGACGTTGAACAGGCGCAGCGCGACCGTATCGATGCCATAGGCTTCGCCGAAGATCAGCACGGCGCGTTCCTGGGCGTATTTCGTCAGTGCATAGATAGAGGCGAGATCGACCGGCTTTTCCTCGTCCGTCGGCAGGGGGGAGAGGGGTTCGCCTTCCGGCGACAGCGGATTCCACTGTCCGTTTTTGATGTCGCTCGCCTTGCGCCGGGCATTGTCGATGCGCCGGCCGTCCGATGTAGCATAGAGGCCCTCGCCATAGACACTCATCGATGAGGCGACGACAATGCGCTCGACCGGGTGTTTGATCAGCGCCTCAAGCAGCGTCGCCGTGCCGAGATCGTTGGTGCCGACATAGCGCGCGATCTCGTACATCGACTGTCCGACGCCGACTTCCGCGGCCAGATGAATGACCGCGTCAACGCCTTCCAGCGCCTTGGCGACTGCCTCCCGGTCCCGAATGTCGCCCTTGATCAGCTCGGCCCCGGCGGGAAGGGCGACTGTTTCGCCTGCGTGCACCTGCTCCAGCAGCACATCCAAAATGCGAACCGAATAATCCTGCTCGATGAGTTCCTGGGCGACATGCCGGCCGATGAAGCCGCAGCCCCCTGTAACCAATATCCGTTTCACGACCACTCCTCAGACAGGTAATCTTGGCGACCCGAACTTTTCGGCAAAAGGTTTGTTCCCTTGGCTTCAACAAAGTTCCTTTGGCCGGCTTCGTCCGGAAGCAGCCACATCGCGCTCGCCGCGCCGTGCCGGAACATTGCCGCCCTTGTGCTGTTAGGACGCCGGCAGCCCCGACGATGCCCGATGTTGGCAACGCCGATGATCAAAGGAGATTTCAATGTCCCAGTCGCAAACGACCACCAATCACGACGAAATCCGCAAATGGGCCGAGGAGCGGGATGGACGGCCGGCAGTGGTTCGCACCAAAGGGGCGGGCGGCATCCTGCGGATCGACTTCGGCAAACCCGAGGAAGCATTCGAGCCGGTGGAATGGGACGAGTTCTTCCGCATATTCGACGAGAACGATCTGGCCTTTCTTTACCAGTCCAAGACTGGTGACGGACAAACCAGCCGTTTCAACAAGTTCGTTGAGCGCAACCAGAAAGGCGAATGACGCATTTCGAGCCGGCCGATTTGCCCGACCTGGTTCTCGGGCCAATTTTTCTGGATGCGGTGGAACAATAGGGGCTCCGATCCTTCCGTCGCTGAACCACAGCCGCAGCAACGATCGAAGGCCTTGGCCCTGAGCGCAGGAGGCGGCGGGGCTGGATAGGCGTCAAAAGCTGGAAACCCGCTACTCGTCCTGCCGTGAAACCAAAACGCCGCTCATCAGTCGTCCTGCTGCTTGCGGTGGCGGTGTTTTTCGATTTCCTCGGGCTCTTCATCGTCGATCCGCGTGATGTTCGAGGCATTGTGGTCTGATCGCAGGATCTCATCCAGTTTGGCGTGAATGGCCTGAGTGTCGCGGTGCTCGGCACGCTGGATGAACAGCGTCATGGCCCACGTAAACAAGGTAGCCGCTCCATGCCAGTCCAGGGTCTGTCGCTCGAAGATCATCCAAAGGATTGCGTAGACCAACAGGATCAGGAATGCCGCGGGGCGGGAGGTTAATGTGCCGATTGAGGTAAGCACGCCGGTGACGGGATGATTGGCCATGCGAAAGAACTCGCGGCAGTGACCGTGGTTCCCGACGGCAGTGCATCGCGCCGGCAGGAGCCAGCTAGGCGCGACGGATGAATTCATGGCGCAGTGCTTGCCGATCGCAGCTACAACGATGACCACTCGATTGCCGGGCGCGCAATCATCAGCCAGAAAATGGCGAGGACGGCGCCGAAAGCTGGGAAGCCGAAGACAAACCAGCGTCTGAACAGCTGATGGTAGCGCTCGGGAGGAGGTTGGTTGGAGAGTGCGGCCTGTGTGGCTAGATTTCGCATCTCGATCTGCATCCACACGACAGGCAGCCAGAACAGGCCCGTTAAGATGTAGAGCAGGATCGAGAGAACGATCCATCCTTCGGACAGCGAATACCCCGCAACCCTAGCGAGGCCCAGTCCGGTCAGAGGTTGTGCGACAACGGCCGTAGCCGTGAACAGGAAATCAGCCAGCACGACAATTCGGGCGACAGCTGCGATCGTCGCGGCATTCCCGGTCCGGTGTGCCAAAAGCATGAAAAAAGCAATGCCGGCACCAGTTCCGAGCAGCACAGCAGCGCCGATCACGTGCAGGTATTTAAGCACGAAGTACATCATCAGCGTTCCTCCAGAATGGCCAGCGCTGCAAAATGCAGAACGAGGATCGGGAGGATTTTGATCAACGGCCCGAGTGGCTCAAGCCAAAGATCCGGCCGCAGAATGCTCCCAGCGATCGCATAGAAAAGCGATACCGCGATTGCGCCGAAAAGACCAAGCCGGCTGGTTGGGCGCCAGGCGATAAGCGCCCCGACGGCGATGTCAGCCAGCGCGCCGGCGACTACCGCCGGTTCGGCCAAGGGGCCGGCGGCAGTGCCAATCAGCAAGTCAACTCCGCTGCGCCAGCCGGCGGTGAGGGAAATGATGCCGGTCATGATCCAGAAGAGCGGCAAGACGACAAAGAGCGCCGGCTTGACGAAGTAAAGACCGGCGAACCATCGCTCCTGCACGGTCGCAGGATTTAAACGCAGTGCAGATGTAAGACTTGATGGTTGAATGCCGGTCGCCGTCATCCAGGGTTGGGGATCGCCGACAGCGCCACGGGCAATCTCTTTTGCTGCATTGCTGCGCATCGGCGGGCGCCAGCCCAACTGAGCCGCGGCATCCCCGAACCTGTACAAGATAGCTGCGGCCCAATTCGGCAAGATGAACTCCCGAGCACTGCTCCATCCGAACCAGCGGCGATAGCGACCCACGACCTCGCTCATCGAAAGTGCCTCGGGCCCAGCCAGGTCCAGCGTGAGGTGCGATGGGCTGCCGGGTTTGAGGAAGAACAGGACGGTGGAGATGACGTCATCGAGTTGGAGGACTTGGAGACGGCCCGTGTCGGGCATCAACGGCAAGAGCGGCAACGCCGCGAGGCCGCGAAAAAGTGCACTTGCGCCGAAGGCCGGCCTTCCCAGTACTACGGAGGGGCGCAGGATGACCCAGTCAAGGCTACGTGCCATCAGTGCTTCATCGCCAGCAAGCTTGCTGGCGGAAAAGGCGGACGGCTGCTGGCGATCGACCCCGATGGCAGAAAAGTGAATCACCTTGTTCACACCTGCTTGCTCACACGCGGTGAAGAGAGCCGAGGCGCCGGTAGAATGGACATGCCGGGTGTTTTCCCGGGCACTATCCTGCAGGACGCCGGCACAGTTTACGACGGCGTTCACACCGGCGAGATAGGGGGTCCAGTCCTGAGGTCGCAAGGCCCGCGCCATATCCACAAAAGCGGTAGGGATCTCCGGGTGGACGCCAGTGTCTGCGTGGTGAAGCACGCGAACCACTTCATGTCTCTCGCCGGCCAGGCGCGCGCAAAGCGCGGCTCCAATCAGACCTGACGCGCCGGTGACGAGAATTTTCATTCATTCCTCCAGCCGTTCACCAGCGCGTGCCCTTCCACCAACCCAGCGGCTGCGGCTGAGAGAACTCTAGCAAAGCCGAAGCCGGTAGTCTCACGCCGGGTGGAACAGGTTCCGGGCATCAACGCAGCCAAAGGTGAGCCGGTACGGTGCGTTCGCATCTGCAGGTCAACTTCGCCGGAAGTTCGTCGCCGGCTCGGCGCAATCGCGGAGGTCGTTATGAATGTGAGTTGCAGCCTTGGCGGCGTCTCCGAACGCAACAGCAATTTGATTGAGCCCCTCGGCCACGTCGCCAATGGCATAGAGTCCTGGCGTTGAAGTCTCAAGGTGTCGGTTGACCAGGACATAGCCTTCTGCGTCACAGTTAGCCCCCAGAGCAACCGCTAGTTCGGAGCGTACGTCGCTGCCCATCGAAGGGTACACCACATCGATGTTGCGCATCGGGGCGCCCTCGGCCATGACGACATCGAACCCGGTTCGTCGAGGGATCAGGTCATCGACAGCGTCCCAGATTTCAACTCCGCCTGCCAAGGCGGCGCCGCGGGCAGCTTCGGAAACATCATCCTGGTTATTGGCGAGCAAGGCGACCTGACTGCCATATCCCTTCAGGAACAGAGCCTCCCTGACGGCGAGATGCTCCGGACCAACAACGCCGATGCGGCTACCCCGGGCCTCATATGCATCGCAAACCGGGCACAGTCTGACAATGCCGGTTGCGATCGCCTCCTCCAGTCTTTCAATGGGAGGTGCCTTGTCCACAATGCCCGTTGCCAGAATCACGCGCCTTGCTTGGACAATCCCGCAGGTGGTCGTCAGAACAAAAAACCCCTCGCGTTTTTCGGCGTGGCCTACGCAACCATGGACAAGGCTCGCGCCGTATAGCTGTGCCTGGGCTCGTAGGCGGCCGAGCAGTTCTTCCCCGCTGATGCCGTCGGGGAAGCCGGGACAGTTACGGGATTTTGGGATGAGCTTGGCACGCGCATGCCCCGCGTCGAGCGAGATCACCGAACGCAGAAACCTGGCTAAATACATGGCTGCAGCGAGCCCCGCGGGGCCGCCGCCGACGATGGCAACGTCAAAAACTTGTGCGCCCGAAAAGCTTGGTTCGCCCGGAAAGCTTGGCATCGGGCCTAACTTCAACTCAACGAGCTTGTTCCACAGGGTCGAAATGGACGCAATCAGGATGCACACTGCACAATAAGAGTGAACTCCAATCGAGTCGTGAAGAGAAAGGCCACTGCCTCATCAAGCCTGCAAAAACCTCGTGGCTCCCAACGCTGTGAGTACAGCACCACTGGGAAAGTGAACGCATCATGGAACTTCGGCTCACCGTCGCGCTTAGTTTGGCGAAAGGGTGGTCTGAGATGAGCGCGACCAGAGAGTTTTTTCAAAACTGGCTACAGGAGAATGTCGGCACACTTCCTGGTCGAGAGGAAGTCAGCGTCGCGGTGCTCGCTCAGCAATTCGAGCAGGATGCCGAGGTGGCTGGTTATGGGCGTGAAGTAAGGGAGGACGAACTCGGAAACATCGAAGATGCTATCGTGCAAGCGATCGAGAACGCCGGGTCCGGGGTGCAGAGCCCGAGCTCGGAAAAGAGCGATCCGGCACCTGTAATGGACGCGTTGGAGGTCGATGATGCCAAGAGCGGACCGTAGCCCCTGACACCTTCTTCTGTTCGCCTGAACAAGCCCCCGGACTGCCATACGAGCCGAAAAACGGACCTTAGGTGCTTTCCCGTTAGTTCCATGCACCATCGAGGAACATTCCTGCCGCCACCGCGTTAGGAAAGTTCCTTCACACCCGGTGCGCCCGTGCTGACTGCTACCCTTCCAGGCGAATGGCTGACCCGGCATGATCAGGGTCACATCTCGCGGCGGGCCGCTCTTGCGGGTATTTGTTGCTGGCTATTGGGTCCTTCCGCAGAAGCCGCGCCACAGCCATCGCCGCTCGTGCGATTTGGCGTGCTGGGATTTGGCACCGCCGCCTGGGAAGTTGACGTCATGCGGCGACATGCGTTGGACACTGTGCACGGCGTATCAATCGAGGCTCAGCGGCTTGCCGGTACCGAAGCCGGTAAGACCGCATTGCTGGCGGGCAGCGTCGACGTCATCGTTTCGGACTGGGTGTGGGTCATGCGCCAGCGCAGCGAAGGCGCTGATCTGGTCTTCTATCCCTATTCTCGTGCCGTCGGCGCGCTGGAACTGCCGCAAGGCTCGCCCATTCGAACTCTTGCGGACCTTAAGGGCAAAAGGCTGGGGATCGCAGGTGGTCCGCTGGACAAAAGCTGGATCCTATTGCGCGCGCTCGGCCTCCGTCAGGTGAAGCGCGATCTTGCTGAAGAGGTGGAGCCAGTGTTCGGCGCGCCGCCTTTGTTGGAGCAGGAATTTCTGGCGGGGCGACTGGATGCACTGCTGACGTTCTGGAATTTCGCCGCCCGTCTCGAGTCAGAGGGGGCAAGGCCTCTGCTCAGTGTCGCGCAAATCCTGCAGGGGCTTGGCGTATCCGTGGACTTGCCGATGCTCGGCTACGTCTTCCATGAAAGCTGGGCGCGGGCCAACCCGGTAGCCCTCGCGCGATTCACGAGCGCGACCGCGGCAGCGAAGTCGCTGCTCGAGTCTTCGGACGACGAATGGCGGGTGCTCGCGCCCCAATTGGGCACGGACGATCCTCACCTACAGGCGGCGTTACGCGCCGCCTATCGAGCCGGAATCCCTCGTCGGTTCGGCAAAGACGAACGTGATGGCGCGGCCCGGTTGTTTGCAATCCTGGCCGAATTGGGCGGCGAGGATCTGGTCGGCAAGGCGACGAGCCTCGATCCTGGTGTCTTCCGGGCCATACCGGCTTGAGCTCGCGCCAATGACCGATGTCCCAGCGTTCCCCATCACAATGCAGCGTTGGCAATCGGCTGCGGCATTGCTGACCATGGTGCTCGTCTGGCAGATTGCATCATCGATCGCCGCCGATCGGCTGTTTCCTGGTCCGGTCCAGGTTGTTTCGGTTCTCCTGCACGAAGTGGTTCGGGGCGAGCTGCCATACCATTTGGGCATCTCGCTTGCGCGCGTCGTGGCAAGCCTCGGGTCGGCAATCGTCATTGGCGCGGCCCTTGGCTACGCGGCAGGCCGCTCGCACAGAGCCGACATATGGATGAGGCCTTGGATCGTGTTACTCCTCAACATGCCGGCGCTGATCACGGTCATTCTAATTTATATCTGGCTTGGTCTTGCCGAGACTGCGCTTGTCCTTGCGGTCGCGCTCAACAAGATCCCCAATGTCGTGGTGACTATTCGTGAAGGCGCCAGCCGGCTGGACAAGGACTTTGCCGAAATGGCTGAGCTCTATCGCTTCGGGCGTGCTGCAAAGCTGCGGCATCTCGTGCTGCCGCAATTGGCGCCGTTCTTTCTCGTCACCCTGCGCAGCGGGCTGGCATTGACGTGGAAGATCGTGCTGCTCGCCGAACTGCTCGGCCGCTCCAACGGCGTCGGGTTCCAGCTACAGGTCTATTTTCAGAACTTCGACGTCACCCACATCCTTGCCTATGCGATCAGCTTCGGCGTTGTGATGCTTGCCATAGAGTATGGACTGCTTGTGCCGTTGGAACGTCGTCTGTTCGCCTGGCGACGCTGATGCTGAGGATCAGGATCGAGGACAAGACTTTCCCCGGTGACGACGGCCAGCGCCGGACGATCTTTCGCGCGCTGTCGCTTGATATAGCCGACGGACAGGTCTGCGTCCTGACCGGCCCTTCCGGTGTCGGCAAGTCGACGCTGCTGTCGATCGTTTCGGGCGTCGACCGCGAATTTCGCGGCAGCGTGAGCGGACGACCGCTTCCGATAGGCATGCTGTTCCAGACACCGAGGCTGCTGCCCTGGCTCACCGCCTTGCGCAATGTAGAGATGGCCATCCCGGATCGCGCGCCCGATGCGGCCCGGTGGCTTGCCGCTGTCGGCCTGAAAGGCAATGAGAAGAGCTATCCGCAGCGACTCTCGGGCGGCATGGCGCGGCGCGTAGCGCTTGCCCGGGCGCTCGCCGTGGAGCCTGCGCTCCTGCTCCTCGACGAGCCATTCGCTTCACTCGACGAGGCGACCGCGCAAGCCATGCGCCGCCTGCTGCAGGATTGTTTCGCCAGTCGGCGGACTACCACGCTGCTGGTTACGCATGATCTCGCCTATGCCTCGTCGCTGGGGGATCGGGTTATTGTTCTGGAGGGATCGCCTGCGCGCATCGTGCGCGATGTCGCAATCTCTGGTGGCGATGAAGCGGGATCGTCGCGGTTTGGGCTGGGGGCGACACAATGAGACTGTTGCTGGGCCTTCTCTTTCTTTTGCTGATCACCGGCCCTGGCGCCACCGAGCAACAGACGATGGTGATCGGGTATATCGGCCAGGAGCGCAAACCGGCTCTGCCCCTTGGACCCCTTGATGAAACCGTCACCGACGACGGCCTGCAAGGCGCACGGCTCGGCATTGCCGACGACGAAAGCACCGGCCGGTTTCTTGGGCAGAAATTTCGGCTGGAGGAAAGGATATTGAAACCAACCGAAACGCCGGACGACGCGGTAAGACAATTCGCCGATGCCGGCATCGCCTTTGTCGTCGCCGATCTCGACGCCAGTCAGCTTCTACAGGCCAGTGCCGCGCCCGGTGCCGAGCAGATGACGTTGCTCAACAGCCGGGCGCCGGACGACGTGCTTCGCCAGCAGGACTGCCGTAGGAACGTGCTGCACACGATCCCGAGCCGCGCCATGCTCGCTGACGGGCTGGCGCAATATCTCGCCTGGAAGCGCTGGCAGCGTTGGTTCCTGCTTGTGGGGCCGCATTCGCAGGATCAGGCGATGGCTGCGGCCTTTCGACGGGCGGCGGCTCGCTTCGGAGCCGAGATCACGATCGACCAGCCGTGGACATTCAGGCCCGCCAACGGACGTGCCGATACAGGGCATGTCACGCTGCAGACCGAAATACCGGCGGTCACGCAGGTCAGCGACTATGATGTGCTCGTGGTCGCCGACGAGGCGGATGAATTCGGCGCCTATCTAGAGGGCCGCACTGCGCTGCCGAGAATCGTCGCCGGCACGCAAGGGCTTGTCGCCACAGGCTGGAGCGCTGTCAGCGAGGAATGGGGCGCCACGCAACTGCAGGACCGTTTCCACAGGCAGGCAGGGCGCTGGATGTTGCCCAGCGACTACGCGGCCTGGCTCGCTGTGCGCAGTATCGGCGAAGCGGCGACGCGCCTGCACAGTCTCGATCCCGCGGCAATCGGCAGATATATACGCGGCGACGCGTTTCTTCTGGCTGGCTTCAAGGGGCAGGGGCTTAGTTTCCGTCCCTGGGACGGACAGATGCGCCAGCCCATTTTGATCGCCGGGCCTCGCCTCTTGATTTCCAGCTCACCGCAACCGGGCTTCCTGCATCAGCGCACGCCGCTCGACACGCTGGGCATCGACCTGGAGGAGAGCACATGCAAGTTCTGATGACGCTGTTGTTGGCGGCGTTCGCTCTTGCTGCTCCCGCCGCCGCCGAGACCATCTACGTTTCCAATGAGCAGGACAATACCGTCGCGGTCGTCGACGGCGTGACAATGACTTTGCTGGCGACGATCGATGTCGGCCGCCGTCCGCGCGGGCTGGCACTGTCGATCGACAACAAGATGCTGTTCGTCGCGGAAGGCGACGACAACCGCATCGACGTGGTCGACCTCGCGAAGCGGCGGGTCGTCGGGGAATTGCCTTCGGGAGCCGATCCGGAATTCTTCGCAGTCCATCCCGATGGCAAGCGGCTGTTCGTCGCCAACGAGAATGACAATCTGGTGTCGGTGGTGGACATCGCCGCGGCCAAGGTCATCGGCACCGTGGATGTCGGCGTCGAACCGGAAGGAATGGCGGCCAGCGCCGACGGCCGCTATGTCGCCTGCACTTCGGAGACCACCAGCATGGTGCATCTGATCGACGCAGGCACGCTTGAACTCGTCGACAATCTGCTGGTCGATACCCGGCCGCGCGCGGCTTTATTCTCGCCGGACGGGAAGCAATTCTGGGTGTCCTCGGAGATCCGGGGCACTGTCACCGTCTTCGACACGGCAACGCGCGCACAGACCGGCAAAGTCGAGTTCGAGGTGCCGGGTATACGACGCGAGGGTGTGCAGGCGGTCGGCATGGCGACGTCTCGCGATGGCACGACCGTCTATGTGGCGCTCGGCCCCGCCAACAGGATTGCGGAAGTCGATTTGAAAACGCTGGCGGTCCGTCGGCTCTACCTTGTTGGTCAACGACCCTGGCACGTTGCGCTCTCCGGCGACGAGAAGCGCCTGGTCAGCGCAAACGGGAATTCCGGCGATATTTCGTTTATCGATCTGGAAAACCAGGAGGTGGTGAAATCGCTGCCGGTAGGGCGGGGGCCGTGGGGCGTCGTGATCGGGCCATGAACGCCTTGTCGGTCGAGAATCTGGGCCATAGTTTCGGAAACCGGCGGGTTCTCGACGGCGTCTCTTTCTCTGTGGCCCAAGGCAGGATGTGCATCTTGCTAGGCCGCAACGGCGCCGGCAAGACGACGTTGTTCTCGCTGATCACCGGTCTTTATCACGCCCGCTCCGGCTCGGTGCATGTCTTCGACCAGGCGATGGATGTCAACCCGTCCGCCGCGTTGGCGCAGATGGGCGTCGTCTTCCAGTTGCCGACCCTCGACCTCGATCTGACGGCCGGCGAGAACCTGCGTTACCACGCGGCCTTGCATGGGCTTAGCCAGGCCTTGAGCAAGGAGCGCTCCATCCACGAACTCGGCCGGCTGGACGTGCTGGACAGGATCGACGATCCTGCCCGAGCGCTTTCCGGGGGGCAGCGTCGCCGTGTCGAGATCGCACGTGCTCTGATGCATAGCCCACGCCTTTTGCTGCTGGATGAGCCGACCACCGGGCTCGACGTGCCGGGCCGCCGCGCGCTCGAGCGGCACGTGCGGGAGCTTTGCCGCCAGCGCGGCATTGCCGTTCTGTGGGCAACACATTTTCTGGAAGAACTAACGGCGGATGACGATGTGGTGGTGCTGCATCGAGGCACAATGCGGTGGGCCGGCCGCGCCGATCGCCTGGCTACCGATCTCGGTGTAGCGAGCACGGGCGAGGCCTTCGCGTCGCTGACGGAGTCCGAATGAAAACGTCTCACGCGGTGCGCGCGCTCAACGGCATCCTGCGCAGGGAGATGCTGCGCACGTTGCGGCAACGCGGCCGGCTGCTCTCGGCGATGGTACGGCCGCTGGTCTGGCTGGCAATCTTTGCCGCTGGCTTCCGCTCCGTTCTCGGTCTGTCGATAACGCCACCCTACCAGACCTATGTTCTCTATGACGTATATGTGGTGCCTGGGCTAGCGGCCATGATGCTGCTCTTCCATGCCATGGCGAGTTCGCTGGCCATGGTCTACGATCGCGAGATGGGCAGCATGCGCCTGTTGCTGACCGCACCATTGCCGCGCTGGTACCTGCTTGCGGCGCGCCTGCTGGCCAGCGTGATCGTCGGCGTGCCGCTGGTCTATTTGTTTCTGTTGGTCGCGCGTTTCTGGGATGTGCGGCCGCCCGTTCTCGGCTACGTCGCGGTATTTCCGGCGCTCGTGCTGGCGGGCCTCATGCTTGGCGCGTTCGGCCTGCTTGTCTCCTCGGTTTCGTCACAGATGGAGAACTTTGCCGGTGTCATGAATTTCGTCATCTTTCCGGTGTTCTTTGCCTCGACGGCGCTCTATCCGCTGTGGCGGCTTGCCGAGGCGGGACCGGTGCTGGCAACAATCGCCGCCTGGAACCCGTTCAGCTCGGCGGTCGAGCTGATACGCTTCGCGCTCTATCTGCGGTTCGATCCTGTCGCGGCGATTGTGGTCCTTGGCTGCCTCATCGCCTTCTTCCTCGTGGCGGTCATCGGCTACGATCCCGGCCGCGGCTTGTGGTCCCGGCGCGGCGGCGAGGGCTGATTTACCTCAAAGCATAGAGATAAGCGGCGATGTCCCGCGCCTGTTGCTCGGTGATCCTCGTCGACGGCATGGCCGTGTGCGGATTGACTTCCCTCGCCGAGCGTATCCAGCGGATCATGTTCTCCGGATTGTTTGCCAGCAGGCCACCGATAAAGACCCTGTCGGCAAGGCCACCGTCCAGGCGGGGTCCGACCTGGCCTTGCGCACCCGGCACGCCGGGTATCGTATGGCAGCCGGAGCAGCCATTCGCCGTCATGATCGGAATGGCGCGGGCGCCTACGCCGCCGGTCGCCGCATCCGACTCGTGCCGGACACGGTCGCGCCGGTCGGACCACAAGGTCGCCGCTGCCACAGCCGCGGTCAGCAGCAGGATTGCGGCAAGGGCGCCCCCGATCAGCCTACCCAGGTCGGAGCGCATGTGTTGCCTCCCTGGTTGCGCTGCTGCTTATCCACAGGCCGGCGAGCAGCAGGGCGGCGCCGCCATAGATCAAGCCGGCCGGAACCCACATTACCAATCCGGCGAGCTGCTGGTCCTCGATCGCGGTCAGTCCCCACAATGCCGCGCCGGCGCCATTCTCCGGATACCAGAGTTTAGGCGACATCAGCAGCAGGACACCGAGCAGGCCGGTATGAAGCGAGGTGAAGAAAAGATGCATGACGGAGCTGCCATAGGTCTGCTGCCGACCGGGGCGCGCAAGGAGCGCCCACCAGAACAGCAAGGCTGTGCCGAGGAAGCTCGCATGCTGGGCATAATGAAGAAAGCCCTGCTGGAGCGCTGCCTGGAACAACGCCGGAATGTGCCAGATCCAGATGGCGACGCCGTGAATGATCGTCGCGTTGAGGGGGCGGATCACCAGGGCCCAAACCGATTGCAGCGTCTTTGCGCGCGTGAGCTTGCCCGTTCCGCGGCGAAGTGAGGCCGGCAAGGACCAGAGCAGGACTGCGCCTGGGCAAGCGGCGACAAGGAGGGGCGCCGCCACCGCCATCAGCAGTTCATGCTCGATCATATGGGCGGCAAACACCCGCTCGCCGAGCGCATGGATGGGGCTGACCAGTGCTGCCGTCAGCACGCCCCAACCGGCGGCGAAAAACAACGCCTGCCGCATCCGCTCGGGACGGCCTCGGCTGCTGCGGCGCCACAACCGAGTCGCTCCGATGGCATAAAGGAAGGCAATCGCGGCCAGCGGAAACGTGATGGGAAATGCGAGCGTCCATCCGGCCTCGGGCGCGCCGGCGCCGTAGCAGATCGAGGTCGAGAAGAACGCGTCGAAGCTCATCGCAGGCACTCGTCGAGAATGAGAGCCGCGCTGCCTTGCATGATGATGACGAGGGCAAACAGCAATGCCGCAAGCATGCCGAGATCGGCGACGAACTGCTCGGTGCTGCGCGTGCGCTCAGGCTTGAAGGCGGCGCCGCCCTGCCGCTTCGCCCGCCATGACAAGGCACCGCCGAGCAGCGAAAGCACGGCGAGCACCAGTGCCACGGGAAGCACCACCGGCACCTGGCGGTTGCACTGCCATGGTACGAGTGCGTAGTTCAGCTGCGTCGAGATTGCCCAAGCCATCGGCCCCGACAGAAGACCACCCCAGGACGTTCCCATTTTCAACGCACGCATCAGCCTAGCCTCGGCATCCAGTAGATGAGCAGATAGATCGGGATCCAGGTCAGCACCACGAAATCCCAATAGAAGACATTGTCGCCGACATCGCCGAAGCGCCGGCCGCTATAGCCATGGCGTGTGAACATCAGCACCGTCAAAACGATGGTGTCGCCGACATCGGTGATCAGGTGTGTGGTGTGCAGCCCGAGCAGCACCCAGAGCATCGAGCCGTAGGCGTTCGTGTCCCAGTAGATGTTCAGCGCCGGGAATTCGAACCAGCGCACGACAAGCGGGGCCAGACCGAGCAGCGACATCACCACCAGCCCGATCCGCACCGGCACGATCGCGCATTGCTTGGCATGGCCGTGGAGGATGTGATTCGGCACCACGCTGATAATGAACAGGATGGTGACGATCGTTCCGGGCCAATGGTTGGGGTGCGGGGCGCTTAGACGCCAGTTGGGCCACAAGGTGGCGAGATAGAGATAAGCGCCGGCGGCCAACGCAAAGCCCATGCCTTCCAGCGCCATGAAGCCGAGCGTTCCCCACCAGGTCGGGCTGCGCGGACCATGTCCAAAGGTTGGGAGGTCCGAAAGATCCAAGCTCGGACGCTCACTCATCCCTCATCCTCCGGGTCGTCCTTGGGCCAGAACCAGCCGATCAAGGTGATGGCGATCGGCGCGGCGCCCCAGACGATCGCCCAGGGCGTGAAGATCGAATAGACAAACGTACCGCCGACGGCGATTGCCGCCAGCAGCGGCCAGATCGACGGTGTCGCCGATTTCTCGCGAATGTCGGGGTGGGCTTCCGCCACGGTTGAGATCAACAGCTCACGGACATCGACGCGGAGACCGGTCGCCACAGGCAGCGCCTCCCGTTCGGCCCAGAGCGGCTCGACATGTGTGACAATCGGTATCCGCGCGAAATTATAGCTTGGCGGCGGCGAAGACGTCGCCCATTCGAGCGTACCGGCATCCCAGGGATTGTTTCCGGCCAGTGCGCCCTTCAACGCGCCGTGTACAAGATTGAAAGTGAACAGTACGAAGCTGAGGAAAAAGAGCACCGCGCCGGCGCTGATGAACAGGTTGATGTTGCCCCAGCCAAGCTCGGCCGGATAGGTGTAGACCCTGCGTGGCATGCCCCAGAGCCCGACGAGATGCATTGGGAAAAAAGCCGCGTTGAAGCCGATGAAAGCCAGCCAGAAATGCCAGCGCCCGAGACGCTCGCTCATCATGCGGCCGCTGATCTTGGGGAACCAGAAATAGGCCGCGCCCAGCAGCGGGAAGACCGAACCGCCGATCAGCACGTAATGGAAATGGGCGACGACGAAATAGGTGTCGTGCACCTGGAGGTCCAGCGGCACCGAAGCGAGCATGACGCCGGTGAGGCCGCCGATGACGAAGATGAAAAAGAAGCCGAACATGAACAGCAGCGGCGTGCGGATCACCGGCCTGCCGTCCCACAAGGTCGCCAGCCAGCAGAAGATCTGAACGCCATTGGGGATGGCGATCAGCATGCTCGACGCGGTGAAGAAGCTGGCGCCGAGCTTGGGTAGCCCCGTCGCGAACATGTGATGGACCCAGAGGCCGAACGAAAGGAAACCGACGGCGATCAGCGACAAGACCAGCCCGAGATGCCCGAACACGGGACGCCGGGCGAAGACCGGGATGATCGCGGAGACCATGCCAGTCGCCGGCAGGAAGATGATGTAGACCTCGGGATGGCCAAAGAACCAGAACAGATGCTGGAAGAGCAGTGCGTCGCCGCCCTCGGCGGGGTTGAAGATATGTGTGCCGACCAGCCGGTCGAGGATCAGGAAGGTCGAGGTGATCATCACCGCGGGCATGGCGAAGACGACGACGAAGGAGGTAACCAGCATTGCCCAGACGTAGAGCGGAATCCTGTCCAGCGACATGCCGGGGGCTCGCTGCTTGAACACGGTGACGATGGTTGCCACCGCGACGGCCAGTGAGGAAACTTCTGTATAAGTGATCATCTGGGCCCAGACGTCGGCCCGCTTGCCCGGCGCGAATTCGGGGCCTGACAGCGGCACATAGGCAAACCAGCCGACGTCGGGCGCCATGTTGAGCGCGAAAGACACCCAGGCGAATATGCCGCCCGAAACATAGATCCAGTAGCTGAACGCGTTCAGGCGGGGAAAGGCGATGTTGCGGCTGCCGACCATCAGCGGGACGAGATAGATGCCTGTCGCCTGCACGATGGGCACGGCGAACAGGAACATCATGGTCACACCATGCATCGTGAACAGCTGGTTGTAGAGGTCCGGGCCGATCAGACCGCGCTGCGGCCCTGAGAGCTGGATGCGCATGGCGACAGCGTTGAGCCCGCCCAGGCACAGAAACACGAAGGCGGTGATCAGATAGCGCCGTGCGACGACCTTGTGGTCGACGCTCGACAGCGCGCCGATGATGCCGGGGGGCGTGCGCCATGTCCGCGCCAGCCAGCGATCCAGGCTGGCATCGTCCATGCCGGTGTCGCGCGGTCCGTCATGCTCGGGTGCGACGTCGCCCGCGGTAGAGGTTTCACGCACCGGCGGCAGGTCGCGTTCGCTTGTGAGGTCCGCGCTGCTCATTTAAGCGCCTCGAGGTAGGCGACCATGGCGTTGAGTTCGTCGCCGCTGAGCTCCACCACCGGCATGTGGGATCCGGGCTTGATGCCCTGTGGGTCGGCTATCCAGGCGGCGAGATTGCCGCGGCTCATTGTCAATGTCCCGGCGGCAAGCGTCTGCCGGCTGGCTATATGGGTGAGGTCAGGGGCGACCGTTCCTCCGGCAGGCGTGCCGCCTATTCTGTGACACATCACGCAAGGGCGCTTCAGAAACAGATCCTGGCCGGCCTTGGCTTCGTCCCCCGTCGGAGTAGCGGCCGGCTGCAACTGGTCGTTCCACCAGGCGTCGAACTTCGCACGCGGCTCGGCGATGATGAAGGTGCCCATGTTTGCGTGCTGCGCCCCGCAGAACTCGGCGCATTGACCTCGGTAAACACCAGGCTTGTCGGCCTTGAGGTCGAGCACGTTCATGTGGCCGGGAATGAGGTCGAGCTTGCCCGAAAGGCTCGGGATCCAGAAGGAATGGATGACGTCGGTCGAGGTCAGAAGAAGCCGCACCGGCTCTCCGGCGGGGATATGGATCTCGTTCGCCGTGGTCAGGATGCGGCTTGGCGTGGCATCCTCATAGCGCACCTCCCACCACCATTGATGGCCGGTGACCCGAATGGTCAGTGCGGCATCCGAGCCGATCGCGGCGAGCGTCCTGTTGGCGAAGAAGCTCAGCAAGGTCAGTCCGATCAGGACAATGGCGGTCAACCCGACGGCGGTCATCACCGCGCGCAGCTTCCGGTCGTCGGCGCCGGCCTTGATCGCGAGCGGCTCCGCCTGCGCGCGCGACCGCATCATCAAGGGCACGACGAGGGCGATCATCACCAGCACCCACACCACGGCGCAGAGCGCGGTGAAGAACCAGATCAGCCATGCCAGTTCGCTCGCCGCGGGACCTTTCGGGTCGAGGGCGGATTGCCAGCCCGCGCATCCCTGGAGCAACAGAGCGCCGGCGGTGGCGAACGCCATCGAGACGAGACGTTTCACGGCGACTTCCCCAGCGTGGCCGCGTCGGGCATGCGGTTTTCCGACGGATGCGCCATCATGTCGTCATTGCGTTGCGGCGCGGCGGAAGACGGCGCGTTGCCGCTCAGCGAGCGCACGAAAGCCGCAAGCTCCCAGATCTGGTCGTCGGGAATCTTGTCGCGGAAGCTCGGCATGCCGTTTGGCCGACCGTCGCGGATCGTGGCATGGATGCTTTCGATCGAGCTGCCATAGAGCCACTTCTGGTCCATCAGGGCCGGCCCCATGCCGCCGCCGCCATTGGCGTGGCATCCCGAACAGTTGAACCAGCCGAAAAGCCGTTTCCCTTCGCTCATATGGAAGGCGTTGGCCTCGAAGCTCGCCGCCTTGTTATCGCTGGCGGGGGGGCGCTGTCCGCCGGGCTCCAGCGTGGTCACAGGCGTCGGCTGCTCGCCCGATCCGAGCGCCGATTGCGGGCGCGTGTCACGTTCCTCGCGCTGGCAGGCAGCGAGCGCCAGGACTGGAAACAGGAGCATGGCCACAACGGCTCTCATCGCACCGGGCTCCCCGAGGCATCGAGGCGCGGCACGCCGTACTGTGACAGCAAGGCATCTATCTCGACCTTGTGCCTGGAGAGGGCGCCATTGACATCGCCGCGCAGCGCATCGTCTTCGCGGCGGACGCCCATCGAGATGTCGTAGATCATCGGCAGTTGCGGTCCGTCGATGCGGGGCGCAACCGGCGTGATGCGGAGCGGCACCTTCTGCCTGGCGGCGAAGTAGCCGGCGAGGGGGCCCCAGACCACGGCAAGGTCGATCTCGCCACTCGCCACCGCTTCGACGATGCGCGCCGGCGGGTTGGGGGCGGAATAGTCGCCATAGACCGGATAGCCAACGAGGTGCCCGACGATACCGCGGCGGCCAAGCGCCTGGACCGGAGGCGAATTGGCGCCATCGTCGCCGATGAGCTGAACACCGATCCGCATGTCGCGCAGCCGCGGATCATTGAACGATGCTACGTCGGGGCCGTCCCTGCGGGTGACGAAGACATAGGACGATCGGTAGTAGGGCGTGGTGGTGCGCAGCATTTCGAGGTTGCTCGGCGTGCCCGGCACGAGATCGCACAGGCCCGCCTTCAGCGTGTTGCGGATGAAGCCGCGACGCTGCGCCCACCAGGTATAGGTCAGCTTGGCGCCGAGATCGGACGCAACGATTTCGGCGATCCTGTTCTCGAAGCCCTGACCTGCCGCGTTGGAGAACGGCAGGTTGTTCGGATCGGCGCAGACCCTCAGCTCACGTGCGTCGGCTGTGGCCGTCAAGAACACGAAGGCGATCGCGGCCATGCCGATCGCCAGCCGTTGGCACCCCTTTCGCGCCGGACCTACGGTCAAGTACAATCCATCAAGGCAGCCGGAACACATAAAGCGTGCCTCCCGAGGTTGTCGCGTTCTTCAGATCCTTCATGGCATTGACGAAACCGAGCGCGGCGGTGGCGTCACGCGGGTCAAGATCGCCCGATACAATGGCGCCGGCCCAGCCGCCGACGCCTGAGAGGATGGCGACATATTGGTGCCCGTCGGGACCGCGATAGGTGATGGGCTGGCCGATGATCCCGGACGAGGTCTTGAACTGCCAAAGCAGGTCTCCGGTCTTGGCGCTGACCGCCTTGAACCAGCCTTCCATCGTGCCATAGAAGACAACGTCGCCGGCGGTCACCACCGCGCCGCTCCACACCGGGAAATTCTCCTTGAGGCTCCAGGCGGGTTTCTCCGCGGCGATGTCCCAGGCGGTGAAGGCGCCGCGATTACCGCCGGGCCCTGGTATCATGCGGACGTTCATGCCCACATAGGGCGTGCCGGCAATGTAGTTCACCTCGACGCCTTCTTCATCCATGCACAGATTGTTGTGCGGGATGTAGAGCAGGCCGGTCTTCGGCGAGAACGCGGAAGGCTGCCAGTCCTTGAGGCCCGACGCCGTCGGACAGATATCGCGAACGACCTTGCCGGTGCCGGTCTTCTTGTCCGGGTTTACGATCAGCCGACCGGTTTTCAGATCCACACCTTTGCTGGAGTTGACCGGACCAAACGGTTTTGCCGACAGCACCTCGCCGGTTGTCCGGTCGAGGATGTAGAGATAGCCGTTGCGCTCCGGCCGGATCAGCACCTTGCGCGGCTTGCCCTGCCAGGACATGTCGAGCAGGATCTGCTCGTTGATGCCGTCATAATCGTGGAGGTCATGCGGGCTCCATTGATAAAACCATTTCGCCGCGCCGGTGTCGGCATCGCGCGCGAAAATGCCAGACGTCCACTTGTTGTCGCCCGGCCGCAAATCCGGATTCCATGGTCCGGGATTGCCGGTGCCGTGGAAGATCAGGTTCAGATCGGGATCATAGGAAATCCAGCCCCACATGTTGCCGCCGCCGATCTTCCAGGCTTCCGGCGGCCACGTCGTGACGCCAAGATCCTTGCCTTTGTCCATGTCGTAGTGCGGCTTGAAGTCCGATCCGATCAGCACGTCCTTGTCCGGCCCGGTGCTATAGGCGATCCAGACGACATGACCGTCGCCGGCGTCGAGCGCCTTTACCCAGCCGCGAACGCCCATCTCGCCGCCGGAATTGCCGACCAGCACTTTGCCCTTCACCACAAGCGGCGCCATGGTGATGGTCTCGCCGATGTTGATGTTGCCGACATGAGTGTTCCAGATCGGCTTGCCCGTGTTCGCATCAAGGGCAATCGTGTGGCCGTCCAGCGTATTGAAAAAAATGCGCCCGTCGGCGAATGCCACCCCGCGGTTGACGACGTCGCAGCAGGCCACTCCCTGTGCCGCCGGCTCGGGATTGGGTTCGTACTTCCACTTCATCGGGGCGCCGGGCTTGGAGAGATCGAGCGCATAGACGAAGTTGGGAAAGGGCGTCACGATATACATGGTGTTGCCGACGACCAGCGGCGCTGCTTCCTCGCCCTTGTTCACGCCTGTCGAGAACGTGAACGCGACCTGCAGGTTCTTGACGTTGCCTTCATTGATCTCGGAGAGTTCGCTGAAGCGCGTCGACGCGTAGTTCTTGGCCGGCATCGTCCATTGGCCGTCATCGGGTGGCGAGGCTGCGGCTGGCGGTACGATCGCTGGTGTTTTAGGAGGCTCGGACGCAGCGCCCAGAAGCAGCACGCAGGCGAGCAGCGTCACCAGAAGGATAGCGCCAAAGGAATTCCCGGCTGCCAATTTGCGGGTACGTCGTTCTACGTCAACGCGCGTTAATGCCAACTGCGGCATAGCTTTCATTTATTGATCGAGCCTCCCACGCCGGCGCCGAGTTCGGCCGCGATGTCGGCCTCCGTTCCGGCACAAAGCGGATGGCCCCAGCCCGAAGCGCTTTTGCCGCCGGGGTCCAGATCGTAGACAATGGCATCCTTGCGATTTGGATTGACGCCTGCCGGGACCTTGTCGAAGCCGAGCGCCGCGCGGATACGCCAGGCGACATTGTGATCGGCGCATGAGGAGTCGCCTGAAACGCCGAGGCCGCCGACAATGCTCTTGCCGTCGTAGAGGGCAAGCCCGCCGCCAAACACCACGACGCCTCCGATCGGCTTGCCGACGAGCGGGTCGCCGGCGCTTCCGAACGTTTTGGGATCGCCCGTATAGGCCGCGGCCTGGTTGACGGGATTGGTCTCCTGCAGGCCAAATAGCGGTCCGCCGGGCTGCACCCCCGCATAGAGATTGGCCGTCGAGAGGGCCATCTGAGCCAGGCTGAGACCGTTGGCCGTGTTGGCTTTCTCCGCTGCTATGAGCCGACTTCCCGGCCATTGCGAGTCGGGGGTGGGGCCGCTGAACGCAATCGCGCAGACAGTGCCGTCACGGGCAACGATGGCTGCCCATTCGTTGGTTTCAAAGCCGCCATTGGCTGGTCCGCCGCTTGCCTTCACGTTGGCTTTGAGGGCTGCAAGCAGCTTATCGTGATCGGCCGGACAGGGTTCCTGCGCCATGGCCTCGTGCCCGTGGAACAGGCCACCCATCAGCAACAGCAGGCCAAAAAGAGGTACGAAAAGCTGCGAGCGATACATTGTCCTGGCATTCGTTTACAAAACAAGGACCACCCAGGCAGACCGCAGAATGCGAGGATACGTCCAATGGGTCAGTGCCTAACTCGCGTAATGCTTCTATGTTCCTGCTTTGCATAAAATTCGTGCAGTTGGATTTGGGTGCAGGTGTTCAATCAAAGCATGGGACCTGGATACCCGTGGCCACAGGCCAAGCGGTGAGGCAACGCGGCTGATCCAGGAAAATGCGATCGGGATGGCGCAGACGCACCCGCCTTGACAAACGCTGTTGCCTTGTCACGGCGTTCGACGATGGATGATCTCTTCAATAAGTTTCGCGTCGGCTTCGTACTCCGCGGCCCGCGCAGCCATTTGGCTGGCCAGGCTGTGTCTTTCCCGCGCGGCTTCGCGTTTTGCCGTACGTTTCGCCAACTCAGCCCGCTGCTGGTGCGCTCTTAAAAGGCTCCAAAGAGCCTGTTCCGCATCGTCAGCCTGGGCCTGCATTAAAACGTCCGCTCCGAACGCATGTCCGGTGTGGCAGCGGTAACGGGTAATCGGCCCGTCTTCGATCTCCCATAGGGGGCCATGACATTCGGGGCAGACAAATGTCGAGGGGGCGCCAAGCTGGCCTTCGGTCAATTCCATTGTGCTGTGCTCCTGAGCTGCAATCGCTGCCTCAAGGCGGATGCCGGACGGGATTTCTGGTGTCGGCCCTGCGATTTCGGAAGCAAGCCTGTGCAACAGGCCAGCCATTTCGGACAGAGGGACGCAATGGTCGATTTCCACATTCTGCAAGGCGCTCAGCGGCATATCGGGTACTGCGGCGTCGCCGGGGTCCTGGACTACGCTGACGCCTCCGCACATCTTGATTGCGTGCAGGCCGGCGGTGCCGTCGGAGAGGCTGCCTGTGAGCACGACGCCGATCACGCTGCCGCCAAAGCTGCAAGCGGCCGATCGAAACAGAGGGTCGATGGCGGGGCGCGCCAGGTTCTCGCGCGGCCCGCGCCGCAGCAGCATATGATCGTCGTGTAACAGAAGGTGAGCTCCAGGCGGTGCAACGAAGATGTGCCCGTTTTTAACCTTCATGCCGTTGGAGGCATTTGCAACGGGCATGTTGGCAGCGCGACCGAGAATGTCGCCGAGGTAACTCGTGGGACCAACGTGCTGTACGACGAGGAGAGCCGCCGGGATGTCCGGCGAAAGGTCGCGGACAAGTCTCTTCAGCGCGTCGACGCCGCCGGCCGATGCTCCGATTGTCACGATGCACCGGTTCTCGCAACCGTCGGGACGGACCTTGTCCGGCTGGCCCGCACGCTCCGAATCTGATCGTGGTGCGGCGGTGGCCATGGTTGCTTCACCCACATTCAGCACAGATGTCGATGCGAGCGCTCCGGCCAGTCCGCTGCTGGTCGGGCGCCCTGCCTTCGTCGGTGTTAGCTTCCGGCCGCATCGCGGAACATAGATGCCCGCGTCGGCTCTGTACTAACGCCTACGTGCGCGTTTGACAGCAGCCTCTGCCACGGCCGGGGCCTCCTGAATGCTTGCCGCGCCGCCGAAATCGGCGTTCTTGGTACGGCCAGCTCCCGGGCCCGCTCCTAGATCAGCGCCTGTTGTCGGATCGGAAGCCGGATCGGAAAGCGTACGGTCGGCCATCCTGGCCACCACCTTCAGGTCTTTGGCCCCCAGCTTGACAGTTGCCAGGCCGTCTCCGCCGTCGACGGGCATCACCTCTTCAAGGTCATCGATCCGATCCCACTCTTCGCCGGAATTCCATGGGCCAGCGACATCGCCGTCGCCTTGAGAGGTGTTGACATACATGCTGGCGTACTTCTCTACGCCTGGGAGCTTGCCGGAAGGGAAATTGTTTTCGATCGCGTAGAGTGCTTTCTCGAACGACTTCTGGTGCGCGATCTCGCGGGTCATCAGGAAGCCGAGCGCGTCCTTGATTCCCGGGTCGTCGGTGATGTTGATGAGGCGTTCGTAAACGATCTTGGCGCGGGCTTCGGCGGCGATATTCGACCGCAAATCCACCGTAGGTTCACCGCGCGAGTCGACATAGGCCGCGGTCCAGGGAACGCCGGCTGAGTCGCACAGCGCGGGAGCGCCGCCGAACAGAATTGATTCCTTGGCTGTTGTGCCGCTGGCGCCGATCATCAGGTAAAGGTCCGCTTCCTTCATTTGGCCCTCGGCCAGCTGTGCCTTGAGCCCCTTGTTGAGCATGGTGACGATTGATCCCACCACTTCGAGATGGCTGAGTTCTTCGGTCGCAATATCGAGCAACATGTCGCGACGGCCAAGATCGTCCTCGCCAAGCCCTTGCGTGAAATAGCGCATGGCCGCTGCAAGCTCGCCATCGGCGCCGCCGAACTGTTCCATGATCATGCAGGCCAGGCGAGGATTCGGCTCCGAGACGCGAACGGTGTATTGCAGGCGCTTGTTGTGCATGAACATGGACATCTCTCCGGTTAGATCATCCGAACATCCCCGCAAGATGATTGTTCCATCCGGCCATCGGCCAGCGAGCATTTTTACGGCAGCTTCAGTGTTGAGCATCGCAGGGAGCCAGAGGCGGCATTTATTTCTCGCCGGGATTCTCCGACTGGTGACCGGCGGCAACGAGATTTCGATCGTGCTGCGCCATCACGGCGATGAGCAAGGCCGCGGATGGGCAAGAGGTAGACAAAATCTGGAGGGATACTGGCTCGGAAAAGTGAAGCCGGGCCATATTAATACGATGTCGGTGTCGACACCTTCGGCCCGTTTCGCCGCACACCTTACGCGGCAAACGCCGGGTTCGGTCACACGGCGAGCGTCGCGGGCTGTTGCCCGTTCACTTTCGATCCAGCACCTTCCGGACTTTCTCTGCCAATTCGTCGATCGTGTAGGGCTTGGTCAAAAGTTCGGTTCCGAAATCGAGCGTGCCGTTGTGGACAATCGCATTTCGTGTGTAGCCGGTGGTGTAGAGCACTTTTAGCGACGGGTGCATTGTCTTGACCTGATCCACCAGCTCCCGGCCCGACATCTCCGGCATCACCACGTCGGTGAACAAAAGCGACGGCACTTGCCCGCTTTCGACGGCCACCAGCGCGTCGCGTGGGCCTTGCATTTCCAGCACGGAGTAGCCCAGTTCCCGCAGCGCTTCCGCCGCCATCAGCCGGACGCGATCTTCATCCTCGACAACCATGATGATCTCGTCTGCACAGCCGGGGTGCTCGCCTGCCACGACGTCGATTTGGCTGTCGAGCACGCCGTGGTGCGAGCGCGGCAAATATATTTTCAAGGTGGTTCCGATGCCCTGCTCGGAATAGATCTTCACACTGCCGCCGGACTGGCGAACAAACCCATAGACTTGGCTGAGTCCCAGCCCGGTGCCTTTGCCGACCCCCTTGGTGGTGAAGAACGGATCGAAGGCTCTTGCGACAACATCAGCAGTCATGCCCGTTCCTGTATCGGTGACCGCTATCATCACATACTGGCCGGAGGGGATCGCGTTCTCCCTGGCATAGCGATCGTCGACGTGGGCGTTTGATGTCTCGATCGTCAGCTTGCCGCCAGCAGGCATGGCATCCCTTGCGTTGACGCAAAGGTTGAGCAGCGCGCTTTCCAATTGCCCTGCGTCGGCCTCGACATGCCATAGGCCCGCAGCGAGCACGGTCTCGATCTGAATGGTCTCGCCAAGCGTCCGGTTCAGCAATTCGCTCATACCGGAGACGAGGCGATTTGGATTCAGCCGCTTCGGCGCCAGTGGTTGCTGGCGGGAAAAGGCGAGCAGTCGCCTGGTAAGTTCTGCGGCACGTTGTGCTCCATCGATCGCGCCGGTTACGAATTGGTGGACGTTGGTATCGCCGTTTCTGAGCTTGCGCTGCACAAGGTTCAGGCCGCCGATGATGACGGCCAGCATATTGTTGAAGTCGTGCGCGATGCCACCGGTGAGCTGTCCGACAGCTTCCATCTTCTGGGCTTGGCGCAGGTGCTCTTCTGCTCTGGCGCGTTCCGCTACTTCATCTTTGACACGCTGTTCGAGCGTGCCGTTGAGTGTCTGCAGCGCCTTGAACAGTCGGGAGTTGTCGATTGCCGTCGCGGCATGGCCCGCAAGCCCCAGCAAGGCCGCCTCTTGCTGTTCGGCGAAGACGCCGATTTCTGGATGGCCAAGGAAGAGGCCACCCAGCACCTCGCCCGAACGCGAGACGACCGGCACGGCGAGATAGGAACGCACCGGCAGATGGCCCTCCGGCATTCCCTTGCGGGGCCAGTTCTTTCCGTAACGGGGATCCGTGAGGATATCATCGGAACGCACCACGCTTGTTCCGCGGAAAGTGGGCTCGAACACCGCGGTGTTGCGCGGCATCGGAAAGTTTTCGAAAGCAGAACGAGGTGCCCCCGACAGGGCGTAGAGCACATAGCTGTCGCCCTTGTCGTCGATCACATTGTAGAAGAAAGCTCCAAATTGTGCGCCCGACAGCACCACGCCGGCATCGGTTACCGTCTGGACAATTCGCTCCACGTCAAGCTCGGCCGCCACGGCTGCCGCAGTGGCGTTCATCAACTGAAGCTGATGCTCCACCCGCTTTCGCGCGGTGACATCGACCACGGTGCCGATGAAGCGGATCGCACGGCCGGACTGGAAAAGCGCTTCCCCCGTTGCGGCAATCCAGCGCTCCTTGCCATCCCGAAGGCCGATCGTCCGGTATTCGATGTCGTAGCGGGAGGGGGGGCCCGGCGCAAGCGACTGGCGTACGGCCTCGTCGGCCCGTGCGCGATCTTCCGGATGGAGGCCCGCCAGGAACGCGCTTTCATATGTCACCTCCGCGTCCGGCGGCAAACCAAAAAGGGCTTTGCACCGGTCGTCCCAACGCAGCACTCCGCTGATGGGATCGTAATCCCAGGTGCCAATAGCGGCCGCGTCGGTGGCAAGCCTCAGCCTCTCCTCGCTGGCCCGTGCCGCCTGTTCCGAGCGAACGCGCTCGATGTGAGCCCAGGACCGCTCCGTCACCTCGGTCAGCAAGGACAGTTCGCGTTGCGACCAGACGCGGCGCTGCTTGTCGTGGATAGCCATCAGGGCAGTCAGTCGGCCTTGTTTGACCAAAGGCATACAGATGGTTGCCGTTATCCCGATATCCTGAAAGGTCTTCGCTTCCTCGGGAGCAATTTCCTCAAGGTTGTTGTTGATGATAAGCGGCTTGTTGGCGCTGAGGTTGGTGACAGCCAGGCGACCGAAATCGGCAAGACTGTAATATCCCCTGATGCTGGGCGAGCCAGGTGCGCTCCAATCGCCGCGGATGGTGAAATGGTCTTGGTCCTGCTCCATGTCGGCATAGGCGCAAATCGAGACGCCAAGATGTTCGCCGAGGAGCCGAGTGGTGATCTGCATGACAGCATCGGCGTCGGCCGCGAGGGCTATCTCCCTGCCGAGGCGGTCGAGAAAAGCAAGGCGTTCGGCGTTCTCACGCAGGGCCAGTTCGGCGCGAAGGCGTTCTATCGCCGTACGCGTCCGGTCCGCGACTGCCGAAATGAGGGCTACTTCCTCCGTCGCCCAGCGTCTGGGCGCGGAGTGGTTCAGGTATAACAGCGCCACCAGCCCGCCATGCTCGGTAACGGGCATGTTGATGACGGATTGGGCGCTGATGGCTTTGAGTGCCTCCGCATGGCTGCTGGTTCGCGGATCTGTCTCGGCGTTTTCAAAGACAACGGTTTCGCCTCGCTTCAAATCCTCGATATACGAGCCGTAGTTCCTGAAATTCAGCGTCCCAGCCAGGCTTTTGATGCCTGGCGCGTTCCAGTCCCTGTCAATGGTGATCGTTTCTTTCTCTAGATCGATCGTGCCGTATCCGGCTCGGCTGATGCCAAAATGGTTCCCCAGCAGTTCCGCGGCTGCGTAGGCCAGTTCTGCGGGATCCGTAATCTCGCGAATACGGTCGCCCAGCGCTGCCAAAAGCTCGAAGCGCTGCAGTTCAGATCGCGGATTGCTTGAAGTGGCCCCCATTTCGCCCCCGTTTTGCCCGGACTTAAATGCAGTCTGCGGCCAAGAGTTCCCCGCAGGACGGCAGTTTCTTTGGCGGGCCGGTCAGCCGAACACGCCGCACCGGTCATAGGTTAATGACAGCTTGGCGCGCTGTGGCGGATAAAGGGGGAAACCAGCGGGCACTTGACGAGCTCCCGCTGGCTGGGTGCCCGAACCGCACTTCACTCGTTTGGAGACGTTTGATGCTTGACCGACCCATTCTTACGAATACGGACGCTCTCTATCCAGACGACCTGAAAACGCTTCGGTCGGTTTTCGACGCGCTGTGTGAGGAATTTGAGATTTCGTCGGACACTACCGCGGCAGAATCCATCGCGAGAGAGTTGGTCAGACTTTTCCAGACCGGGATGACGGAAGCGGCCATGCTGATGATTGCCGTGCGCGCACGTTGGCAGGGTGATTGGAAACTGGGAGGCAGCAGCGCTGCCCAGGCTTAACGGTCCCAACTCCATGGAGAAGGCCTACTTTAGCCGCTTGAGCCGGTTGTACAGCGTTGTCTTGTCTGGCGGAACAAGCTTTCGCCCCGAGAGTTGGGGTCGGCAGATAGTTTCCAACAGGCACGGGCATGGCGTTCGACAGAGATGGACCGAAACTCGCGACCGGGTTGCTCGCGGCCTCGTTGGCGGCGCTGGCGGCATACAACGCCATCCGCGCCAAACGTGCGATTGCCGGCCGGGCGTGCGGACGTGTGATGGAGATCGATGGTCTGCGCCTGCATTTTATCGAAGCCGGAACCGGCATGCCGCTGCTTCTCCTGCATGGCAATGGATCCATGGCGGAGGATTTCAAGTCGAGCGGCATCTTCGATGAGGCGGCAAAGACCTACCGGGTGATTGCATTTGATCGTCCCGGTTTTGGGCGAAGCTCACGGCCGCGCGGCCGGCGTTGGTCCGCTCGCGACCAAGCCGACCTTATACATGCCGCCGCCTGCGGGCTGGGTATAGAGAAATACCTCGTGCTTGGACATTCCTGGGGAGCTTGGATCTCCCTCGAGTTGGCGCGAAGGCATTCTCCATCGGTCGCCGGCATCGTGCTGGTCTCGGGTTACTACTATCCGTCACCGCGGCTGGATCTTGCACTGGCCGCACTCCCTGCATTGCCTGTGATCGGCACCGCGTTTCGTCACACCTTGCTGCCCCCGCTTGTAAGGCTTGCCTGGCATTGGGCAATGGAGAAGATCTTTAAACCCGCCGTCGTCGCCAGCGACTTCGCCGCACTGGCCAAAGATGTCGCCAGCCGCCCTTCCCAACTGCGGGCGGTTTCTCTGGAGACAGCATCGATGCTGGCCGCGTCCCTCTTGGGAAAAGCCAACTATAGGGACATTGCCGTGCCCACCGGCATCATGGCGGGATCCGGGGACCGGTTGTTCGACGCGCAACGCGATGCACGACGCTTGCACGCGGAAGTCGGTAGGTCTCTCCTTGAGGTGGTTCCGGGCGCCGGCCATATGGTTCATCAGAGCGCCCCGCAAGCCGTGGTTGGCATGGTGCACACCATTGCAGGGCGGCACGCCTTGTTCCAAGCGGGCCGTCGGCAGCGACCCAAGTCGCGTGCCGACGAGTTCAAGGCAGATCCGGCCTCGCGGGAGCCACCGGCGATAAGCGACGCCGCTTGCACGGAATGATCTCCAAACGGGGCTTTCAAATGAGCGACCAACGTCCAGCCGACATGCAGTCGGTGCTCCACCAGAACATACAGGCCCTGGTCGAGCACAGGCGACAGCAAGAGGAGCACCAAGGTGTTCAAGCGTGGGTCGCCGGCGTTGTTTCGCGCTTCGCGGGAAGCATGACTTTCGTCTATTTGCACCTTGCAATTCTTGTCGTCTGGGTCCTCGCGAACCTTGGCGCGATACCAGCCGTCCCAGCCTGGGACCCGACTTTCGTGATCCTGGCCATGGTCGCCTCGGTTGAGGCAATCTTCCTGTCTACTTTCGTGCTGATCAATCAGAACAGAATGGCCGCACACAGCGAGCGCCGAGCCGAACTGGATTTGCAGATCAGCCTTCTAAACGAACATGAAACCACGCGGCTGATCGAGATGGTGGCTGCCTTGACGGCGCGTCTGAATATCTCGACCCCGGCCGACAAAGAGCTGCCGGAACTCGCCGAGAATGTCGATCCCCAAAAGGTGATGACGCAAATCCAGCAAGCTTCTGAAGAACAGGAGAACGCTTGATCAAAGCGACCTCGTCGGCGACGGTTCAGCGTCGGCTACAACCTGTAATTCAGCCTCATTGCCAAGGCTGTCGAAGCAGCTAAGCCGGTGTCGGCCTTTTCCAGGGTGGCTTCCCGACGTCACAAGTCCGCCGCGCAATCGAGGCAGCGTGGAGCTTCGATAGCCAAAAGGCTGCTGCGGGTCAGATGGAACCAAGTTGACGCCGAAATCGTATTAGCGGTGGCGGCTTGGGGAGATTCCGGATGAGCGAAGGTGCTGTTCTGATCGTCGAAGATGAGACAATGATCCTGCTCGACCTCGAGTCAGCTTTGGAGGAGGCCGGCTTCCAGGTGGTCGGCACTCGGAGTGCCGCCGAGGCGCTGGCGGCTTTCGACCCCGATCCGACCAAGTTCAAGGCCGTACTCACGGACATCCGTTTGGGACCAGGACAGTCGGGGTGGGAGGTCGCTCGGCACTTGCGAAGGTCCAACTCGACCATCCCGGTTGTCTATATCAGTGGCGACAGCGCGGTACACTGGGGAGCGGAAGGTGTGCCCAACAGCATAATGATCACCAAGCCCTTTTTTCTGCCGCAGATCATAACTGCCGTTTCTCAACTTTTAAACGCGCAGCAAGGTGCAGAAACTCACCTCTAGGAATCGGACCGCGGCTCCACGAAAACCACGGAACATTCAATCGGCGCCGTCCGGCGTAAAGCGTTCGCGTCTGCTTGGGCCGGCGGCCTCAACCAGATGTCGACCTCAGCTCCTTCCCCTCGCCACCGGCTCGCATCCACTCGGGAGCCCTCCCGAAAGCAGGGGCGCTCATTGGTTGAGCTTTCGGTCGAGTTCGTCAAGCAATGACCGATGCTCGCTGGGCATGTCCGTATCTGTCGGCAGATCCAGCAACTGGCGAAGCTGGCGACGATTGGCGTCCGATGAAATCCACTGCCGTATGAGGCGGGCTATGACCTTTTGTTGTGCCTTGCCGATTTCTTCCATGTTAGAACCCGAGCTTGTCCGTTGGACGAACTCGGCGGCTCTTTGATGGTTCCCCGTCCTGTACACAAATCGAGGCGAATCGAGGCACAATCTATGGGTTAATGTATGTCGCTCAAAAGTGGCCCTGGTTTTGAGACAACGACATGCCAGTGGATGTTTGCAGTCTCAATCCGCGCGCCTAACGCTGAGCGCAGAGTGCAAATTTAAGCGATCGATTTTACCCGAAGCGAGAGGCTCAGCCGCAAAATCTTGGCGCCGTTTTCATCACGCACTTCGATAAACAATTGCTGCCCGTCGACGCTCTTCAGTGACTCTCTCGTGAGGTCGACAAGGCCCTCGAATCCCGCGCGGCGGACCTCTTCGAGGCCAGCGCATTCGACACCTATTTCGTCCTCGAAGATGAGATCGCCATCGCCGCTGTCGAAGAAAAATCGTGCCATCGGAGAGCTTCCGTCACTGCTAATCTGCGGGGTTCCTTTGGTGCAGGTAGGTCGTGTCGAAATCTCCTGCGTGAGTGAGGCCGGCCCAGTCCAGTGCGTGAACTTTTGATCCCGAGGTGGCAATGAGGCCTCTGCGTCGTAGTTCCTGGAGCATCCGGTTGACGTGGACCGTGGACAAACCCAGTGCATCGCCAAGGGCCGCCTGGGTAATGGGAATATCCGCCACGTGATCCTCAATGCGCCCCATGGAGCGCAAGCGAAAAATCAGTTCGCAAAGGATGTGAGCCATGCGGGTGTATGCCTCGCGTCTTCCCACATTGATGACCCACTCCCTATAAATCGCGGCATCTATCAACGTCGACCGCCAAAAAGCGGTGGCGATGCGAGGGTGCTGGTCGCAAACGGCACGCAGAGTGTCATGCCGCATGAAACCTACTCGGGCCGACGTAAGGGTCGAGAAGTTACAATCCATGACCGACAGATGCAGCCCATGCAGATCAGGAATGTCGCCAGCGACGAAGAATGATGTGATTTGTCGCTTTCCTTCGCCCGTATGTTTGGTGGAACCGACCAAGCCATCAAGAACGATAAACGAGTAAACAGGACGGTCGCCCTCACGCACCAGATCGTGGTTGGCCGAATATTCCTTCTCCTGGATCGGAATGCCTTTCAGAACGCCGATGTCGGCCTCTCGAAGATCCGAGATGGTCTGAAGCTTGCGAATGAGTACATCCGAGGATGAGGTGGGGAACAAATTGACTACCTGGCTGATGTTGGTGATCGAACTATTATCCGCGCCAAAAGTTCCGATTGGCATGGGGACATATGCGCGGCGGCAGAAGGCGCCGCCGTGCGGCATGGTCCCGTGCCTGGGGCGTTTTGCCAGCGTCGAGGGTGGTTGAAGATCCCGGAATGATCCAAGCACCAGTTTTTTAGGACAGCCATAGGTGAGCCAGGCAGCAATGCATTAACCTATGACATAGGCTCGGTTAGAAATTGTCCCGCTGGGCAGCCAGCCCCAGGAGTTCGCCGATCACGGCGCAGCTTTGACCCAGTCGCTCCCCCCAATTTCAAGGGCTGCACCCGCAGCCAGTCCTGGAACTCTTTGATGCGCCACCAGGAACGGGGTGGCTCCGCTGACGTTGTCTCAGTGGCAAGGTGAGATTTCAGTGAACAGGCATATTTCGCGGACGGATGTCGAACAAATCGATCACACGGATGACAGCGGGTTTGCGATAGAGCACGGCGGACCGCCATCCTCAGCAATCGCGGTAGCGCTGGCCCGTGGGCTGGAGACCAGTCGGGATAAGCACATCGTCCATATAGCTCCCTCGGAACGCAGTGCCGAGGAGATCGCCGGCGCCTTGCGTCAGTTCCTGCCTGACGCGGATATCATCTTGCTGCCGTCCTGGGATTGCCTGCCCTACGACAGGGTGTGGCCCACACGTGCCAATATGGGGCGAAGGCTTCGTGCGTTGCGTGAGATCGCAACGAAGCCGGATCGCCCGCGCATCGCTGTAATGTCGCTCGAAGCCATTCTGCAGCGGGTGCCGCCTGCTCCCGTCATCGCTGGCGGTTTCACAATTCTGGAGGTAGGCCAAAAGCTCGACCGTGACGATTTCAGAACCAGGTCCGAAGCCATTGGCTATGTCGTCGACGAGAGGGTCGACGAACCGGGTGAGATAGCCTTTCGGGGCGATCTCATCGATATTTTCCCTGCTGGCGCGGATGGCCCCGTTCGCATCATCGTTGGTCCCGATGCCTGCATCGGCCAGCTCAAGACCTACGACCCGCTCAGTCAGCTCAGCGATCAGGTTCGAGACTCGGTTACTGTCGGACCGGCATCCGAGCTGATCTTTAAAGCTGGTGAGCATCCTGAGCTGACAGCGATGCGCGCGACGTCGATGGAAGAGCGCCTGGTCGCATCGTATGGCGCTATGCCATCCGTCTTCGATGCGGCTTCCAGCGCCTCGATCTCCTTCCTTGAAGGGACCGACGGGCAGCCGCTCGGCAGAATTCTGGATCTGGTCGAGGATGCACGTCGTGCCAGGCAGGAGGCAGCCGGAACGAAAAAACCTTTGCCGGGACGATTTTACCTATCCCGTGAAGAGTGGGACGCTGCTCTGCTTAACCGCTGCTGCGTGAGACTTGCCGTTTCTGCCGTGGGAGTTCCCAAATTCTTCCGCCAGGCCCGACCCGGGCATGATTTCGCGGAATTCGTCACAAGGCAGACGAGCGCCGGAGTCAGAGTAGTGTTCACCGGCGATGCCTCTGAATTGCAGCGAGCAGATCGCCTGCTCGATAGGAGACTAGGCCGGCGGGCAGAGGAAGCGGCCGACTTGCCGCAAATCCTTTCGGCCGCAAGGGGCTCTCTTCTCAAGGCTGAATTCGTCCTCGACGAAGGGTTTGTCGACGCGCAATCCAATATCGCGGTGGTGGCCGCATCCGACCTGTTTGGTCCCGCGTTGAAGGCGAACGGGAGCGCGACCACGGGCATACTCGAACCCGAGTTGCGCATTGGCGATGTCGTCGTCCATGAAGACCATGGCCTGGGCGTGCTCGCCGCGGTCGAACAGGTCGAGTTGGCTGGCCAGCAACAGGATGTCGTCAGACTGGAATATCACGGCGGGGCTTCCTTGCTGGTTCCGGTCGACGACTTTGGACGAATATGGCGCTACGGCTCGGAACCGGAGGCAGTGTCGCTTGATCGCCTCAACGGCGAGGGCTGGCCGAAGCGACGCGAAGCTGCGTTGCGCGAGATCGACAGGCTGGCCAAGCGCCTCTTGAGCCTTGCCAAAATCAGGTCCAGCGAGCCTGCCGAGATCTTGAAGCCCTCCCGCACGGACTTGGCTCGTTTTGCGGCGAAATTTCCCTATACGGAGACGCCCGACCAAGCGGCCGCCATCCGCGCTGTGCTCGATGACCTTTCGTCCGGAAGAACAATGAACCGGCTCGTCTGCGGCGATGTCGGCTTCGGCAAGACAGAGGTCGCCCTGCGTGCTTGCGCCGCCGCCGCTCTCTGCGGGAAACAGGTTGCTATCATAGCACCGACAACGGTGTTGGCACGACAGCACTATGAGACGTTCAGCCGCCGCTTCGCAGGAAACGGTCTGCAGGTCGCCCACCTTTCTAGGATGGTCGGGGCAGCGGAGGCGAGAGCGGCAAAAGAGGGTCTGCGGAGCGGCCAGGTTGCGGTCGTTGTGGGTACTCAGGCCCTGGCGTCCAAGAGCGTCACCTTCGCCAATCTTGGACTGCTGGTGATCGACGAGGAGCACCGGTTCGGGGTCAAGTTGAAGCGGGCCCTGCGGACCATGACGCCTCGCCTCCATACGCTGAGCATGAGCGCCACACCGATACCCCGGACGCTGCAATCGACGTTGTCGGGCATCCAGGACGTCAGCGTTCTAAACTCTCCGCCCGCCAAAAGACGTCCCGTTCGCACGATCTTGGCAGCGTTCGATCCAGCATCGGTGCGCGCGGCCCTTCTGCGTGAATTTCACCGGGGTGGACAGAGCTTCTTCGTGGTCCCGCGGATCGAGGATATTGCCCCGGCCTGTGACCAACTGAACAGACTGGTGCCGGAACTCCGGGTCAAGACGGCGCATGGTGAAATGAAGGGGAGACAGCTGGACGAAGTCATGGTCGGATTCGCCGACGGTGATGGCGACATTTTGTTGAGCACCGACATCATCGAGAGCGGCCTCGATGTGCCGCGGGCCAACACCATCATCGTTTGGCGCCCCGACCGGTTCGGTCTGGCGCAGTTGCACCAGCTGCGGGGCCGGGTCGGAAGGGGGGCGGTGCAGGCTGTTGCGTTTCTTCTGACCCAGCCTGGCGTTGAACTGGCCGACAGCACCAGGACCCGGCTTTCGACGATGCTTGCGCTCGATCGGCTCGGCTCCGGCCTGGCAATCAGTCAAAGGGACCTCGACCTGCGTGGCGCCGGAGATCTTTTCGGAGAAGACCAGGCCGGGCATATGAAGCTGATCGGAGTGGGCTTGTACGAGCACTTGCTGGAGCGGGCGGTCTCGGCGGCTGGCGGAGGGGCCGACTTCGACAAGCAACTTGCCGAGATCAACGGTTCGGGAAAGGGCGCTTTTCCCAAGAGCTATGTCGAAGAGCCTACGGTGCGTGTTGGCCTCTATGCGCGGCTCTCCCGCATCCGTTCGGAGCCGGACCTCGATACATTCAGCGAAGAGCTCGAGGACCGCTTTGGAGACATGCCTGGCGAAGTAGCCCTTTTGCTGGAATTTACCAGGTTGCGAATAGCAGCGTCGGAACTGGGCATCGGCAAAGTCGATTTGGGTCCCGAGGCCATCGCGATCACCCTTCGGAACAAGCCGTCGGCGTCCCAATGGCGGAACAGCAAGGCGTTGGGCCTGGAGTACCGGAACGGCCGCCTGATTTTCAGGCCGATCCCGCCCGGCGTCTCTGGCGTCGACGCCGTTCGCTTAGCGCTTGATGCCATACGTGCAGCTCAGCCAAAGCACGAGATCTGACTAGCCTTTTCTCTCCATCCGGCGGCGGCACGACAATGGGAGTGCCGCAGCCACGAGTCTTCACCTCGGAATTGCAGTGCCAGTGGTGTTCAGCCACCAGTACCGCAAGTCCGGATGTTCCGCAGGGGTCGTTAGTTGCGGCCGTTCTCGTCCATGGCGAGGGAACTCGAGAGCTCGCGATAGGCACCGATCTGCTGCTGCAGAATGGCAATCTTCTGCTCTGCCGTCGCAATGGCGTCAGTACCGGCAAGGAAACGCTGGGGGAGCACGTCCCCAGACGTGAGCGTGATCAGGGCGCGCGCGAGCTTGGCCGGATCACCCCCCTGCTTGCCGTTCTGAGAACGCCAGAAGGCGATCTGCGCCGTCCGCCGCTCATGGTAGTCCTCGACGGAGGGGGCGGCATAGTTGGTCGACTCTTCCGTGAGAAGCTCGGTGCGGAAGAAGCCCGGGTTCACGATCATCGTCTCGATGCCGAACGGCACGACTTCGGTCTGCAGCGCCTCCATCCAGCCGTCGAGGCCGAACTTCGAGGCTGAATAGGCCGTGCAGAACTCGAAACCCATTAGCCCGGCCGTCGAGGAGATCGAAATGACCCTGCCGGACCGCTGCTTGCGCATCGCTGGCAGAAAGGCCCGCGTCACATTCATGGGTCCGACGAGGCTGGTGCTGAGCTGCAGTTGCATCTGTTCGGCGGTCAACTCTTCGAAGTACCCGGCAAAGAAACTCGCCGCATTGTTGACCAGCACGTCGATGCGGCCAAACCGGTCAAACGTGGCCTGGGCAGCGGCTTCGGCGTCGGCCGCGCTCGTCACGTCCAGCTTGACGATAAGGAGGTTCTCGGCGTTTCCCACGGCCCTTGCGACTTTTTCCGTGTTGCGGCCGGTTGCCACCACCTTGTGGCCCGCCGCCAATGCGGCCTTGGCGATATTCAGACCGAGGCCCCGGCCTGCGCCGGTGATGAACCAAACACTCATATTGGGCTCCTGTTCTCTAGGCCGCAGCACGGCCCCGGATTTGGACGCGATGGCCAGCAGGGACTGATCCCCATGTTGATCCATCCGCCGGCGGACTGCGTCACTGCGGAAGGCCGGCGCCTTCGGTGATGATGCGAAATCCTTCGGTCGACCTGGTAAAAAACTGCCGGGCCGCTGTGTATTCCGGCGAGTTGTAGTAGCGCTTGGCGTCAGCAAGGCTCGGGAACTCGGCGATGGCGATCACCGATCTCGAGCTTCCTTCGATGGCAGTGACATTGGGATTGTAGACGATCACGCGGCCGCCATACTTGGTGACGAGCGGCGACGCCGCTTCGATGTACTGCTGAAACACCGCCTGATCCTTGATGTCATAGCTGCCGATCATGTAGGCGCGGGGAGCGACGCCCGTCGCTTGCTGAGCAAAGGCGGCCGGGCTCACGATCATGGTGAGGGCGGCGAGCGCGCCCACGATTACCTTCTTCATATTGTTCTCCTTCAGTGGGCCAGTGGGACGGTAGGCAATGCGCGGAGAGTTGCTCCGGTTGACCGTCTGGCCTTGAGTCAGGAAGTTAGCTCCTTTAGCGACATGCAATTAGGTGGTATAATCTGCATGGGCTTAGAAGTAGGATTGATGAATGCGTCGCGACAGTCTGGATGACTTCCTGACCTTCATCGCCGTCGCCCGCGAGCGCAGTTTCACCAAGGCGGCCGCCATGCTCGGCGTGTCGCAGTCTGCCCTGAGCTATTCGATCCGGACGATGGAAGAACGCCTCGGCGTTCGGCTGCTGACCCGCACGACCCGCAGCGTCTCGCTAACCGAAGCGGGGGATCGCCTGTTTCGAAGCATCGCTCCCAAGTTAGATGAGATCGCAAGCGAGATTGCCGCCCTCAGCGCCCTGCGCGACAAGCCGGCCGGTACAGTCCGGATCACCACCGTGGAGCATGCCGGCGAGACCATCATCTGGCCCGCCATGGTCGGGCTCATGCGCGACTATCCCGCCATCAGGGTCGAGATTATCCACGACTACGGCTTGGCTGACATTGCGGCCGATCGCTTCGATGCGGGTGTACGGCTCGGCGAACAGGTGGATAAGGACATGATCTCGGCGCGCATTGGGCCAGACTTCCGCATGGCGGTTGTGGTAGCGCCTTCATACTTTGTAAGCCGCTCCCGTCCGGTCACGCCTGAAGATCTTGCCGATCATGCATGCATACCCCTGCGACTGCCCACAGGCGGCTTTGCACCGTGGGAGTTTCGCAAGGAGGGGCGGGAATTGAAGGTGCGCGTTCACGGACACGCCGCCTTCAACACCCTCGCGATGATCTGCCAGGCCAGCCTTGAAGGGTTCGGGCTCGCCTATCTGCCCGAGGATCTAGTGACCTACCTACTCGAACAGGGTCGCCTAGTGCGCGTTCTTGAGGACTGGTGCCCCCTTCGGCCGGGCTATCACCTGTATTATCCAAGCCGGCGCCAACACTCGCCGGCTTTCGCACTCGCGCTGGAAAGGCTGCGCTACCGCGACTGAGTGCGATTGAAATAAGGATCGCCAGACCTCGACGACCATGGCGCCTATCAAAGCCGCCCAGTACAGGAAGTCCGGAGCGCCCGTTTCCCACCGATCCCAGTCTCCCCAATTTATGAGTTCACTGCCTAGTATCATCTCAGCGTTGCCGCCGCAGCTTGGCTCGGGCCATGGGTGCGAATGGTGCACTGTGGGCGGCCGTGCGTTCGCAGGGCAGCGTTCAAGGCATGGTTCCGGCTTGATGGGGTGTCACGGCAGCCATGTTTTCATTCAGATGGGCCATGATCCAGATAGAGCCCAGAACCACCAGCGCGACGATCAGCACGCCGAAGGCCAGCGCCAGGATGTTGTTGGTGTTGTCCGGCCCGGTGGTCAGGTGCAGAAAGAAGACAAGATGCACGCCCATCTGCGCAACGGCGAGCACCACCAGGGCCGAGATGACCGCGGGCTGGTAAATCAGGTCGGTTCGCGCCGCCAGGAATGACGCGATCGTGAGCAGGATAGCCAGGCCGAAGCCGAGCACATAGCCCGAGAGGCCCCCAGCCGTTTCGTGCTCGCTTATGTGTTCCTCGCCCGGCGCTGAATCGCGGCGGTCCTGCAACTCGCCGGTCTTGCTCTCGAACTCGGTCATGACGATGCTCCCAGCAGATAGACCAGGGTGAAGATGGCAACCCAGATGATGTCGAGGGCGTGCCAGAAGAGCCCGAAGCAGTGGAGCCGCCGCAAGATGTCGGGCCGAAAGCCCTTGACCCACAGCTGCGCCATCATCGTTCCCAGCCAGAGCAGGCCGAGACCGACGTGGGCACCGTGGCAGCCAACGAGCGCAAAGAAGGCAGAAAGAAATGCGCTGCGCGAGGGGCCTGCCTGCTCGCCGATCATTGCCGCGAACTCCTGTAGTTCCAGGAACAGGAACGCTGCCCCGAGCAACCCCGTGACGAGAAGCCAGAACTGCGTGGCAGCCATTGATCTGCGACGGGTGGCGAGTGTTGCCACGCCGCCGGTGAAGCTCGAAGTGAGCAGAAGGCCCGTCTGGACCGCAACCCGTGTCGGTTCGAACAGATCCTTGCCTGTCGGTCCGCCGGCGGTTGCCTTGGCGAGCACGGCGTAGGTGGCGAAAAATGCCGAGAACATGATGATGTCGGACAGGAGAAAGATCCAGAAGCCGTAGGTCACCGTGACGAACTTTGAGGCCGGGCCGCCTTCTCCGTGGCCCGTCGCAGAGCGCACCGCATGCCGACCGGTGTGATTAAGCCGATACGGGTCCCATGCCTGGGTGCCGGCGCTGATGTCGCCGGAGAATGCGTGATCGCTCATGCCGGGCGCTCCCACCCGCGCAGCCAGGCAAACTGGGCTGCCTTGTGGTCATGATCGATGCGGGCGACCTCGTCGACAGGGATCTCGTAGTCTCCATGATCGCGCCAGGCGAATACGACGAAGGTTGCGTAGGCGCCGATGAAGCCGACGATCGCCAGCCACCATATATGCCAGATCAGCGCGAAGCCGATCAGTGTGCTGAAGAAGGCGGTGACGAAGCCAGTCGGGCTGTTGCGAGGCATCTCGATCGGCTCATATGCCTTTTCCTCGTCCGAGCTCTGTTCGATCCCTCGTTGCTTGATGCTCCAGTAGGGCTCTTCGTCTTCCACGTGAGGCAGCCGTGCATAATTGAAGACAGGAGGAGGAGAAGATGTCGACCACTCCAGCGAACGCCCGTCCCACGGGTCGCCGGTTTCGTCGCGAAACTTGTCGCGATGCCGGACCGAAACGAAAAGCTGTGTGATCTGCAGCGCCGCGCCGGCGATCATCACCACCACGCCGAAAGCGGCCACCACCAGCCACGGTGCCCAAAGGTCCATATCGATATGTTGCAGGCGCCGCGTCATGCCGAGCAGACCGACAATATAGAGCGGTACGAAGACCAGCATGTAGCCGGCCAAGGTGACCCAAAATGCCGCCTTTCCCCAGCCTTCGTGCAAACGGAAGCCGAACGCCTTGGGGAACCAGTAGGTGAAGCCGGCGAATGCTCCAAACAACACGCCGGAGATGATGACGTTATGGAAATGCGCGACGAGGAAAAGGGAATTGTGTAGCACGAAGTCGGCCGGCGGGACGGCAAGCAGGACGCCAGTCATGCCGCCGACGGTGAAGGTGGTCACGAAAGCCAGTGCCCAAAGCATCGGCGTGTCGAAACGAACGCGCCCGCCATACATGGTGAAGAGCCAGTTGTAGATTTTCACACCGGTTCCCACGGCAATGACCGACGTGGCGATGCCGAAGGCGGCATTAACGTCCGCTCCGGCACCCATGGTGAAGAAGTGATGCAACCAGACCATGAACGAGACGATGCAGATGAACATCGTGGCCGCGACCATCGAACGGTATCCGAACAGCGGTTTCGATGAAAAAGTCGAGAAAATCTCGGAGAAGATTCCGAAGGCGGGAAGCACCAGGATGTATACTTCGGGATGGCCCCACGCCCAGATCAGGTTGACGAACATCATCTGATTTCCACCGGCTTCGTTGGTGAAGAAGTGGAAGCCGAGATACCGGTCCAGCGTCAGCATTGCGAGCGTGGCGGTAAGGATCGGGAAGGCTGCGACAATGAGCAGGTTGGACGCGAGCGAGGTCCAGCAGAACATCGGCATTCGCAGATAGCCCATTCCCGGCGCCCGCATCTTGAGGATGGTCGTCACCAGGTTGACACCGGTGAGCAGCGTGCCGACGCCGGAGATCTGGATCGCCCACAGATAATAATCGACACCGACGCCCGGCGAGTAGGTGGTTTCCGACAAAGGGGCATAGGGCAGCCAGCCGGTGCGCGCGAACTCGCCGATCACAAGCGAGATGTTGACCAGCAGGGCTCCGGAAGCCGTCAGTCAGAAGCTGACGGAATTGAGCGTCGGAAAAGCGACATCGCGTACGCCAAGCTGCAGCGGCACGACGAAATTCATCAGGCCGATCATGAACGGCATCGCGGCGAAGAAGATCATGATCGTGCCGTGCGCGGAAAAGATCTGGTCGTAATGCTCCGGCGGGAGGTAGCCCGGCCCGTGAATCGCCAGCACCTGTTGTGTGCGCATCATGATAGCATCGATAAAACCACGAAGAAGCATGAGCATCGCCAGCACAATGTACATCACGCCGATGCGCTTGTGGTCGACCGAGCTTATCCACTCGCTCCACAGATATGGCCAGTACCCCTTCACCGTTATCCAGCCAAGCACGGCGGCTGCTGCCAGAAAGACGCCAAGGGCTGCGCCGAGGGGGATGGGTTGATCGAAAGGAACGGCCGACCAGTCGAGCTTGCCCAGCATCGTCATTCTGCCCCTTGTGGATGATGGGTCATCGTTGCCGCCGCCGGGGGGAATGCCCTTGGGCTCACCTGTGGCTCGCCGCTGGCTGCGCTCTCAGCAGGCCCCGGACCCGGTGGGAGCGTCTGCTGAACGACCGCTTCGAACAGCCCAGGCTGGACATGACCGAAGGAAGCCGGCGCCACATTTGTGCTTTGCCGGGCGAGTTCGCGATAGGCATTGGCATTCAGCACGCCGCCCCCGCCACGCAGCGATGACGCCCAGCGGGTGAAGGCATCGGCTGAAACCGCGCTCACACTGAAATTCATATCCGAGAAGCCGTCGCCGCTGAAGTGCGCCGACTGGCCGAAAAAGCTGCCCTCGCGGTCGGCCTGCAGATGCAATTCGGTCTGCATGCCGTTCATGACGTAGACCATGCTGCCAAGCTGGGGCACGAAGAACGTGTTCATCACGCTGGCCGAGGTCAACTTGAAACGCACTGGAACACCGGCGGGGATAACCAGTTGATTGACAGCGCCCACGCCCTGCTCGGGATAGAGGAACAGCCATTTCCAGTCGAGCGCCACCACCTGAATGTCGAGCGGCGGCTGGCTAGAAGGGATCGGTTTGCGCGGATCGAGCTGATACGATCCGTAGTAGATCAGACCGCCAATGAACAGGATGGTGAGCGTCGGGATCGACCAGACGATCAACTCCACGCGTCCCGAATAGGTGAACTCCGGGTTATAGCGGGCGTTGCTGTTCGAGGCGCGGAACTTCCAGGCGAATGCCAGAAGCGCAACAAGCGTGGGAACAACGATCACCAGCATCACCGCCAGCGAGTTCAAAAGGATCGTGCGATTGCCGACGCCAATTGGTCCTTGGGGATCGAGCACTCCCCCCGCGCAACCGGGGAAGAATGCGCCTCCGAGGATACAGAGCAGTTGGCGTGTCAACTTAGGGCTGGATGGCAACAACACCGGTTCTGCAATCTCTCTTTGCGGGAACGCGTGCTAGGGGCATGCGTTCATCGGGTTTCCATCTGAGCCTCCCCATGGCGCGGAACCTCGCGGCACTTCGCAGGGTGTCGCCCCTAAGCGAGTGCCCCAACTGTCGCCGGCTGGGTTTGTTCCGCTGGACGAGTTACTCTGTCCGATGTCCCGCGTTGGACCAATCCGACCATAATTTCAGAACGATGGCGGCTCGATTGGCCTAGCTATCGGCGACGCTGGCTCGCGCACGAATTTCAATTTCGGCGGGACGGCGAATACCCTGAACCGCTCAGCCAGGTTGTCGAGAGCCTGACGCATGCCCACTCCCGCAGCAGCCGCGCCGTGCCCACTGATGACCATCTGGGGGCCCAAGGCAGCCAGATGCTTCACGGACCTTTCCGCTGCATCCCAGTCTGGCGTGAAATAGCGCGGCGGACCGTGCATCTCGAGATCCTGAATGGCGACTTCATAGACCGACTCCTGACCGGTGGTGATGAAAGCGTCTCCTACGATGAGCGAGCGGTCTTGCTCGCGCCAGAGCGAGATATGCCCAGGGGCATGTCCGGGTGTGTGCAGCCATTGCCATCCGGGCATTCCGGGGATCGATCCATCGGCGGGCAAGGGTTGCAAACGGCTGCCAAGATCGATTGGCCCGCGTGGAAAAAGCGGTGAAAGCAGCGCCATCAGTCCACCCCCAACCCAGGGATCCGGTGGCGGATAGGATGTGGTTCCGTCCAAATAGGGGTGCTCGAGTGGATGGGCGAAGACAGGCACGTCCCAGCCATTTGCGAGTTCTAGAACCGTTCCCACATGGTCGAAATGGCCATGGGTCAGGATGATTGCAGCCGGCCGTGCGTTGACGCCGAACCGCTTTTCCGCGACCGCTAGAATGCTGCTGCGAGACGTCGGCAACCCGGTATCGATCAGCACCCAGTTCCGATCTCCGCTGCCCGGTGCGCCGAAGAACACGACATTGACGATTGCTAGCCGCAAGTAACCCAGGTCCGGTGCGATGCTCCAAGCGCCGTCGCCACGATCCTCGCGCCTGGCGTGGTCGATCTCGGAAAGTCGAATCTGAACGGTCATGTGATCCCATGCCTCTGTTGTTGCCGAGCAGCCGCTCGAGTGGATGACGGCGGCTGTACATCGCCCCGAACTTGGGACGGGCCTCCTTGTTCCTCATTTGCACGCGGCGCCCGGACAGTTCACCACCGGAACAAAGGCTCTACCAATGGGTTCGGCACTACCCGGCCACGCAAGGACGAGCTGGACTGAGCAACGAACATGGGGCGCGCCCGACTGAATTCGGTATTTCGCCAACGCGGTTCCCGGTCCGGACAAGGCGGCCGAGTTCGAAGCCGATTGCCCAAAGGAGACTTCGAAAAATGAGCGAAGTGGGACGCCAGACGGAGGCCTCGGTTCCGGAAGCTTCGCGCTTCGCCAGTTTTTTCATGGCAGGCTTTGAATGCTCCTCGCACCGGCGCAAGGACGGCGTTCGCCTCGATCTTATTCGTGCGACCTCGCATAATTTGCATGCCCTGGGCGACTACCGCGGCTGCGCCGAACTCGGCCTTCGCACCATCCGCGACGGCCTGCGTTGGCATTTGATCGAAACCGCTCCCGGAACCTATGACTGGTCAAGTTGGGCGCCAATGGTCGAGGCAGCCCGATCGGCAGGTGTTCAGGTAATCTGGGACATCTTTCACTACGGATCTCCGGACCATGTCGATCAGGGCTCGCTGCATTTCATCGACGCCTATGCCTCGTTCGCGGCAGAAGCCGTCAAGGTACACCGTTCGATCACCGGAACATCGCCTCTGTTGTGTCCCATCAACGAAATCTCCTTTTTCGCATGGGCTGTCGAGGTCGGCTATTTCCCGCGCGTGGGGCCGAACAAACGTGGATGGTTCAAGCGGCACCTCGTCAAGGCCGCCATCGCGGGTGTTCGCGCAATGCGGGAGATCGACCCCGCCTGCAGATTTGTCTGGGCCGAGCCGCTTATCCATATCGCCCCTCGTGACCGGACCCGCAGCGAACGGCGCCGGGCCGAAAACGCCCGACAGGGGCAGTTCGAAGCTTACGACATGTTGCTGGGCCGCGTCGAACCTGAGTTGGGCGGGAGCGAAGATGTTGTCGATGTCGTGGGCTTGAATTTTTATCCGCACAATCAATGGTACGTAAACGGGCCGACGATTCCGATGGGACACCACGAGTACCGCGCCCTGTCAGAAATGTTGCTAGAAGTTGCCCATCGGTACGGTAAGCCGATGTTCATTGCGGAGACCGGTTCCGAGGGATCCGGCGGGCCGGCTTGGCTCCACTATGTCTGCGACGAGGTGCGTTCCGCAATCAGTCTCGGAGCGCCGGTCGAAGGTATTTGCCTGTACCCGATAACGGCCTACCCGGGCTGGGACAATTCGCGACATGCCGAGGTTGGTTTGTTTTCCGTCATCCAGGCTGATGGCAGGCGACACCTGCGCAAACCCACAGCAGATGAACTGGCCCGTCAGCAAGCTCTTCTCGTGGCGGACACGACGCCTTGAAGAGGCCTCAAACGAGGGAGGGGCGGGCAAGCGTCTGTTTCGAAACGCCGCCCGCGCCGGTGCGGTGCATCAGCTTTTTGCAGTCGTCCCGGCCTCGCGCAACCTGGCATACCGCATGGTAACGTCGCTCAGATTTTCCTTGAGCCAGTTGGCCATGGCTTCCTCTTCGTTCAGGTTCTGCTTGAGGGCCCTTTCAGCATCCTGGAAGCCCCCGGCGTCGGCCAGTACCAGCAGCGAATTGTAGGCAGCAATCTCGTAGTTCTCGAATGCGAAATTCGCCAGGCTGTTCTTGATGATCTCGTCGCCGGCCATCGAATGTCCAATGGCGGCCACGCTGCCAACCATCGACAAGGCGGTGTCCTTGAGGGTGGAGTGCTCCTCGCCAAGGCCCTCCAGGACGGACTCGAGTCTCGTGATCTGGCCTTCGGTTTCCTGAATGTGCCGGCGCAAGCGATCGGCCACCTCCGGATAGTTCTCTATACGCTCGACCTGAGGCTTCATGATCGACAGCGCTTGATTTTCCATGGCGTGCGCGTTGCGCAAGCCGACGATAAATATCTCACGGCTTTCCGAGTTGAAGTTTGTATCCATCGAGTTTCTCCTTCTGATACCCGCCCGATCTTCCGTCTTGAAAGAAACTATCTTCTCGGCTCGGCCAACAACGGCTCGTCCGTGCGCGCCCAGGCCGGGAGGCTTTTTTGGATGCGCGAGAAAGTGGCCAGAGCCTGTCCGACTACCTGGTCCATGTTGTAATAGCGGTAAGTTGCAAGCCGACCGACAAACCAGACGTCTGGGCAGCTTGCCGCGAGCGCTTCATAGCGCTTGTAGAGCACTTCGTTTTCGGGCCGGGGCACGGGATAGTACGGGTCCCCGATGTCCGTGGGGTATTCGTAGGTCAGGCTGGTCCGCGAACTCTGCTGGCCGGTCAGATGTTTGTACTCGGTAATGCGCGTGTAATCTTCCGTCTGGGGATAATTGACCACGGCAACCGGCTGAAATTGCTCGCAATCCAGTGTAACGTGCTCGAAACGAAGCGAACGGTACGGAAGGTGCCCGAGCTGCCAGCCGAAATATTCATCGATCGGGCCGGTATAAACCATGCGCCTGAACGGTATCTTCTCACGAATTTCACGGAAGTCGGTCTGCAGCATGATCTTGATGTTCGGATGATCGAGCATGCGTTCGAACATCCGCGTGTACCCGCCGGCCGGCATTTTCTGGAAGCTGTCGCTGAAATAGCGGTCGTCACGGTTGGTCCTGGTCGGCACTCGTGCCGTCACGGATTTGCTCAGCTGACTGGGATCGACGCCCCATTGCTTTCTTGTGTAGCCGCGGAAGAATTTTTCATAGAGCTCGCGCCCCACGGTGCTGACGACGACGTCCTCAGCCGTTCGGACATCCTCCACCGTTTCGCGTCGCGACGCGAAGAAATCCTCCAGCTGTGCCGAGGTCAGGTCCAGCCCGTAAAGCCGGTTGATGGTGTCGAGATTGATCGGGATGGGAACCAGTTGCCCGTCCACGGCCGCCAACACCCTGTGCTCGTACGGCCGCCATTGCGTGAACTGCGAAAGGTGGTCCACGATCGTTTGGCTGTTGGTGTGGAAGATGTGCGGGCCGTAGCGATGGATGAGGATGCCGGCTTCATTGTAGCAGTCGTAGGCGTTGCCTCCCACATGGCTGCGGCGATCGATCAGCAAAACGCTTTCCTGACGCTGCGACGCTATCCGTTCGGCAAGCACACTGCCGGCGAAACCCGCGCCGACGATCAGCCAATCGAACATGGCTATGCACTCCTGCGAAGGGGCACGACCTTCTTGCGTTGGTAGGCGCGCTCAATGTGAGCTGCCATGGCATTCCATGTCCGTTCCCAGGACATGTCCGCAAGATAGGCATCGACTTGCTGCAGGAGCATCTGACGCGGTCGCGAAAGGACGGAGCGCAGCTTGATTTCCAGATCGTCACAGTCGGCGATTTCCACCAGCCCGGCAGCACCGTAACTGCGCACCACGTCGACGATTGCCGTCGAGATCACCGGCAGACCCGCGGCGAGGAATTCCGGCGTCTTGGTCGGGCTGATGAAACGCGTCGCCTCGTTGAGGGCAAACGGCATCCATCCGGCGTCCCAATGGCGCAAATAGTCGGGCAGATCGCAGTAGGCTTTCGGGCCAAGCCAATGCAGGTTTTCGGCTTGCGGCAGGCTTGCAGGGTCGATCTTGACGACTGGACCGAGCATGACGAAATGCACGTCCGGCATTGTCTTTGCCGCTAGCGCCACGAGATCGACGTCCAGCCGCTCGTCGATGACGCCGAAATATCCAACCCTCGGGGAAGGAATGCCGGCCTGGTCGGCTGGGTCCCTTCCTGGCCGTCTTGCGGTGTGAAAGTGCCTCACATCGATGCTGCTCGGAAATGGAAAGATGGCGGGATGGAGGTGACGCTTGGTCTCGAACAAGCTTAGACCACCGGTGAAAACGAGATCCGCGCGGCGCAGAAGCGCCTTTTCCATCTGGCCCAGCTCGGGGGGCGCATTCCTGAACGCAGAGAGTTCGTCCATGCAGTCATAGACGCATATGTCTGGGTCGAGGAATTCCGTAAAGCGAAGAGCCATTGGGGTGTAGTACCAGGCGATCAGCCGGCTATGCGGCATAGAAGCGATGGTCTGCTGCACAAATCTCCGCTGGACGGCATCTGCTTTCGCGGCCGACGTGCCGAGCGGCAGCACTGGTGTGACAATCAGAATGTTTTCCGATGCCACGCTCGTCCGCATCAGCGGCTGCGGCAATTCTTCGAAAACGGGTTCTTCAAAGTAGACCACTCGCTGCTGAGCGGATGCGAGAGTGAGGAGATGCTGCGGACGCTGGTGAACAAAATTCCATCGTAAGTGGGAGAAGCAGACCAGTATATTTTCGCGACGAACATATTGACTGCCGGTTACCCCGCCAAAGGCCGCATCCATTGACATACTCCCTCTGTGACACTATTTATGTTACGATTAACATTTGTTAATCGCGAATGGAGAGAACTACTTAGTTCCAGCTCCTAACTTTCGATCAGGTGAGTTGTTCCAACTGAAATGAAGAAGGCCCGGTCGCCCGCTTGTTCCGCGCACGAAGCGGGATCTGGTTGCGGAGGCGAGGGCGGCTGTCGGAACCCGGCCGCCACTGAAAGCGTGGTTCAACGAGGAATGCTGGTGGACAGCGGCATTGCCGTATTTGCGTTGAACTCGTTGGCTATAGAATGTGCCTAACATCAATGATTCGCCTGTATCTCTGCGCGTCTCCGACTGCCGAGGCGAATTCCGGGGCTAACATGAACATCAACTTTGAAACGAACGTTTTTCCACTGTTTCATCCGCAAAGCGTGGATGATCTCAAGGACCCGTGTCCTGTCTTCGATGGCCGTGTCTGGCACGTCTTCGGGTCAAGCGGCACGGTCACCACTGAGACGTGGAGAATCTTGCATGCCACGGCGCCCGATCTGTATGGACCGTGGGCCGAGCATGAGCCGATCGAACTTCCAATCAACGGCACTGGTGTTGCGGCTCCCGGTGTGACCCACGAGTGCGGCGTCTTCCACATGTTCATCCAGACGGAATTCATGAAGTCGGGTGGCCGTTGCGAGCATGCGGTTTCCAACGACGGGTTCCATTGGGTAGTCCTCAGTCCGGCCATTCTGGCCATCCCGGACACGGAAGAGGACGGAATTTACGATCCGCATCCGGCAGTCATTGGCGGTGGGCGCTACCTCGTTTATTCGGCTATGCCAAAATTCACCAGGGTGCCTCAGCCCGACATCTATCTGGCGCGTAGCCAGTCCGACTCGTGGTTCGGTCCGTGGAAGCGGATCGGCAAAATCCTCGACCACAACGATGTTCCCCACCATAACACCAGAGATGATCCCGACTACGAATGGGGCATTGAGGGCGCGCAACTGATCGAATTGCCGGACGGCCGGGTCCTTCTCAATGCCACGTGCTTTCTTCCGGACGGCCTTCGGGGAAACCGGCAACGGGTGTTTTTTGCCATAGCCGACGAGGTCAGCGGACCTTACGTTTCGATCGGCCCGGTGCTGGAGCCAGGTCAACCGGGCGAGAACGGCCACTCGACAGTGATGATCGATGGCAGTCAGCTTTCACTGTTCTACCAGAGCCGGGTTGCCACAACCGATCACCGATGGCGCTATGGTTTGGCCAGATGCGACGTCGCTCTCTTTTCAAAGGTCGCGTGATTCCAGGCTGCCATTAGCGCCTTGAGGCGGATCCGCGTCATGCGGCCATGGAACTCCGGAGGGTTGAAGGTGATCCGCGTCGGTGACGGTAGCAAAGTGTCATCGCGAAATGATTTCAGCCCGTTCGTCAATTGTCTCCGCGCATCGATGACACCGCCAGATGCCCGACTAATGGGCTCATAGCTATTTCTTCGGTCCCTTGACAGGGAATGTCGCGTCGCCGTCTTTTTTGCCGGAGATCACCCGCGGATCGGCGCTGGCGACGCCATCGTTTCCGCCGCCCTTGTGGTCCTTTTCCGACTGACCCTTAGCGTCCTGCTCGGGTGTCCGTCTTGATGTTCGAAGCGTCTTGTCCGCCATCATGGCCTCGCGTTTGCCATCCAAACTTCCGGCAATTTCGAAAGTTCCACCGCTTTAGCAAGCCGAAGGACCCAGTGAGTCGGAACGTCGTGGCGGGACGTGAGTTGTAAGCGAGGATATTCACCCGCAGGAGGACGCTTATGGCTAACCGCCGAGAGCAGCAGACGGACCTCACGCCCGCCGAGGCAACAGACCGCATCTGGGAACTCGCCGAGGACATCGACGTCTGCATGTTTGTGACCTGGGACGGCGAGTACAATCGAGCCCGTCCGCTATCTGCGCGTGTGGTCCGTGAGGAAAACGCCATATACTTCCTCGTCAATGACGACAGCGCCAAGAGCAAGCAGCTGTCGACCTATCCAAAGGTCACATTGGCCTGGAGTGACAACAGCCACTACAAATACGTCACGATGTCAGGCCCGGCCACAGTGACAAATGACAGGGAAAAATCGCCGAGCTCTGGGAGAAAACTGACTCAGCCTGGTGGGATAATGCCGATGATCCCGAGATTCGTCTGATAACGGTCAAACCCGACGAAGGCGAATTGTGGGACAGCCCGGGGCTAATGATGGCTACCGCAACGATGGTGTTTGCGGCCGTTACCGGCGCCAAGCCGAATGTGGGCGACAACGCAAAGGTCGAGCTCTGAGCGAGCGGCTAAACTAACCTCTGCTTTAGAGGCAGCGTCGATGAGCATTTTGGAAACCAGCAAGAAGTGATCGAGAACGTCACCGGTTTCGCAAGACCGCGCAAGGAAGCTGTCGCCGGATTTTTGAGGCAGCGAAAGTCGAATGAGTTCTGGTTCAAGGATGATGGACTTGTGCCCAATCATCCTGCATGGCCGCTCGTCGTTTATCGCGGCGCCGTCGAATTGCCCGAAGGACTTGATCCAGCAGCCGTCATGGAGGTGCTTTTCGATGCAAACGGATGGGGCGATAGCTGGCGAAACGGCATCTATGATTACGTTCACTATCATTCGCAAATACACGAGGTTCTGGGAATTGCGCGCGGAAATGCTGAAGTCCGGTTTGGCGGCAAGAAAGGACGAACGCTGTCGCTGAAGGCTGGCGACGTCGCGGTCCTCCCGGCAGGCACCGGGCACCAATGCCTCTCGGCATCCGATGATTTTTTGGTTGTCGGCGCGTATCCTCCATTTGGGACTTATGACGAATGTAGGAGCAAGGATCAGCATAGCGATGCGCTCGCAACCATCCCCAAGGTGGGGCGTCCGCGCAAGGATCCTGCATATGGTAGCCAAGGTCCGCTGCTGAAAAGTTGGAAGCGCTAATTTAGTCGTCGGGGTCGAAAGCCTTGGCAACTGCGTCTTTCTCAGCCTGCGGCAGGACTGTCATTGTGAGAATGAAGGCTGACAGCAGGAGACAGACGCCATTCGTGATTATGATCGGCCACTCTGCCTTCATGATGCCGAAGGCCAGCCACAAGGCGAAGCCCAACACAGTGATGGCATACATCGGTGCGGAGATGCCGCTTGTCTCTCGTGTCCTGATGATTTTCCAGGCTTGCGGGGTGAAACTGCTCATCGAGCAGACGGTCGCGAGATAGCCGATGAGCGTGACTGTCTGCATGGAAGCGGCCCTGACCTACGTCGCAGATACGCGCTTGAGATCAGATACGCGGACCACGCCGTGCTGGCTGACAAAGGTCAGGGTGAAGTCCGTGCTCTGGCTCTGCGAAACACCGGATATGCGATGGTCGCCTGTGTCATAAATCTCCATCTTTCCATGATCGTCGATGACCAGGCGGCTTTGCTCAGGAAACGCTGCGTAGCGCATATTGTTTTGAGAACCAGCGGCAGACGGGCTCCCAAACTCCTCAGGCCACCATGAGCCGGCGTGGGCCATAGCTGCAGAACGATAGCTCGTGTCGTCGCGTTGTGGCTTGGCGGGATGATCGCGCAGGTAGGCCGAGAGCTCCGCCGCGATAGTGTTGAGCTTCGCCTTGAGGCTGTCATCGAACATGTCGCCGACCATCGTCATGCCGGAGGACCATTGTGACATTCCTCCGAAGTCGACGTGGCTGAACTGGGCCATGGTTCCACCACCACGCCGCAACGCCTCAAGGACAGCCATGACAGCGCCATCAGTGACGCCATGCTGGCGTGCAAGGCGCGCAATCAGTTCAGCTTCCTTTTGAGTGTTTGTCATCATTGCGTCCTTTGAATCGCTTGGCGCCGGCAGTCCTCATTGTTGGCGATAGACATGCGGCCAAATCTAATCACGAAGGAGCGCCACCAGGTCTTCAGGCTCCTTGCCGAGGAAGCTCAATCAAGTTCTATCCAGGCTGGCGCATGATCGCTCGGCTTGTCCCATGCACGCGTTTCGGCATCTACTCCGGCATTCTTCAGGCGATCCAATAGGGATGAACTCAGCAAGAGATGGTCCATCCGGAGCCCGGAACTCCGATCGTACCCGCCGCGGTAGGAGAAGTTCCAATAGGTGTAAATTCCCTTTTCTGGATGAATGCGACGGACGGCATCGATCCAGCCCTGAGCAAGCATTTCGGCGTACGCGCTCCGGCTCTCGGGGAAGTAAACGGCATCGCCAACCCAGCGCCCCGGCATCGCCGCGTCGATCGAGCCTGGAACGACGTTATAGTCGCCGCACAGGATGGTCGGTGAGCTATCGCCGAGCAGCACCTGGCCATAGGTGATCAAACGTTGGAACCAGCGAAGTTTGTAGTCGAACTTCGGCCCCGGCGCTGGATTGCCATTAGGCAAATACAGGCAGCCGACAACAAGCCCATTCACATCTGCCTCGATGTAGCGGCTGTGCGAATCGTCGGGATCGCCCGGCAGACCTCGACGACGTTCCAGCGGCTCAATCCCGCGAGCGAGGATTGCCACGCCATTGTAGGACTTCTGTCCGTGCCAGATTGCGCCATAGCCGGCGTTTCTAATCGGATCGACGGGAAATTTTTCGTCAGAGGTCTTCAGTTCTTGAAGGCAGACGATGTCATAGCCGGTTTCGCCAAGCCACTTGAGAAGCACTGGCAGTCGGCCGTTGACGCCATTGACGTTGAAGGTTGCGATGCGGGTCATCTCGACGATTTAACGTCTTTGCGCCGCTTCGATGCGACATAGGGTCGGTAGCCAAATCTTGCCTTTTGTCATCGTCCATCTGCATTTTTGCTCGAAGCATTGGTGCTTTGACCGGAAGCAGCGGATGTCTTTGCATCTTTGGAATGCGCGGCAATCGCCGGACCCGCGCCGGTAGCTTTACGCATATCGCCGCTCCCCTTGCCGTCAGTCGATTTCTTGCTCAACAGTCCTGAGAAATATTTTCCAAAGAAGCCCATCCGACTCTCCATCTTGGCGCTCATTCGGCGACTTTGCGGGCCCTGAACTCATCTCTGCGCTGTTCTCGCAACTGCCGAGGATCGCTGCGCGAACCACCAAGGGCGCGGCGCCTGACCAGCGCGGCCGAACACTCAAGCAGGAAACATTCCAGTCCTTTGTAGATATGCGTGACCATGTCCTTCATCTCCCGCGACCGCCTCGGCACATGGGTCGCCGAGGCGGTTGGGTAGGCGATCAATCAAGCCGCTTTCCGTTCTGCCGCTCGTTCGTTGACGCCGGCTTCACCGAGGGCAGTCAGCGCCTCGTCGGTGGCCTTCTCCTCCTCAAGTGTCGCATTGAGGAGCGCAACCACGTCATCCTTGCCGAGCGTCGTAGCCCAGGCAATCAGGGTTCCATACCTGGCAATCTCATAGTGCTCCACGGCTTGCGCGGCACCGACGAGCCCTGCATCGAGCGAAGTCGAACCCTTGTACTCCTGAAGGATTTCAGATCCTTCCTCCAGGATGCCGTCGATCGCCGGGCAGGTTTTGCCGCGCGCGGCCGCGCCGAGAATCTCGAAGACCTCCTCCAGACGTTCGACCTGCCCCTCGGTTTCAGCGAGGTGCTTCTCGAATGCTGCCGCAACTTGCTGTTCGGATGCGCCTTTGGCCATCTTCGGCAAGGCTTTCAGAATTTTCTTCTCGGCATAGTAGATGTCTTTGAGGCCATCGAGGAAAAGGTCCTCCAGGTCCTTGTTGTTGCCATTGGCTTTCTTGGCAGTGGGCATTGTGCCGTCTCCTCTGTTGAAAATTGCCCGTCGCGAGCATTTTCTTAACTCGGAAACCCGAACCCGGTTCCGGGATAATGGAGATATCTAATTTAAAGGGTCCTGCGCTTCACTGAGAACAACGACCACGTCATTCTCGTGAAGAGCCGCGGCGGGGCGCACGCCATCGGGCTCCCGCCAACGGTCGTGCGGTCTGAGGGCCTGGGACTGCAGGAGACGCAAGTACCGCAGCGGCAGCAGAGCAGTCGGGGCAACGCCTCTCAAGCCTCCTGACCGCTCTGCAGCCGCTTGATTGCTGGCCCTGCTTGCATCCAGGAATTGGGTGATTGGACGCTGCGTATGCAACCAGAATACCTCAGAATGGTTCTAGCTATGATTTGAGCGGGATGGCAGCGAGCGCCGTCCAAAGGTGGCAATTTTTATGGACGTATCACTTTCGCGAACCGCAGACGACAACATCAAAACCGGCAAGAGCGGCTTGCTGCTTGTCTCGGACAATTATGACGCTTTCGCTCTGCGCGTGCTGGCCGCAAGGAGCGCTGAGCGCAGCCTCGACCTGATGTACTACCTTTGGCATGATGATCACACCGGCCGCTTGCTGCTTCGCGAGGTTTTTCGAGCTGCTGAGCGCGGTGTTCGGGTGCGCATGCTCCTTGACGACGTCAATCCGCGTAAAAATGATGCGGCATATCTGGCGCTGAACAACCATCCAAACATCGAATTGAAGTTGTTCAATCCGAGCGGTATCAGGCGCGGCCGGATCATGCGTGGTGTGGAAGTGCTGTTGCGGCTCTTTGCATTGACGCGACGGATGCACAACAAGGCTTGGATCGTCGACGACAAATTTGCCATTGTCGGCGGTCGGAATGTTGGCGATGCCTATTTCGATGCGGCAGAAACCAATTTCCGGGACCTCGATCTGCTGCTCCTGGGGCCTGCGGTACGGCAAACCGCGGCGATATTCGATGCCTTCTGGGCTTGCAATGAAGCCAAGCCAATCAAAACCCTGGGATCAGTGGCTGAGCATGAGCATGCCAAATGGCTTGAAGGAAGCGATACCGGCCCCGATCCCAAATTCCTGAACGGCATCGGCAACCGGGGCTCGATCACAGAGTTTATTGCGGCCAGCAACGACGTTCATTGGGTGGATGGCGTGCGGGTCATTTCCGATCCGCCGGAGAAGGTTCGTGGTTGGAGACGTCGCAGCTGGCTTATGAAAGAGCTGCGTCCGATCATCCAATCCACGCGCGGGTGTCTGGAAATTGTGTCGCCCTATTTCATCCCCGGCAAAAGGGGCACAGCGATCTTGCTGGACCTTGTCGGCGCCGGTGTTGACGTTTCGGTTCTGACCAATTCCTTGGCCGCCACGGACGTCGCCGCAGTCCATGGCGCTTACGCAAACTATCGCAAGCGGCTGCTGAGGAATGGCGTCAATATTTTCGAGCTTCAGCCGTTCAACCGGCGCTCCGCAATCTCGGTGTTTGGCTCGAAGGGCGCCAGTCTGCATACGAAAGCTTTCACCGTCGACGACAATATCGGCTTCGTCGGTTCCTTCAATTTCGATCCACGGTCAGTGTCCTTGAACTCGGAAATGGGCGTGCTGTTTGAGGATCCGAAAATGGTCGCCGAGCTGCGGCATCGATTCCAATCGGAAATATCTCCGGAAACAAGCTATCGGCTCGAACTGAAGCACAATGTTCTGCATTGGCATGGATGCGGCGAAGGCAAGATTCAGGACTATACGCATGAACCAGAAGCCGGATTTTTTCGCCGTATCCTGGCGGTCTTCGTCCGTCACCTCCCGATCGAATCTCAGCTCTAGCATCTGATGATGGCCGAGGACCTCGCGATCTCAGCGAATTGCCCTGCCGGGGATCGCGTGAGCGAAACGTGAAACCCTGATCTACCACGGGTCAGCCAGACCGCATCACCCCGGTTCTTCGACAACCGCGTCACCAATCCCATGCTGTCCGGCGTCCGGATCACTCGGCAACACGTCGGAAAAATTGACTGTGGCGACCAGGTATCCGGCTTCATCGTAGACCTTGATAGTCGATCCCGATTGCTTGGTTCCTGACCCAGGATCCGCCGCCACCGCTACGCGCGCCATCTCTATTGCTCTCGGACTGGCCATCTCCGCACTCGCTAGCTCTTCCTCGAGAGCGGTAGTCTGGCCGGATACTGTCGTCTCAAAGCGGAATTTTGGCATGGGCAACCTCCTGTTCCTATGCAATTCCGGTGTCCGGGTTGCGTTCCAAAGAAACAGAATTGGTGGGAAGCAGCTAAGATCGCCGCGATGGCCAGACCCGTGTCGCCACGAAGGTCAGCAAACCCGTGATCACAATCCAGGCCTGCACCTCGCGTTGGATGGTTGGTCCAAGGTTCGATGTCTGTCGCGACGGGCTCTCTGCCTCCACTATCGGTTGAAGGTCGGACCGACTGCCGAGACGGACGGAATAGGCCCGCGTGAACTCGGCGCCGAGCAGGAATATCTCAGACGAATAGTAAACCCAAAGCAGCACGACCAGCAGTGCACCCGCCGCGCCATAGGAGGATGCGATCGCGCTGGTTCCGATATACCAGCCAATCAGCGACTTGCCGATGGTGAAAAGCAAAGCGGTCACTGCCGCGCCAATTGCGACATCGCGCCAAGCGAGCGACCGGTCCGGCAGGATCTTGAAGATCGCCGCGAACAGAGCGGAAATCAGCACGAATGATACAATGCCGTTTATCGACGCGAGAATGATCGTGCCGAACGGCAGATGGGCGTTGATGACAGCGCCAAGCGCGGAAATGGCGGCACTCGCCGCCAACGACACAAGCAGTAGAAATCCCAACGCTGCAACCAGACCCAGGCTGGCCGCCCGCGCCCGCACCAATCGCGACACAGACATGGGTGGTGGGTCAATCTTCCAGATTGTGTTGAGCGAAAGCTGCATTTCGCCAAACACCCCGGAGGCTGTCACGAAGAGGGTGACGATGCCCACCAAAGTGGCAAGAGTACCGGCGGTTCTGTGAGAAGCGCTTTCGATGGTGCTGCGCAGAAGGTCGCCGGATTGCGACCCCATCACGCCTGCGATTTCGGCCGACAGAGCGAGTTGAGCTGCTTCATGCCCAAAGACAAGTCCAGCAATCGCAACAACGATCAACAAGATCGGGGCCAGGGACGTAACGGCATAGAACGCCATCGCCGCACCGTGGCTGAGGGCATTGTCGTTGATGAATCCGAGGATGCTCTCCTTGCCAAGAACCCAGGCTTCGCGTGCCACCCGCATGGGGAATTCCTTTTGCCTCAACGAGCAACCTAGTGCTGTGGGCAACGAAAGCGAGACTGCCGCCAGTGCGCGAGGCGCGATTGCCGAGACACGCCCGCTTGTCTCTGCACCACGGCCAGAAATGTTCCATGCGGCGCCGGAACTCGCCGGGCTCGTAATGGTTATCGGTCATCCGATTGGAGTGATCGAAAATGCCTGATAATGAAAACCATCGCGAGACCGGCGCAACGAAGTACCCGGCTAGAACAGGTCCTGATCCTTCGGATGCGTTCTCTCAGGATGCGGCCGGCAACAAGAAACCCAAGAGTGGGGTCGGTCTGACGCGGCCAGTCAATGAGGTGGATGACAAGACGCACCAATCCGATGGCCAGAACGCCCCGGCGAGGCCGGGCGGCGGAAACACGGTCAAGCCATGAACGTTGCCAATCTTCAGCTTGAAGGGTTGATGATGGCGGTCGCGTCAATCAACAACCTGCTCGTTCACAAAGGTCTGCTGTCAATTGACGAGATCGATACCGCCCTGCGAAAGGCAGAGGCGTCCATGACAGGTGACGAGCGGACCTACGAAGACATGTCACCGGCCAACCGTGACGCGATCTGCTTCCCGATCCGGCTTCTGCAGATCGCAAACAACGCGCAAGGCGAACTGGACATCCCACCATTTTCAGAGCTTGCAAAAATGGTTGGGCAAACCAAGAAACCTTAACGTCAGCGGTGACGACACCTGTAGCCTCCGTGAAGGCCTCATTTGACGCCGATGCCACTCTGAAGCGGAAAAGCAGCATCGGCGTCGTCTCGGCTATAACCGAACCAAATCTCACCCACTGCGTTGAGTCCCGGCGTTGCGTCATTAGTCGGGGCACTTCCATGAAAACGGGCGAGCTTTCAACCTACCGGGCCAAAAGGGATTTCGCGAAGACGAAAGAGCCCAGCGGCGAAAGCTCGATTGCGGGTTCGAACCGACTCCGGTTCGTCATCCAAAAACACGCGGCCACGCGGCTGCACTATGATCTTCGCCTCGAGCTTGGCGGGGTCTTCAAATCATGGGCTGTGACCAAAGGTCCATCACTGGATCCTCACGACAAACGACTTGCCGTGGAGGTTGAGGATCACCCGCTGGAGTACGGCGACTTCGAAGGCACGATTCCCAAAGGACAATATGGTGGCGGCACGGTGCAGTTGTGGGATCGCGGATATTGGGAACCGGAAGGCGCCATGTCTCCCGAAAAGGCGTTGGAAAAAGGCGACCTGAAATTCACGCTGCAGGGCAAGCGCCTGCATGGAAGCTTCGTCCTCGTGCGCATGAAGCATGACCGCAATGGCGGGAAGCGGACCAACTGGCTGCTGATAAAACACCGCGACAAATACGCGACAGAGGGCAATGGCGATGCGGTGCTGGCTCAGGATCGATCCGTCGCCTCCGGTCGGAGCATGGAGAGGATTGCAGCGGGGAAGGGGGCAGGTCCGAAGCCGTTCATGATGAATGGTTCATCGTTGGCCGATGCGGATGCCGTTTGGGACAGCAAGCGCGGCCATGCGGCCGACAAGCGCGCCGCTAGGTCGGCAAAGCCTGCTCCGCGGCCGAAGCGAGCCGGTCCTGCCTCAGCGGCGAAGATGCCCGACTTCATCCCACCACAGCTTTGTGCAACGCTTTCCCGGCCGCCGGCCGGGACGAACTGGGTTCACGAAATCAAGTTTGACGGTTATCGCGTCCAGTTGCGCGTGGAAGACAAGGACACCGCGCTTAGGACCCGCAAGGGTCTTGACTGGACGGAGAAATTTGGCGCCATCGCAAAGGAGGCCGCCAGTCTTCCCAACGTCATCATCGACGGCGAGATCGTAGCGCTTGGCGAGAACGGCGCGCCCGATTTTGCCGCACTGCAGGCAGCGCTGTCGGAGCGCCGGACGAAGGACCTGATCTACTTTGCCTTTGACCTGCTCTTCGCAAATGGCGTCGATCTGCGAAAGATGCCTCTCTCACAACGGAAGGAACGTCTGAGCGAGATGCTCGGCGAAGTCGATCGCGGCGAGCAAAATCTCATCCGCTATGTCGAGCACTTCAGCAATGGCGGCGACGCGGTGCTGCGTTCTGCCTGTCGCCTGTCGCTTGAGGGGATTGTCTCCAAAAAGGCCGATGCGACCTATGTTTCGGGGAGGACCGACACCTGGGCCAAATCGAAATGCCGCGCCGGGCATGAGGTGGTCATCGGCGGCTGGTCGACGACCAACGGCAAATTCCGGTCATTGCTCGTCGGCGTCAATCGCGGTGAACATTTCGCCTATATCGGCCGTGTGGGGACCGGATTCAGCGAGGCAAAGGTCAAGCAGCTGATGCCCAGGCTGCAGGAGATGAAAGCCGCGACGTCGCCGTTTACCGGCGATGGCGCACCGAAAAGGAATTCAACCGTCTTCTGGACGAAGCCGGAATTGGTCGCGGAAATCGAGTTCGCCGGCTGGACCGGGGGTGGCAATATCCGGCAGGCCGCCTTCAAAGGCCTGCGTGAAGACAAGCCCGCAAAAGACGTCGAGGCCGAGCGTCCAGCCGATCCTCAAGAGACGCCGATTGCCGACCCTGCCAAGGTGACTGGCAAGACAGGAAAAAGCCCGGTTGTCATGGGCGTCATCATTTCCAAGCCGGACAAGCCGCTTTGGCCGAATGCCGGCGACGGTCAGCCCGTCGACAAGCTCGATCTTGCAGAATATTTCGAGACCGTTGGCCCCTGGATGATCAGACATATCAAAGGTCGTCCCTGTTCACTCGTGCGTGCGCCGGATGGCTACGCCGGCGAGCAGTTTTTCCAGCGCCACGCAATGCCAGGCACATCCAATCTGCTGGAACTGGTAAAAGTCTTCGGCGACCACAAACCGTATCTGCAAATCGACCGCGTCGAGGGTCTGGCCGCGATCGCCCAGATAGGCGGCCTTGAGCTTCACCCCTGGAATTGCCAGCCGGGTCATCCCGAAATACCTGGCCGACTTGTCTTCGACCTTGACCCCGGTCCGGAAGTCCCTTTTGCGAAGGTGGTCGCGGCAGCCAAGGAAATGCGCGATCGTCTCGAAGATCTGGGCTTGGTGAGCTTCTGCAAAACCACGGGCGGCAAAGGCTTGCATGTCGTGACGCCATTGGCGGCCCAACGCAGCAAGACGACATGGGCCGAGGCCAAGGCCTTCGCAAAGGCCGTCTGCATCCAGATGGCGGCAGACAGCCCGGATCTCTACCTCGTCAACATGGCCAAGAAGCTGCGGACATCCCGGATTTTTCTCGACTATCTCAGGAATGATCGCATGGCGACAGCCGTCGCCCCTCTCTCCCCTCGCGCCAGGGAAGGCGCGACTGTATCCATGCCGCTGACCTGGAGTCAGGTGAAGGCGGATCTCGATCCGAAAAAATACACCGTTCGCACGGTCCCGGGCCACCTGAAAAAGACCGTCGCCTGGGCTGACTACGATGATGGCGAACGGTCGATCAGCAGTGCCATCAAACGGATTGGTTCAGCAAAGCTCGCCGCATGACGACCTCGGTTCGCGCTGGCTTGCAGGTACGAGGCCCAAAGTCCAACCTCCTGCCTCACCGGTCTCTGGGATTGCCCAGGGCGGGGTCGCGCGCCCGGGTGTAGCCCTCGACGCGAGGCAAACCGTCATCCATCCTGATAAACGGCAGCCGCATTTCCCAATAGGCTTGAGCTTGGGGATGGAACTTCTCGGGCGCGTCCATGAATCCGATCGAGATGTAGAACTCATTTGGCAAGCCTTCATCGGTGTACCCAATCGAGGTGCCACATTCCGAACAGAAGGAGCGCACGACGCCCCTGGTTTTCGAGAATGTTTTTGGTTTTGGGCCGAGCCAATGGACCTGATCTGGACGATAGCCAATCCAGATCGTCAGTGGGCTGCCGATCGCTCGTCGGCAGTCATCGTCGTGGTCGAAACAAATCCAAAAGGGATCGCCACTGAATTCAGCTGTGATGGCTCCGCAAAAGCAATGCCCTCGATCAATCCGGGCCGGTTTTCTGATCGTCGTTCGGGGTTTGTCGTCCATGGTAATCTTCCCGCCAGCGTGGTGGCGTAACGCCGCGGACGGCAAGCAGTTCCTTTGGACGTCACAGAGCCGCAGATGCGCGCAACCGGCGGGCTGCTCGTCAATATCATTTGAGGCAGATCAGGCCTTAGTTTGTTGGGAACATTTTTTCAGGTCCGCACTTTGTTCGCCGTCTGACCAAAGGAGGCGACCTTGAAAACACGACGCATCGACAGGGAAAAGCTCGAGAGGGCGGATCGAGAAGCCAAGTTGCTGTTGGAAGCGGAGCGGCATGCCAGGGAAGCCAAGACGGCGCGGCTTAGAGAACAGCGACAGTTGTTGGAGGCATCGATAGCGCAGACCCCGCCCGCGCCCGTAGCCGCAAAGCAGCCGCCCCGCCAACGAAAGCCGACGCGCAAGGTAATCGAGGTGGACTGACGGTTTGGTCAGTTGGGGCTTTTGCCAAGGTGGGGAGTTGATATGACAGGGCAGGGGATCCGGCAGCATGAATACCAAAGCGGTAAGTCCGGCCGTCGCCAAAGCGGCTGCTCGGCGTGCTGGATCGGGGTCTCATCACCCGTGCGTCCGACGACGATCCTGCGAGAGCCGCTGAAAAAGGCGCCGAGCGGGCCGAGAATGTGATCCAGCGAGTCCGGCTGGACACTTACGTCGGGAACAATCGCACGCGCGGACCGTTCCCCAAGCGATCTTCACGCTCAGGATTTGCTCTTGTTGCAGCGACCGGATGAAATTTTCAACGAGGCCTCGCAAACGGTTGGTGATCCCCTTGAGCGCGACGCCTTAGGTGGGGAGGCTGAGCTAACTGGCGATCGCGCCATCCCGAGTCGTCTGGTTGTCGTCTCGAACAGGCTGGGGAACATTCGCGATCTGTCGCAAGCCGGCGGACTTGCTGTAGGCATCGGGGATGCGTTGGCCGAGCGTGGAGGCCTGTGGCTAGGAGCAAGCGCTGAGTATCAGGACTACGCCGCGAGCGACGAACCGCTGATCCGCTTGGAACGCGTGGGAAAGATCGAGACGGCTGCGCTTACCCTGCCCTATGAGGAGTATTCGCTCTATTACAATGGCTATGCCAACAGCACGCTGTGGCCGCTTTTTCATTACCGACTCGACCTGGTGAACCACCGGGCAGAGTTTCTACACGCCTACCGGCAGATCAATGCGCGGTTCGCGAAGGCGCTCGCAGGACTGCTGTCGGGCAACGACGACCTGGTGTGGGTTCACGACTACCACCTTATCCCCTTGGCCGCCCAGTTGCGGCGGCTGGGAGTCCGGAATCGGATCGGGTTTTTTCTTCACATACCGTTCCCGCCGCCCGACCTGTTTGTAGCCACGCCCGACCATGAAGAACTCATCGATGATCTGCTTCAATATGACGTCGTGGGGTTCCAGACCGAAACGGACGTGGGGAATTTCCGGCGCTCAGTGCAGGCGGCCAACTCCACTACTTTTGATATCAATGGTTCGGCTGAGATGAACGGCCGCACGGTGTTATCGAGGTGTTTTCCGATAGGCATCGACGTCGATTCAATCGCACGCATGGCCAATGAGGCGGCGGAGGATGTGCAGATCGATTCCATGCGCCGCCAGATTCTGGGCCTCAAGCAAATCATCGGCGTCGATCGGCTGGACTACTCCAAGGGTCTCCCCGGCCGCATGCAGGCTTTCGCTCGTCTTTTGGAAAGGCATCCGGAACACGAGCGAGCGGCAACCTATTTGCAGATTGCGTCGCCGACGCGCGAGGAGGTCAGCGCCTATGCCGACATCCGGGCCCAGCTTGAGGCAACCGCCGGCGCGATCAACGGAAGATACGCGGATTTGGCTTGGACCCCGATCCGCTACATCCACCGTGCCGTATCACGCTCTCGGCTTGCTGGCCTGTTGCGCGCTAGCCAGGTCGGATTGGTCACGCCCCTGCGTGACGGAATGAACCTCGTCGCCAAGGAATACATAGCCGCGCAGGACGAAGCCGATCCCGGAGTGCTGGTATTGTCGCGTTTTGCAGGTGCGGCCGAAGAACTTGCCGAATCCTTGATCGTGAACCCGTATGCGGTCGACGAGGTTGCCGACGCGATCGCAAAAGCGCTCGCGATGCCGCTTGGGGAAAGAATTGCAAGGCATAGTGCACTGCTCAAGCGCATCACGCACAATGACGCAGCAGAATGGCGGCGGTCATTTCTCGCCACGCTCGCGGGCGAGAACTAGCGCCTGGCATCGATGCCTGAACCCGTCCGTGTGTCACGCGTCCCACACGGTCATAGCCCGGCCATAACCCGGCTTGCCTAGCAGTTCGAAAGGCCTTGAAGCTGATCGTGTATCTTGTCCGTCCGCATCAGAACCTTTTCGCTCGTTTGACGGAAGCGCGATAGCCCGCCTCAATCGGTGGACTATCGAAGGTTCCACGGAACACACCGCCGGTCCGGTCGTTTGGGCTCTGATAGGAGATCTGCGATGACAAGGAACCCCACGCGAAAGGACAGTGATCTCTCTGGAAAAGAGGCAATCAAGTTGGCCGAAGCCACCGACGTGTCACCCGGGCAGGCCAAAGAGCTTGCAGCCGAGCACGGCAAAGACGGCGCCAAGAAGGAAGCAAGAAACTACAAGGCGGAGGGCTGACTATGGCGGCCAGTGGATCCGCAAACGACAGAGACGCACGAGCCACCCTCTACGCACAAGGCGTAATGGAGCCGAGCGTAAAGCGCGGGAAGAGAAAACGGCGCGATTGCGCAAAGCCCGTTTGGCGCACGAGGCGATCAATCCGCCTGCACCCGAGCGGCAACCGACAGTGCCGAAAGCGCCCAAGCGGGCCGCCAAACCAGGCAGCCGAAAAGCTGGAGAAGATTAGCTTCAGCTTCTTCGGCTGTGCCGGCGGAACGCGTCGGGGAAGAGCAGACCGTGCGGTCGATCTGCACGATAAATTTGTATCTCATCGAATGACACAAAGGAGTCCAGTGATGACGGAGCATGTGTCCCGGAAGGAAGAACAGCGTGGCACCCGAAATGTACTCGGGTGGGGCGTCGTCATTGCGGCTGTGATCTTCGTCGCCCTGCTAGCCTTCTTTGTGTTCATACCCCTTTCAGGCGGATCGTGGCAGACATCGCCGGTAAAGCGCACCCCGGAACAGAACCAAGGCGGCAATGCCCCCGCCGAGACATCACCCGCGGCCGGCGTCAAAAAGAGCCCGCAAGAAAATACCGAGATGCCAGGGCAGCAGTGATCGACCTCGGGCTGCGACCCAAGTCGGCCCTGATTTTCCAGGTCGTCTCATCGGCGCCATGATGGGATCAGGGCTTTCTGGGCGCAGAACGGCTGAGCTATTGAGACTGGCTTTCGCCCACATCGAGCGCTGAAAGATTACCGCACCAGGGGTCTGGCGAACGAGGCGATGACGCCATCGTGGAACTCGAGGCAAATCAAGATGCCTAGCTGCAGGCCGTTCAGTTGGGGTTTTTCAGCTGCTTTGACAACAGCAGTTGCTGCTGCAGCTCAAGGGCGAGTTTCAACAGCCGTTCAGGTGTTTCCTCTTCCGCGATTTCGTCGAGCAACGCTGCGAGTGCGTCGCCCTCAACAGGATCGCGGAATGAGTCAGGTTTGGTTTGCGGAGGTTTGGCCACGACGATTTCTAGCAGGAATGCGGCCGTATTTGCAAGACGAAGCGAAGCGCTCTTGGGGAGGGGTACCGTAGCGGGGGCGGTCGACAGGGCGGCCTGCGGCAAACCATCGGACAATCTTAATTCATGATTCCAGACCTGTCGTTGCGGAGCACCTCCTCCATGAGCGTATTGAGCCATTCGCTCAAGGGAAGGTCATGCCGCGTCGACAACCGCTCCTCCAGCGCCGCCTTCAATGTCCGTTCGACGAGGCGATCGGCCGCCTGTGGGTCGCCCAGCAGCAGCCGCGCGGACAGCCTCAGTTTTGGAAGAGCGCGGAAAACGTTGTCTTCGCCAAGCGCTGTTGATTGCGCGGCGAGGATCCCGGCAACCGTCCTGAACCCGGCCGGCTTGGAGAGGTTTTGGGTGTACCGGAACCGCTCCGGCAGGGTGATCTGATCGTTTCCGGAGAAGAATACGAACGGGATGCCTCTGTCCGTCAGCTCATCGGCGAGGGGAAAAACAGTCTCACCGTTGAGGTCGATGTCCAGCACCGCCCCATCCGCTGAATCGATATATCGTCGAGCCCGGCTGACTGACGACACCGGCCCCAAAACGGTCGCCCCACAATCGCTGAAATAAGAGGCAAGTTCGCTTGCCAGCAAGAATTCGTCCTCGACGAGCAGAATTCGCATGCCTAATAACATAGCAGCCCTCCGGGCTTTAAACGGCGGTCGCGTCCATCGGTTCCGTGCTATCGGCGGTGCGGGATGGGAATTCGACCAGGAACGGTTTACACATTGGATCGAAATCAGCGCTAACGCGTTGCATTTCACTGAAGCAGGACAATTGATGCAAAAGCTGCCGAGGTTCCCCATAGTCGGTATTGGCGCCTCTGCGGGCGGCATTGCCGCCATGGAGGGATTTTTTCGCGGGATGCCGTCTTCGAGCGGGATGGCGTTCGTGATCGTCACGCATCTCAGCCCGGAACGGGAAAGTCTGCTGCACGAAGTGATTGCGCTTTACACCGGAATTCCGGTTCGTGTCGCTGAAGATGCAATGGATATCCATCCTGACACCGTCTACGTGATGCCGCACAACGCGATCCTCACCATCGAAAATTCCAGCCTAAAGCTGCGCCAACCGAATTCGGTGTCCAGGGAGCGCAAGCCCATCGATATCTTTTTCAGCGCGCTGGCCGAGGATCAGGGCGAATACGCCGTCGGCGTCGTCCTGTCGGGCGGCGATTCCGACGGTACGTTGGGCATCAAGGCAATCAAGGAGCATGGCGGCCTGACGCTGGCGCAACTCTCCGACGAGTCGGGTCCGAGCAATCCCGACATGCCGCGCAGCGCGATCAGTTCCGGTCTGATCGATATCGCCATCCCGGCCGATGAGATGGGTGCGAAACTCATGGAATTTGCCCACAGCTTTGAACTGCTCGACGAGCTTGAAGCTGACGATGGCAAGGCCAGTGCTTTGAAACTCCGCAAGGGCCAGGAAGAAATCTACGCGATCCTGCGCAGCCATTCGGGACATGATTTCTCGGGCTACAAGGCCAAGACGTTCTTGCGTCGCGTCAGGCGACGCATGCAAATAACACAGAACACCGCGATCGATGCCTATATAGAGTTGCTTCGTTCAAATGCGGAGGAAGTGCGGTCGCTGTTTCGCGACCTGCTGATCAACGTGACAAATTTCTTCCGCGACACGGACGCTTTCAAGACCCTGGAAGAAACCGTCATCCCCAAACTTTTCGAAGGCAAGGACGCCAACGATACGATCCGCGTCTGGGTGCCCGGCTGCGCAACCGGCGAGGAAGTCTTCTCGATCGGAATGCTGATGCGCGAGCATATGGATACACTTTCGGCTGTGCCGCGCATCCAGATTTTCGCCACGGACATCGATGACGCGGCGCTGAGCATCGCACGTTCGGCGCGCTATCCGGAGTCATTGCTTGCGGGCGTTTCGCCTGGACGTCGCGAACGCTTCTTCAGCAATGACGGCACAAGTTTCATCTTGAGCAAGAGCGTACGTGATCTCTGCATCTTCTCGGCGCACAGCGTCATCCGCGATCCACCCTTCTCGCGCATGGACATGGTGTCGTGCCGGAACCTGCTGATCTATTTCGGCCCCGATGTGCAAAAGCAGGTTATTCCGACCTTCCACTATTCGCTGAAGCCCGGTGGCTATCTGTTCCTTGGCACCTCCGAAAGCATAAGCCAGCATGCCGACCTGTTTGCACCGGTCGACAAGAAACAACGGATCTTCAAGGCACGAGAACATTCGGCGCCGCCGCGGCTGCCGATCTTGTTGAATGCTGCGCCTGCAACCAACTTTTCCAGCGCCAATGACACACATGCCCGCCGCGGCTTGTCTTATTCCCTAAGGCAAACCGTTGAAGCGCAGGTTCTCGAACGCTTCGCTCCGGCTCACGTCGTCGTCAATGGTGATGGAGATGTCGTCTATTACTCGGTCCGAACCGGCAAATATCTCGAGCCGCCGCAAGGGGTGCCGAGCAGACAATTGCTCACAATGGCACGCAGCGGCCTGCGTCTGGAATTGCGCGGCGCTTTGCGGGAAGCCGCCGAGGGCCGGCGCACGGTTGTGCGCGAAGCGATAGCCATTGAAGAAGATGAAGATCGTGTCCAATTCGTCACATTGACGATCGAGCCCTTGACTGATCGCGGCAGCGGCGAGCCGCTGTTTCTCGTCCTGTTCGAGCCGGTGGGCCAGCCGCAGCCGCGGCTGGAGGCTCTAAAGGTTCGACAGCCGGTGGCATCTGGGATTGCTGATTTCGAACGCGAGCTCCGCGATACGCGCGAGCGCCTGCAATCGACGATCGAAGAATATGAGACCGCGTTGGAGGAGTTGAAATCTTCCAATGAGGAACTCGTCTCGGTCAACGAAGAAGCCCAGTCCTCCAATGAGGAGCTCGAGGCCTCCAAGGAAGAAATGCAGTCCCTCAATGAGGAATTGAACACCATCAATGCCGAACTGGTTTCCAAGATCGAGGATCTCGATCGTGCCAACAGCGATCTGAAGAACCTGTTCGAGAGCACACAGATCGCGACTGTTTTTCTCGATACCAAGCTGGTTATCCGCAGCTTCACGCCGGCGGCGTCTTCGTTCTTCAACTTGCTGCCGACCGACATCGGAAGACCGCTGACCGATCTTGCCAGCCGGCTCGATTATCCGCACCTGCGCGACCATATTGCCCAGGTTTTCAGGGCCGGCGAGATGATCGAGCACCAGCTGCCGCGCGATAGCAACGGCATCCACTATCTCGTACGGCTGATCCCCTACCGCGACAGCGCGCGGAAAATCCAGGGCGTGGTGGTGACCTTTGTCGATGTGACGACCATGGCTGAAGCCGAAGCCCACCAGCGGGTATTGATCTCGGAACTCAACCATCGGGTCAAGAACATGCTGGCTGTTACGGTCAGCATTGCCAGTCAGACCCTGAAAAATGCTCCCTCTTCGGAGGCTTTCGCCGAAGCGCTCATCGGTCGCCTGCGCGCCATGGCCCGGGCCTACGGAGTGCTCTCGCGTGAAAGCTGGAAAGAGGTCTCGGTAGAGGAAATCGTGCGGCAGGAAGTCGAGCCGTTCGGGCTGGAACGCATCAACACCACAGGCGAGGACATTCGGCTCAAGCCTCAGCAGGGCCTGTCGCTTGGCATGGTGATCCATGAACTTGCCACGAATGCTGGAAAATATGGCGCCTTGTCCGTGCCAAACGGCGTGGTGTCCGTGACTTGGTCGGCGTCGGATCACGGTTTTCAGCTCGAATGGTTAGAAAGCGGCGGTCCCGCTGTCATTCCGCCTGAGAAGACGGGATTTGGTCTTTCGCTGGTGAAGGGCGAAATTGAGTATCGGCTTGGCGGAAATTTTGAAACATCTTTCGGTTCCGATGGTTTGAGCTTGCGGATTGAGTTTCCGTTTGATCATCGGGAGAGCGAAACGTGACTGCATCTCGTATCCTTATCGTCGAAGATGAATGGCTGGTCGCGGAGGAGCACCGCGCAATTCTGGAAGAGGCCGGCTTCGCCATCGCCGGGCCAGTGCCGTCCGTTGCTCGCGCGAAAAAGCTGATCGAGAGTGAAGTCATATCTGCCGCGGTCCTGGACATTGGTCTCGGCGGCGAGACCAGCGCTGCCCTTGTCCCTCTTCTAGCGCAACGCGGAATTCCGTTTATTTTCGTCAGTGGGTACACAACATCCGACATTCCGCAGGATTTGCGTCATCACAAGATGCTGTCAAAACCCGTGTGGGCTGCCGCGCTGGTCGAGGCCGTGCGAAATATGCTCGGTGTTCAACCGACAGCTTTGGCAAGACACCAGGACAGCGGAACGGTGCCAACCCAACGAGAAGCCCGGTAACTGCACAAAGACACTGGTTTTTCATCAGATATGCGACGACATTCGGGTCCAGGCCCGAGACGACGTCGCCGGCAAGTGCCTGCGATCCGGCCGGCACGATTGGCATGCTCCCGGTCTGGCGTATTCCAGAGCTGGGCGAAACTTCGCGACCGCGCGACGATTGGTCAGGCGATGAGCCTAGCAAACAACGGGCAGTTCGCCCTCGGTTTGCTTCGCGTCGAATAGGACGCCAAGGCCGTAAGTGACGGCGCCAGCGGCAATCATCTCTGCCAACGCTGCGTTTGACACCGGGCAATGCGGCATGACCGCCTTGATCGCGAGTTCGGCATTCGCGATCGACACGAAATCGTGCCGTCGCTTACGGGTCTCCAGATATTGTTCGATCAACATCTGCAGTCGCCTTCTTTCTATTTCATCGCCAGCCATTGGTTCCTCCTGTAGACAGTCTGAAAGCCCACCACGCCTAAGGAGCGGTGGCTTGGCGGCCCTTTTTGAGGACCGTGGACTCGAGTGAGGCGGGCAGCGTTGCTGACCAGGATGTCGAGACCGCCGAGGGTCGTTGCTGCTTCATCGGCCAGCTTTCTGCAAAAGGCCTCATTGCGGATATCGCCGGCAAGCCTTTTGACCTGCCGCTTTTATTAGGTCCACCAGTTCGTCGGCGTCTTCCTGTTCTTCGGGGAGGTAGCAGAAAGCAACGTCCGCACGCTCGCGCGCGAATGCAATCGCCGCCGCACGACCAATACCGGAATCGCCCGCCGGTTATCAGCGCTTTGCGGCCGGCAAGCCTGCCTGATCCTTTGTAGGTCGTTTCGCCGTGGTCCGGGCGCGGCACCATTTTGCTGGCCAAACCCGGCCACTTCTGTTCCTGTGGCTTGAAAGGCGGCTGGTGATATTGCGTCACCGGATTCTGTTTTAGCATCGGGCTCGCAGGGCCTGCTTTAGCAGGCACTGTTCCCGTATCGGCTGACGCGTGGAAGCATAAGCGGCGAGAATTCCTCCCGCCATGCTTCCGACGACAAGTCTGCGCGCTGCGTCTGGTACATTGTCATGCTGGTCGTGGTTCATCATGGGCTCGCTTTGACGGCAGGTGACCGTTACGGAAGTGGCACCTAACCGGCCGTCGACGCGAATGTTCCCTTGTGATTGCAGTGAGTGTCGGTCGCCTTGCCCGTCTTAGCTGTGAGGCCGCGTCACGACTTTGATACAGCCATCCTGCTTGTCGCGGAACGTCTTGTAGAGATCCGGCCCTGCTTTCAGATCGGCCCGGGGGTAATCACAAGGAGGGATCGATTGCGCCGTTCTGGACCATGGCCAATAAAGGTTCCAGGTAGCGTTGCGTATGCGTCTGGCCCATCCGGAAAGCCGGTCCCTTATTCATCGCCGCCAAACGGGATGTGATCGACCAGACCAACATAGACGCCAGGAACCGAGATGGTGCCGCCCCTGCGGCAGCGATAGATTGCCTCGCGCAGCACATGCGGCCTTGGGAATGCCAGCCCTTTGACGCGAATATTGGCTCAGTCGCTGGACGCCGACCCAGGCTCGGCCATCCTACGGTGCTGTTCGGCCAAGGTGCCTGCCGGCGTGACATGCGCGGCGGCGACCTGCAGCTTGTTTTTCCAACCGCTGACGACCTGTTCATCACCGGCCATCATCGCCTCGTAACCCGTCTTGGCGACATCGGCCGGATTGTCCTTTTCATCGGAGCCGACCTTGGTATCCATCATTTCAGCGCGCTCGAAGAATCGCGTCTGCGTGGGGCCGGGCATCAGCACGGTGACCGTCACGCCGCTATCTTTCAGCTCATGGCGGAGCGCGATCGAGAAGGAATCGATGAACGCCTTCGTGCCGTTGTAGACGGCCTGGAATGTGCCGGGCATGAAGCCGGCGATCGATCCGGTGAACAGGATGCGCCCGCGGCCTCGCCGGGCCATCTTGGCGCCGAGTTCATGCGCCAGATAGACCGTTCCGGTGACATTGGTGTCGATGATCCGGCGGACTTTTCGCCAGTCCTGGTCGACGAAGCCGTTGCCGAGCCCGCGTCCCGCATTGAGAAACAACAGGTCGATATCGCGATCGCCGATCTGGGAGATCAACCGATCGGCGCCCTCGACGGTCGCCAGATCGGCCTCAATGGCTTCGACCGTTACATTGCGGGTCTCAAGTGCCTCTGCCGCCTGCCGGATAGCCGGCTCGTCGGCGGCGATGATCAGGTCGTAACCGTCTTTAGCGCACAGCTTTGCGAGTTCCCTTCCGATGCCACTCGAGGCGCCGGTCACCACAGCGAGTTTGGCGTCCGTCATCATATCCTCCATCTTCGTGCCATCGGAACCACGAGTGGGCACAATTGTTCCGCGGCGTTTGGGCTGGATTGGTCGTGCGCTGTCATGACGGTCAGGCGACGGTCGTCGTCGCGGTCCTTGCGCGCATTCATAGAGAGCCGTTGCGACAAAAACCGTTCTACGCCATGAGAACTCGCCATGGCCTACCTTCAAAAAAAGGCCCCCCGAACGCATGGATTGAGTACTCAGAACGGATCAGTTGAAGTTGGAACAAGTGGCCCAGTTGGAAGTTCGAACCGTGCAGCGTTGTTGCCCTCCCATGTTGATGCTGCGCGATCGGGTCATCCCCTCAGCCCGATCTGCCCGCGCTTCTCCGCGCCAAAGAGAAGCGCGGGCCCCCCTCTTTTAACGGCTGTCCGGGATGGAGCGTTTTGTTACGTTGGACTAGCCGACCTCACAGGCTCGTCGTCGGTTTCGTTTGACGAGCTCTCCGAGCGCTCTAGATCATTGATGCCGGACGCAGTTGGTTCGGGCCGGGGAGGAAATCCGCGTGGCGCATCCAACGCGCGCTGTACCCCATAACGACCGTCATTTTCCGGTTGGCTGGCTGTGCTTGCTTCTGATGCTAGCCGGGTTGGCCGGATGCTCGTCTTCCAATCAGGTGGCGCAGCAATCACGAACAGCGGCCTCCGCGGCACAGACCGTATCGATGGTACTGGATGCCTGGGTGGAGGGAGCGGCACCGTCCGCCTATGCCACGGCCGCACTGCACTCGGTCGGAAAAACGCTGGCCGATGTCGAGGCGCAAATTCGATCGGCCGAGACCGCTGAACCAGCCGGGCGAGCAGGACTGACGGCAGCAGTCAACAGTTTGTCGGTGGCGGTGGCGCATGCCGAGGCGGGATTGCGGGTGAACAATCGCACTGAGGTGAAAAGCGCACAACAGGATCTTCGGGCGGCCATGCGCTCGCTCGCCGCCGCTTACACCAGCGCTTTCGGACCAAAACCGTGAAGAAGCTTCTGGAAATATCGCTTGGCGTCGTCACCAGTGTCGGAGGTTTCCTCGAAGTCGGGTCGATGGCTACGGCGGCGCAGGCGGGTGCCGCCTTCGGATTCCAGCTGATCTGGGCCATAGTTCTCGGCACCATATGCATCATCTTTTTGGTTGAAATGGCCGGTCGGTTCGCCGCGATGAGCCATCACACGATCTCAGAGGGCATTCGTGAAAGATTTGGGTTCAACGTCTTCCTATGGCCGTTGCTCGTCGTCCTTCTCGTCAATTTCATGGTGCTGTCCGCTGAGATCGGCGGTGTGGCCATCGCACTCGAACTTGCCACCGGCATAGGCTTCCAGTGGTGGGCACTGCCGGTGGCGTTGCTGGCATGGCTGCTGCTGTGGAAAGGCACGTTTGGCTTTATCGAGAAAGGCGTTTCGGTCCTCGGCCTCGTGACGCTGTGCTTCGTGGTTGGTGCGGTGATGTTAAAGCCCGACTGGACAGCGGTCGCTGGCAGCGCCGTGCCTTCGCTGCCGGCTCACGATGCCATCAATTACTGGTTCATGGCGGCCAGCATTCTCGGCGCGTCGATATCGCCTTATCTTTTCATGTTCTATTCCTCGGGAGCTATCGAGGACAAATGGGATGAAAGCCACCTTGGGGCCAATCGTGCCATCGCCGGGCTGGGCATGACCTTCGGTGGGACCATTTCGATCGGCGTGTTGATCGTCGCTGCTCTCGTTCTCGCGACGCGCGGCATCGACCAGGTGGACGACTATCACCAACTGCCGTTGATGCTGATCCCTATATTCGGCTTCTGGGGGTTCGTTCTATTCGTTGCCTCGCTCGCCATTGCCTGTTTCGGCGCCGCACTCGAAGTCGGGTTGCAACAGGCATATCTGGTGGCACAGGGCTTTGGCTGGACGTGGGGTGAGGATCGCAAGCCGCGCGATGATCCGGGCTTCAGTGCCGTCTATACGGCATCATTGTTTTTGGCCGCCATTCCGATCATGCTTGGCCTCGACCCACTGAGGCTGACCATCTTTTCCATGGCGGTAACGGCGGCGAGCCTTCCGCTGACGGTAGTTCCATTTCTCTTCCTGCTGAATGACGAACGCTATGTCGGCGAACATCGCAACGGCATCATTTCGAATGCCGCCGTTGTCTTCATTATCGCGCTTGCCTTCGTGCTCGCCGTGGTGACGATTCCGCTGCAGATATTCGGAGGCACATGATGGAATTGATGCGTGATCTCCTGGACAAGCAGGTGTTCGACCGCCGGCGGGTCAAGATCGGCAAGGTCGACGGAGTGGTGGCCGAGTTGCGGCGGGGCAAACCACCAAGGATTGTCGCGATAGAACTCGGCTCCATCACTTTGGCGCGCCGCCTTGGCGCGCGGCCCGGGGAATGGATGGCGCAACTGGCGACGAGGGTGGGTGGCAAACGCCACGCCGAGCCACACAGGATTGCGTGGAAAAAGGTGCAGGACAACGGGCTCGACATCGAATGTGACATCGAGGTGGGCGAGACGTCGATTTTCGCCTGGCAGGACTGGTTGCGCGATCATGTCATCGGGCGCATCCCAGGAGCGTGATGATGAGGACAGTCAACCTCGAACATCTTGCCGGGCGACGCGTGCTCTCGCAGCGCGGAAAGAGCATCGGTCACATCGAAGAGATTCTCGCCGAACAGCGTGGCGACGAGCTCGTCGTCACTGAATTCCACGTTGGCATCTACGCCGCGTTCGAGCGTCTGTCGGCCTCGACCATCGGCATCGCGATGCTCGACCTGCTTCGGCTGCGCCGCCGCGACGGCCTGTACCGCATTCCCTGGGATAAACTCGATATCTCCGATCCGGCGCGACCGCGGCTGCTATGCCCGATGACCGAGCTTCCTGGATGGAAAGGGCAAAAGGACCTTCGGGAGTAGATGGCTACGGCTGGGAGGGCTAAGGCGCCGGCGTTTTGCCGGCGAACAGCCGTTCGTGCAGATGGCGCCTCCGCAAAGATTACTGCAGGTTCTTGCGAAGGAAGATGCGGGCGTGTCCTAGAATAACGAATTCGACCTTGCCGAATTCCTCAAACCCATGATGCCGGTAAAATTGAGGCGCCTGGAAACTGCTCGTCTCGACGACGGCTCTCTTGCATCCACGCCTAAAGGCTTCCTCCTCGATCGCCATAAGAAGCTGTGATCCATAGGATCGGCCACGCAATTTTTCAGGCAAGAAGAACATGTCGAGAAACAGGAGCCCCAGTTCCGTTCTGCCCCAAATTCCACCCCAGATCTTTCCCGAGGGGTCGGTAAGCTCCGCGCCGATCACTGCCCGGTCATCGATTCCGGTTTGTTCGATGTTGTGTCGATAGAGCGCAGCGGCCGCCTGCGTTCGTGCATCCCCGTTGTGAGCCAGAGCGATTGTAAATCCTTCGGTTCGAGCCGGCATGCGTTCTGCTCCTGCGTCGGAATGGTCTTGAGATTCAACCATCAGATTAACATCAAGGCGGCCGGTTCGCTCGCAGCTCTGATCGCCGCTTCTGTTGTAACCCGTCTTGCCCACATTCCGCATCGCGATCCGCGTCGGATGCATGCAGCCGCGCCCAACATATCGCTTTGGTGTTGAACAAAGCCCATCCTGCCTTGTCAGGTCTCATCACAATTCGTGCGCCGGCAAGAGTATCCACCTCGACGAAGGCTGCTGCGGATCACAATCCATTACGCCGGGAACAATGAGAAAAACCTGTCGTTGGGAAAGCGATCGCAATTCGGCGATTCAAACACGGAGACTCCAATGTTGAAGAAAATTCTAGCCGCGTCGGTGCTAACTATTGCCTTGGCCGGTTCCGCCCTGGCGCAGACAAATGGAACGGGTGCTGGCGGCACGGCTGGCACGGGTAATGGAACTGGTACTGGAACTGTTGGCAGCGGCGGCGCCGCTGGCAATGGCACTGGAAGCGGGAATGCGGCCGTGCCAACCGATCCGAATTCCACAAACTCGACTACAAAATCGAACGGCATGACCGACCGTTGCAAGGACGCCGCAGGCAATGACATCGATAACAACACTGCAAGTGGCGCAACGACCTCGACCGTGCAAAATTGCAACAAGTAGCCGATGGACCTAGCGGCTTCGGCCGCCCGAAGGCCCGCCATCAAGACAATGGCGGGCCTCCGAATACGTGCCTCGCATGCTGCCTGGATACATAGGAGCACATGTGTCCAAAGAGACCCGGCGGGCCAAACTCGATCGCTTAGCAGCCTCGATTCCGAAGCACGAATTCGAATTCCTAATGAAGATTGCAAAGCTAAGCCGTCATGACCTACTTGGCCTGATCGCTAAACACGATGGCGGCAGGGACAAGGTCTATAGGGACCTTGCGGCCCACTTGGCAGCAACTGAGGCCGCCCCGGAGCCCGTACATGAGGCGGCAGCTGACGACGGCCAAACAGCTGGAGCATCTCCAGCCACGAACTCGCCCGCCGGCAAGTGGCGGCGAAGATCATTTCGGTGCCAGCCCTGACGCTCCACGGAAGCGACGACCGTGTCGTCCTTCCAAAGTCTTCGAATGGGTTGGACGTGCATTTTACCGCGCCTTACTGACGAGTACTGCTGGATACGGCAGGCGGTAGGCGCTTTAAGGCCGGCTGCCATTCAGCTTCATCGGACATGCCGGAACCTGAAGCGCCGCCGCGCATTTCGTCTCCAGGCATGACCGATCTTGCGGTAATCGCCAGGGAGAAATTCAGATGCAAACTTCAGGCGCAACTTCACAGCAAAACCTTGGCCGATTGGCCATAGAACCGTTTTCCGGCACGGTGACGGTGCGGTTTTCCGACGCCATCGTCGCAGCTACGGAGCGGGCGAAGGTCCTGCGTGAAGACGGGCACGAGCCCGTTTTCTATATCCCCTTCGAGGACATCTATTTCGATCTTTTCGAAAAGACCGACACCACCACCCGGTGCCCGCTCAAAGGCACCGCAAGCTACTGGCGTGTCCACGCCGTCGGCAGTTCTTCCGATGATTTCATGTGGGCCTACGAAACGCCCGATGCGGCTGCTCTGGCTATTGCAGGTCACGGCGCTTTCGATCCGGAAAAGGCCCGTATCGATGTCGATCCTGCCGAGGACAAGCGACACACGCCACATATCGTCGAATAGGTTTCATCAGGCAGAGACAATCACGGTAACGACAGGCGCGATGAGCATTTTCTACCAGGCGGCAAAGATTGCGGAGGAGGTTCACGCGTCGCAGCGTGATAAGACCGGGCGGCCCTACATCGAGCATTGCCGCCGTATCGTCGACGCCGTCGAGACAATCGATCAGAAGACTGTTGCCTACCTTCATGACGTTCTGGAGAAAGGCGAAGGCTGGACCCGCGCCAAGCTCGAAGAAGCAGGCTTCGGACCGACAATTGCCGCGGCGGTCGATGCCATGTCGCGCAGGCCGGATGAGGAGTATTTCGCCTTTGTCCGGCGGGCTGCGTCGAACCCAGTGGCGCTCCCCGTAAAACGCGCCGATCTGGAGGACAACATCTGGCAGTCGAGGCAGGTCGGAGCGTCGGCGGCCAAATATGAAGAGGGCCTTCGCATACTTGACCAAGAGTTCTCCCGACAATAGTGCGCGCCCGACGCTGGCATTGCATCTGCCGAGGCAGCCATCGCCTGCGAGAGCTTGCGGCGCACAGCACGTTTCGGCTCTCCTGGCCGTCAGTTTTTCCGCGCCGGCGTGCGCCTGAGGGTCCTCGCTGGACCATGGAACGTGTGATCGGGTCAAAGCTCCTCCGGAGATGGACCGCAGCGTCTCCAAAAGGAGTAACGGCCGGCTCGGAATCAGGAACTCCTCCAGCACCGGTGCGTTGACCAGCAAGCCGGGACGAGTTCCCGGCCTCCGCGGGTGGCGGGCAAGCCGCCGCCGAACCCGAACTTCTGCACAATGAAAGGTAAGGCCATGGGCTTCTTTTCGAAGGACATCAAGACACTCGACGATCTCTTCGTGCACACGCTGCGCGACATCTATTACGCCGAAAAGCAGATCGAGAAAGCGCTGCCGAAGATGATCGGCAAGGCAACCGATCCGCAATTGAAGGCCGGATTCGAAAAACACCTCGAGCAGACCAAAGGCCATATCGAGCGCGTCGAACAGGTGTTCGAATTGCATGGCGTCAAGGCCAAGGAGGTCAACTGCCCGGCGATAGACGGCATTCTGGAGGAAGCCGACGATGTGAGCGGCGACGTCGACGACAAGGAGGTTCTAGACGCGGCGCTGATAGCGTCGGCGCAGGCGGTCGAACACTATGAGATGACCAGATATGGCACGCTCATCGCCTGGGCCAAGCAGCTTGGCCGCAGTGACTGCGCCAACGTATTGGCCAAGAACCTGAAGGAAGAGCAGGCGACCGATCGCAAGCTCACCGAAATGGCGGAAAGCAAGATCAACATGCAGGCTGCCGAGTAGGCCGTCCCAGGTCATGATGAGATTGGTTGAAATCTCATCATGACCTAACCCTGTTGGAGCATGATTTTTTCCAAAGCCGGCACCAGTGCTGCGTTGAGTCGATCTCCATCGTTGTCCACGGAACTTTCATGACGGGCGAATCTGCCATCTCTCGCGATCTGCCGACGAGTGTAAAATCGTCTTTCGGCGTGGCGTTGAGCACGGCGCCGATGGAAGCAAAGGCTGCCGACACGTTGCCGGCCGATGCTGGCCGATGGCAATACGAACCCAAATGGGACGGGTTCCGCTGCCTGGCCTTTAAATCCGGCGCGGCCGTGGAGTTGCGTGCAAAATCCGGCAAGCCGTTAGGGCGGTATTTCCCGGAAGTCGTCGCGATGTTGCATGAACTGAAAACAAAAGAGTTCGTGGTCGATGGTGAGATCGTCATCGAAATTGCAGGCTCTCTTTCTTTCGACGCCTTGCAGATGCGGCTGCATCCGGCGGAAAGCAGGATCCGGAAACTGTCGGTCGCGACGCCGGCAAAGCTGATCCTCTTTGACATGTTGGCGACCTCCGAGGGCGCCTTGATGCAGCAGCCGCTCTCGGTTCGGCGCGCTGCACTCGAACTGTTCGTAAAGTCGGCCGCGCGAAAGGATCTCGAACTGTCTCGGGCGACGCGTGATTTGGCGGCGGCAGGCAGATGGCTTGGCCAATCCGGACAAGGTTCGACCGACGGGGTCGTTGCCAAGCTTCTCGATGACGAATATCGACCCGGCGAGCGCGCCATGGTCAAAGTCAAGCGCCTGCGCACGGCCGATTGTGTCGTCGGAGGGTTCCGCTACCTGGCGAATTCGCGTGAAGTCGGCTCCCTGTTGCTTGGCCTGTACAATGACCAGGGGCAACTCGACCATGTCGGGTTCACTTCGACGATCGCCCGGGAGGACAGGGCCAAGCTTACGCGACAACTTGAAGCTTTGCGATCGGCTCCTGGCTTCACGGGAAAAGCGCCGGGCGGTCCCAGTCGGTGGAGCACGGAAAGAAGTGGACAATGGGAGCCATTGCGGCCCGAACTGGTGGCGGAGGTGCGGTTCGATCATGTCACCGGCGATCGTTTCCGTCATGGCACCAAATTTCTGCGATGGCGTCCTGACAAAAGCCCGAAGCAATGCACGTTCGAACAGATACTTGGAAAATGAGGCTTGGCGAGGCGTCGACAGGTCCACACCATCGAGACCAAATCCGTCAAGCATTCGGCGCAGCCAAATCCAGTCGCATTTCACTGGCGATCTTGAACCCGGCGGCGAGATAAACGCCTTTGCAGGAGGATGCCGGACCAAACTCGTTGTTCAGTCTGTCACCACGCCTCGCTTTGGCGGATCACGGTTCTCGTCCGGATTAGGAACTGGCACTTCGTCGGGAAGAAGATCCGGCTCAGGCTCGCGTATGTCCGGCGTCCACGTCGGCGCATCCACTGGCGGCTCTTCGGTTGGCTCTGGTTTGGGGGGCACATCTATTCTCCGGGTTTCGCTTGGGCGTGGGGTTCGGCCCGCCACAGGTCGCGCGTCGCCGCCTCTGGAGGCGAAAGGGTCTTTTCACACCCCATGTATTTTTACCGATGGCCAGCGGTCCTGGGGCTTGTCGGCGCCCGATCAGAGTCCTGCGTTCCGGCTCCTTTGAGCGCAATGTTGGCATCCGCTGCCTCTGGCTCTTTGAGGGCTGCCCTGTCGACGTTCTTGATCTCGGCCATAAGGCATCGTCCTTGGTGGCCAACGGGCAACCGCGAGAATTGTTCCGAGCGATTAAGGGCGGCTGGAGCTGCTGTGCGGACCTTCTGGCTGGGCAGTTATCAACTATGCTGTCTTGCGTTTCGGTGAGGCTCTCTTTGTGGATCTCGCCAGCCCTTCCTGTTTGAGGCTCTTCTCCAGCACCTCAGCGAGGTTGATGACATTCTCCTGTGGCCTTGGTGCGGGCTTCGGCAGCTTCTTGCCTTTGCGCTTTGCATCGATCATGGCGATCAGCGCGTCTTCATAGGTGTCTTCAAATTTCGAGGGATCGAAGGTCGTCACTTTTTTGTCAATAAGCATGCCGGCGATTTCGAGCAGATCGGGGTCGTATTTCTGCTTGGCCAATCCATCGAACACAGTGCTTTCCGAAACCATTTCGTTGTGGTTGCGAAGCTCGGTCATCACCATCCCCTTGCCATAGGGCTGAATCAGCACTTCGCGGCCGCGCTGGTAGAGCACCACGCAGGATCGAGCGGCCACGCCCTTGTTCTTCATGGCATCGCGGATCACTCCGTATGCTTCGATTGCGGCGCCGTCGGCCGGGATCAGATAGTAGGGCTTCTCGAGATAGCGCGTATCGATATCGTCAATCGATACGAATTCGCCGACTTCGAGCGTGTGCTTCGACGTCAGCTTCAACGCCTTTATGTCGTCAGGTTCGATCTGGAGAAATTCGTCCTTTTCGATCTCGAAACCCTTCACCTGATCCGCTGCATCCACCAGCTTTCCGGTCTCCTCGTCGGCGTAGACGCTCCTGACCGGCAGACCGTCCTTGCGGTTCAAAATCTTGAAATGGATCTTGGATGCTTCGCTGGTTGCGCCGACAATCTTCACGCCGCAAGTAACCGAACCAACCTTCAAGAAGCCCTTCCAGGCAGCACGTGGCGCGGCCATTTTGCGCTTATCCCGTTTCCAGCTAGGGCAACGCGTTTCCGTTCGAATTGTTCCTGCGGCGGGGGCTCGGTGCACCGTGAATGTCCGGTGGGGAAGTCCTGTCAGTCTCGACAGCCGGGCCGACGCCCTGCATCCGCAGGAACCGAACCGCACCATGAACATTGTCAGACACAGGCAGGAGAGTGTCATGCAAGTCGTTCGGACCGAAGTGGTGAATGCCAGGGCGCCAGACGGGCAGTCGGTTCGCCGGGTGATATTTTGCGGCGAGGGCGGCGACTGGGTTACGGTGGACATGGCAAACGTCGGGATACAAGCTGAAGATGACGTGCTTGCCCGCGCAAAGGCAATCCTGGTCCAGACAGCGACCTTTGATCTCGCAGCCAATGAATATGACGCGAGCAGCAACGGCAATTTCGACCAGGTCGAGATAACCTCTGCAAGCGACGGCGCCGGCGACGTATATGTCTTTGAGTATCGCGATGGCGAAACCAGCCGACGCATACCGCCGTCGAGGATGGCGAGCCTTGAGGCGGCCCGGTCCGAAGCTATCCGCTGCGCAATCGATCTTCTCGCCGACCTGCAGCCTGGCACGGACGCTCTGTCCGGCTGGCTTGTGAGGGTATCCAACGAAAACGGTGAATTGCTTTACACTGTTGATGTGGCTGAGGCCGATGCAGCGCGGCAGGCAGGCCAGTAACCCAAACCCGACGGAATCCACCAGTGGCCGCCCAAGGATTGATTCACGGACCAATAGGCGACGATGGCCTGCATCTGTGCGTCGACATGCAGCGCCTGTTTGCGCCGGGTGGACCTTGGCCCGTGCCGTGGGCTGAAAAGGTGGTCCCGGCGATCGAAGAACTGGTCGCCAGACATGCCAGCCGTACCCTGTTCACGCGCTTCATTCCTGCCGCCCGCCCGGGCGAGGCGCCGGGAATGTGGGCAAACTACTATCGTCGGTGGGCGGAGGTAACCCTTTCCAACATCGATCCGCGCCTGATCGAGCTGATGCCTCAACTTGCACGATTTGTACCGCCGGCGACGGTGGTCGACAAACATGTCTATTCGCCCTGGACCGAGGGACGGCTCGACGCGCTGCTGAGTGGCTCCGGCGTGCGTGCGCTCGTGATCACCGGTGGCGAAACCGACGTTTGCGTTCTCGCGACCGTGCTTGGCGCCATCGATCGTGGCTTTCGCGTCATTCTCGTCACCGATGCCATCTGCAGCTCTGCCGACCAGACCCATGACGCACTGATGGAAGTCTACCATTCCCGCTTCAGTGAGCAGATTGAGGCGGCCAGCATGGCGGAGGTGTTGGAGTGTTGGCCACAACTCACTCGCTGATCTGGGGGGCTTCAAGTGAAAGGGCCGACAATCGTCATTCTGGTCGGGCGGACTGTTTCAGTTGGCGGACGGCACTACAGTGAACCGGAAAACGTATATGAACGGCACGATTGCCTGATCTGGTCGCTCGCGTGAATCAGTGTCTGGAAGCGTACAAAGCCTTGCAGAGCTATCGACAGCGCGGCCAACCGTCATAGAATGGACAGGATACAGCGCCGAAGACTCGATGCCGGCATCTAGCAATCTTTGCGAGACATCCGGCGCCTCTGCCGTCGGCCTTCCGCTGGGAGGGTGATTTGCTGAAAAGCGAAGTCATTGACCTTGAAACCTAGTCGCTGGCAATCGCGCTGACGACATTGTGTCGACGGCGTTTGCGGTCGATGGAATCCGCGCAAGTTTCCTGAGTGTCGCTGCGACGACGAGGAATTGTCGGGCTTATGGTCCATGCCATGTCCGGCAAGAAAATTGCCGTGAGCCTCGACCACCGGGTGGCTGCCTCGCCTTCCGAGTTGCGCAACGCAATTCATGCCTCTCTGGCAATGGCAAACGGCGATGGCGTGTCGTGGTCGGCTAAAGCCCGATAAATCCACAACCGCATCATGAAATCCGGCGTTCAAACCAAGGCGCAATCGTCGGCCTGGAATTCACGGCACGATGGAACAAAATTGAAAATGCCGCGTTTGGGGTCTTGCGGCGCGATCCACCATTAGCCGCGGGGGCAACTTTATCCGTATAAATCCATAGGGCTGGGAGTGGCGCTGTGACCGTGCAGGCATCCAAGAAGCAATTGGACCGTCGAAGCATCCTGAATTCTCTGAAAGCCTTCCGGCGCGGCGATTTCTCCGTCCGCATCGACAATGTTTATGAAGGCCTCGATTCCGAGATAGCTGAGACTTTCAATGAGATCGCTGACCTCAACGACCAAGTGACGCGCGAGTTCGAGCGCTTGAGCCGGGTCGTCGGCAAGGAAGGGCGGATAGGCGAGCGCGGCCGGGTTCGCAATGCCACCGGCAGTTGGGAATCCAGTGTCCGTTCAGTCAATGATCTCATAGAAGACATGGTTCAGCCAACGGCTGAGGTTGCGCGCGTTATCGGCGCCGTCGCCAAGGGCGACCTGTCGCAGACCATGATGGTCGAAATTGATGGCCGACCGCTGCGCGGCGAATTCCTGCGCATCGGCAAGATCGTCAACACCATGGTCGGCCAGTTGGCCTCCTTCGCCTCCGAGGTGACGCGCGTGGCGCGCGAGGTCGGTACGGAAGGCAAGCTCGGCGGCCAGGCCCGGGTCAAGGGCGTCGCCGGCACGTGGAAAGATCTGACCGACAACGTCAACGCGATGGCCACGAACCTGACCGGGCAAGTGCGCAACATCGCGGAGGTTACGACCGCGGTCGCGTCGGGCGACCTGTCGAAGAAGATCACAGTCGATGTCAAGGGCGAAATCCTAGAACTGAAGAACACCATCAACACGATGGTGGACCAGCTCAATTCCTTCGCTTCGGAAGTGACGCGCGTGGCGCGCGAGGTCGGCACTGAAGGCAAGCTTGGCGGCCAGGCGCGCGTTGAGGGTGTTGGTGGCACGTGGAAGGATCTGACCGACAATGTGAATTCCATGGCCGAGAACCTGACTGGCCAGGTGCGCAACATCGCCGAAGTGACGACCGCGGTGGCTTTGGGCGACCTGTCGAAGAAGATTACGGTCGACGTGAAGGGCGAGATTCTCGAGCTGAAATCCACGATAAACACGATGGTGGACCAGCTGAATTCATTCGCGGGCGAGGTCACGCGCGTGGCACGCGAGGTTGGCACCGAAGGCAAGCTTGGCGGCCAGGCGCAGGTGCGCGGCGTCGCCGGCACCTGGAAGGACCTCACCGACAACGTCAACTCGATGGCCGAGAACCTGACCGGTCAGGTGCGCAATATCGCCGAGGTGACCACGGCGGTCGCGTCGGGCGATCTGTCCAAGAAGATCACGGTCGCCGTGCAAGGCGAAATCCTGGAACTCAAGGACACCATCAACACGATGGTCGACCAACTGAACTCCTTTGCCTCGGAAGTGACGCGCGTGGCACGCGAGGTCGGCACCGAAGGCAAGCTGGGCGGCCAGGCAGAGGTGAGGGGCGTCGGCGGCACATGGAAGGATTTGACCGACAACGTCAATCTCATGGCCGCCAACCTGACTGGCCAGGTTCGAAACATCGCAGAAGTCACCACCGCCGTGGCGCGCGGCGACCTGTCGAAGAAGATCACCGTCGACGTCAAAGGCGAGATCCTGGAGCTCAAGGACACCGTCAACACGATGGTCGACCAACTGAACTCCTTCGCCTCTGAGGTCACGCGTGTGGCCCGCGAAGTGGGATCGGAAGGCAAGCTTGGTGGCCAGGCGCATGTCGAAGGCGTCGGTGGCACCTGGAAGGATCTGACCGACAACGTCAACGCCATGGCCGGCAATTTGACGGTGCAGTTGCGTGACGTGTCGAAGGTGGCAACGGCCATAGCGACCGGCGACTTGACCCAGAAGATCACCGTCGACGCGCTGGGCGAGATCTTGCAGATCAAGGACGTCATCAACACGATGGTCGACCAGCTCAATTCCTTCGCTTCGGAAGTGACACGTGTGGCGCGCGAGGTCGGCTCCGATGGCAAGCTCGGCGGCCAGGCCCAGGTGCGCGGCATCGGCGGCACGTGGAAGGATCTGACCGAAAACGTCAACGCCATGGCGGCCAACCTGACCGGCCAGGTGCGCAACATCGCCGAGGTAACCACCGCCGTGGCGCTCGGGGACCTTTCGAAGAAGATCACCGTCGATGTCCGCGGCGAGATCCTGGAGCTGAAGGACACCATCAACACAATGGTGGACCAGCTTAATTCCTTCGCTTCGGAAGTCACGCGCGTGGCACGCGAGGTCGGCACGGAAGGCAAGTTGGGAGGCCAGGCGCAGGTGCGCGGCGTTGCCGGCACGTGGAAGGATCTCACAGACAATGTGAACTCGATGGCCGAGAATCTGACCGGCCAGGTGCGCAACATCGCCGAAGTCACGACCGCCGTGGCGCGCGGCGACCTGTCGAAGAAGATCACCGTCGATGTGAAGGGCGAAATCCTGGAGCTCAAGTCGACCATCAACACCATGGTGGACCAGTTGAACTCCTTCGCCGGCGAGGTCACCCGAGTCGCGCGTGAGGTTGGCACCGAGGGCAAGCTTGGTGGCCAGGCGCGCGTCGAAGGTGTTGCCGGTACCTGGAAGGACCTGACCGACAACGTCAACCTGATGGCGACGAACTTGACCAATCAGGTGCGCGGCATCGCCGATGTCGTGACGGCGGTCGCGCAAGGCAATCTCAGGCGCAAACTGACGGTCGACGCGAAGGGAGAGATCGCCCTGCTGGCCGACACCATCAACGGCATGATCGAGACGCTTGCCACCTTTGCCGACCAGGTGACCAACGTCGCCCGTGAGGTGGGCATCGAGGGTAAGCTCGGTGGTCAGGCGCGTGTGCCAGGTGCCGCCGGCCTCTGGCGCGACCTGACCGACAATGTCAATCAACTCGCTGCCAATCTGACCACCCAGGTGCGTGCCATCGCCGAGGTTTCGACGGCGGTGACCAAGGGCGATCTTACCCGTTCGATCAGCGTCGAAGCCTCCGGCGAGGTCGCCGCGCTGAAAGACAACATCAACGAAATGATCCGCAATCTGAAGGATCAGACGCTGAAGAATGCCGAGCAGGACTGGTTGAAGACCAATCTCGCCCGGTTTTCGCGCATGCTGCAAGGCGAGCGCGACCTTGCCACCGTCTCGCGGCTCATCATGTCCGAACTCGCTCCTCTGGTGAACGCCCAGTATGGGGTGTTCTACGTCACCAATCGCGACGAGGAGGAATCCTATCTTGAGCTGGCGGCTTCCTATGGCGCCGAGAGCAAGGCTGCCATCAAGCAGCGGCTTGATCTGCGAGAGGGCCTGGTTGGGCAAAGTGCCGCCGACAAGCGCGCCATCATGCTGGACAATGTGCCGCCAGAATTCCTTCGGGTCACATCTGGTCTTGGCAGCGCCTCGCCAGCCAATGTCATCATCCTGCCTGCCCTGTTCGAGGATGAAGTCAAAGCCGTCATCGAGCTCGCCTCGTTCGGCGAGTTTCGTGACACACACCAGTCGTTCCTCAACCAGCTCATGGAATCCGTCGGCATCGTTCTCAACACCATCGCTGCGACGATGCGCACGGAGGGCCTGCTCAAGCAGTCGCAACTGCTGACGTCGGAATTGCAAGCGCGTCAAACCGAGCTGACAAAAAAGCAGGAAGAGCTGCATGCGACAAACGAGGAGCTGCAGGAAAAGGCGCAGCTGCTCGAGAACGAAAAGAAGCAGGTCGAAAACAAGAATCTCGAAATCGAGATGGCGCGACGCGCGCTGGAGGAAAAAGCCGAGCAACTGGCGCTCACGTCGAAATACAAATCCGAATTCCTGGCCAATATGAGCCACGAACTGCGCACGCCGCTCAATTCGCTGCTCATTTTGTCAAACCTGCTGGCGACCAACCAGCACGGCAACCTCAACGAAAAACAGGTAGAGTTCGCCCGCACCATCAATTCGGCAGGAACCGATCTTCTCAGCCTCATCAACGATATCCTCGATCTGTCGAAGATCGAGTCGGGCACTGTTTCCATCGACATCAACGATATGCCGGTGACGCATCTTCGCCAGCATATGGAACGAACTTTTCGTCAGCTGGCAGCCGACAAGGGACTTGGCTTCACCATCAAGGTCGATCCGGCGCTTCCCGACACGGTCCGCACAGATGAGAAACGCTTGCAGCAGATTGTCCTCAACCTGCTTTCCAACGCATTCAAATTCACCTCGGAAGGCGAGGTCAGCCTGAACTTCCGGGTTGAAAAGGCCGGCCGCCGCAATGGCGCGACGCAGCCGGTGAAGGCTCTCGCGATCGCCGTCACCGACACCGGCATTGGCATTCCAGAAGACAAACAGAAGCTGATTTTCGAGGCCTTCCAGCAGGCCGACGGCACCACCAGCCGCAAGTATGGCGGCACCGGCCTTGGGCTCTCGATCAGCCGCGAGATCGCTCGCTTGCTTGGCGGCGAATTGCGGGTCGAAAGCACGCCGGGCAAGGGGTCGACATTTACCCTCATCATCCCGTTCGACGGCCCCCGCGTGACGACAGTACAGTCGACCCTGGCTCCGGCGGCGGAGGCGGTTGCTGCGACAGCTCTGCTCAGCAGTCCGGCCTCGGCAGAGCTGATCGACGACCGCGATTCAATCCTACCCACCGATCGGATCGTGTTGATCGTCGAGGACGACCCGACCTTTGGCGGGTTGCTGCTCGGCCTCGCCCGGTCGGCCGGGCTGAAAGGCGTTCTGTCGAATGCAGGTTCCGGCACGCTGGCATTGGCCCGCAAGCTCGTTCCCGACGCAATCACGCTTGATCTCGGGCTTTCGGATATCGATGGCTGGGTGCTTTTCGATCTGCTGCGGCATGACCAGAAGACGAGGGGAATTCCCATCCATGTCATCTCGGGTGCCGAAGACATCGACAGTCTCGCACGCAAGGGGGCGTCCAGCATTTCCACCAAGCCCGTTTCCTCGGACGAGCTGATGAAGGTGTTTCAGGATATCCACTCGAAGAAGCTCCGCGTTCAGCGCCGCGTTCTGGTCGTGGACCCTGACCCGGAGCGGCGTCTGGCGCTGGTCGAGGCAATCCGCGACGGCGTAACGTCGGTCACCGCGATCGGTCGAGTTGCGGCAAATGCAGAAGACGTTGGCCTCGCCTCCTATGATGCCGTCGTGCTCGGCTTTGGACGCTCCGCCAAGGACAACGCAAAGGCGCTGGACGAGATCACCGGCCACTTCGGCGAAGCCTTGCCGCAGCTGCTGTTCTTTACGCCTCACCCGGACGCGCTTGAACAGGTACTGGCGTTGAACCCGGCCTTGGCGGAAGCACCGCGGGCGGAGAACTTCGCTCAATTGGCGCTGCATATTTCGGCAACGCTGCCGGGAGAAGGTCGCCAAGAGGCCTGGGCAGGAACTGAACACAACGGCAAGTCCGATCTCGCCGGGGCGAAAGTTCTCATCGTCGACGACGACATTCGCAATATCTATTCGCTCACCAGTGTTCTGGAGACCTATGACATACAGGTTCTGCATGCCGAGCGGGGCCGTGATGGCATCGCGCTTCTTGAACAGGCGCCCGATGTCGACGTGGCATTGATCGATATCATGATGCCGGAGATGGACGGCTACGAGACGATGCGGCGGATTCGCGGCACACCGGCGATTGCTCATATCCCGCTGATTTCCGTCACCGCAAAGGCGATGAAGGGGGATCGGCAAAAATGTCTGGATGCCGGGGCTTCCGACTACATCGCCAAACCCGTCGACCTGGATCTCCTGCTGGCGCTGCTTCGTGTCTGGATCGGGCGTGCCCGATCCCGTGTCGAGAGCCCGGAAAAACTTCTCCTGGCAGCGAACTGACGGCCGTTCGATGCAAAAGCTGGCAAGAAACAGGGTAAGGAAACTTGAGGTGGCAGCTCTTGCCGAAGGGCCGGCAAGAGCCCGCATCCTGGCGGTGGACGACGATGAGCGCAATCTGCTGGCGATCAGCGAAGTGCTCGCGACTATCGGAGAGGTCATCTGCGCCCAATCGGGCGAAGAGGCTCTGCGCTTTCTGCTGAAAGAGGAGTTCGCCGTCATTCTCCTGGATGTCCTCATGCCAGGGTTGGACGGGTATGAAACGGCCGCACTTATCCGCCAGCGCGAGCAATCCAAGCGCACCCCAATCATCTTCTTGACCGCCATCAACAAGGAGGATGCGCATATGCTGCGCGGCTATGATGCCGGCGCGGTCGACTATGTGTTCAAGCCATTTGATCCGATCATGCTGCGTTCGAAAGTCGCGGTTTTCGTCGAACTCCACGAGAAGACGCTCGAGATCCAGCGCAAGGCGGAGGTCGAGCAGGGACTATTGGCGCAGGCGTTGCAGGCGCACAAGGACAAGCTTCAGGCCGAACGCGCGCTGCGCAGCGCCGAGCAACGGCAGGATGCCATCCTGAATTCGTTGCCGGTCTGCTTTCATGCTCGGGCAGCCGAGCCGCCCTTCGCGGCGCGCTTTGTTACCGAGGGCGTCGAGCGCTTGACCGGCTTTGCGCCTGAATACCTGACATCGGATCCGGAGTTCGGTCTCAGCCGCGTTCATCCCGACGACCTGCCGCGATTGAAGCAAGCGCTGCTGGCGGCCAAAACCACCGGCTCCTATACGTGCGAGTTCCGCTGGCATTGCGCCAATGGCGAGTATCGCATCTTTCTCGACCAGGGCGTGATGTCGGACGGCTCAGATGGCCGTGAACCGGAAATCATCGGCACATTGCTTGACATCACCGAGCGGCGCGGTCTTGAGGATCAGCTGCTTCAATCCCAGCGCATCGACGCTATCGGCAAGCTAACCGGCGGCCTGGCGCATGATTTCAACAACCTGCTCGCCGCAATTCTCAGTGGGTTAGGGCTGCTTGAACGCCGAGCTGCGTTGGATGATCAGGCGCAACAGGTACTCGACCTGACGCGGCGTTCTGCAAAACAAGGCGCTGACCTTGTCGCGCGAATGCTGGCATTCTCTCGGCGCCAGACCCTGAAGCCGGAAGCGGTGCGCCTTGCTGCGCTGGGCGACACGATGAATGGATTGGTGGCGCCTGTGCTGGGGGGGTTGATCCGTTTCGACTGGCAGATCGATGACACGATCTGGCCGGTGCATGTCGATGCAGGCCAACTTGAATTGGCCTTGATGAATCTGGTTTTCAACGCGCGTGACGCCATGCCCTCTGGCGGGACAATAACCGTGCATGCGCAGAATCGATCGATCGGGACGCTAACAGAGGATATTCCGCCGGGCGACTATGTGCTGATCGCCGTCAAGGACACCGGATCCGGCATACCCCCCGATCTTGTCGCCAAGGTCGTCGAACCGTTCTTCACCACCAAGCCGGTCGGTAAGGGAACGGGCCTCGGCCTCAGCACGGTTTACGGCTTCATGAAGCAGTCAGGCGGGACACTTCGCATAGAAAGCGTCGTCAATCGCGGAACTACCATGCAACTCTGGCTGCCACGATCGACCGAACAGCCGGTCGATCCTGTGGTGGAACCCGACATTGAACGAGCGTTCGCCGATGCCGGGATGGAGCACCCATCAATCCTCCTGATCGACGACAGCCATGTTTTGCGGCAATTGACCGCCGAGTCCCTTCGCCAGCGTGGTTTCGAGGTGACCTGCGCGGGAGGAGGGGCGGAGGCGCTGGCCATGATGGAGCGCACTCCCGACGAGTTCGACGTCATTATCACCGACTTCGCCATGCCGCTCGTATCCGGCGTCGACGTGATCCGCTTCGCGCGCAATTTGCGCTCGGACTGGCCAGCGGTCATGATCACGGGCTATGCCGATGCCCGGGAGATTGCCGATCGGCCAGCCGACGTGCCCTTGCTCGGCAAGCCCTTCCGCGACGAGGATCTGTTCGAAGCGATTTTCCTCGCGATAGAGAATGCGGCCCCCCAAAGGATCAAAACCGGCTAGCGCTTAGGGATTGTCGGGGTCTGGCCACGTCGGCAGGCCGGGCAGATCGAGACCGCACTTCGGGGCACGGCGACAAGGGCCGCATTCCTGATCGGCAATCTGGGTCATTCGCAACAGGCGGCGCTACCAGCGCTCCTCGGTGTCGCGGTCTGGTAGGTCTATTCCGCAGCACACCCAACCAAGGCGCTGCGCTGAACCGTAGTTGTACCGAGGCACAAGGTGAGCCGGATCATCGAAGGTACCGACGTGCAGCGCGATCTCGGTTGGCGACGCGTCGTAGCAAAGGCTGAGCGGCGACCCGCATTCTGGGCAGAAGCCTCTTTGCGCAATCGGCGAAGACCTTCGATATGTTGGCTTTCCGGAATTCCAGGTCAGGCTTTGGCAGGGCATCCGGGCAAGAACTGCAAACGCGCTGCCGGTCGCTCGTCTGCACATATCGCAGTGGCAGTAGTGAACCCTCGGTTCGATCCCGGCGCTGAATCGGATCCTGCCACAGAGACATCCGCCATGGATGGCCAAGGAACCGGGCAGGCGCTTGCCAACCTCACGCATTAAGATCGATCAAGGCGGCGCCGAACGCTCCGATCGCAGTCAAAGAGGCACTGCCGAGGTTTTGGTCGGTTGCGAAGGCTGTCAGCGCGCCGAACCCTTCGTCGCCGAGGTCGAGCACCACGACGAAAATTCTTTGCCCGCTGACCTGGTTAGCGAGCTTGGGTTTCATCGCGTTCCGAACCTGTTGCGGGGCAGTTAATGGGCATGGTGCTCGGCATTCCGCTTGCGGGTTGCCGCTGCCTTCTTTGCCGATTCCGATCGGCTTGCGGCTGACCGTGAAGCCGATGCCTTGCCGCCGCTTTTCCCACCCTTGTGGGCCGCGGGGTGTCCGGTGTGTTTACCACGACCCGAGCCGCCTTCTTTCTTGCCGCCGCCATCGTCCTTGTTGACGGTCGCCCATGCCCGGCGCTCGGATTCCTTCTCGGAAACACCGCGCTTCTCATAGCCTTCGGCAATGTGGTCGGCTTTGCGTTCCTGTTTGTCGCTGTATTTCGATTTGTCGCCTCGTGGCATGGTCGTTCTCCCGGCTCAATGATGTTTGAACGGTATGCCGGCGGGAGAGTTCCAAGCGGAAATTCAGAAAACTGAAAACGCGGGCGAGGATTTCGACCAACGCGGAGCGCTATTGCTCCGGAGCCGTGGCGGGTGCCGTGTAGCGGCGGCGCACGGCACCGATCACGCGTTTCTTGAAGCGACCGAGCACGGCAAGCGTCTCCCTGGAGACGACGTCGTCGCGTGCCGTCTACTCGGTAGCCCAATGCAATGAAATACGTTCCGCGACCTCAGTAGCCACCGACCACCGGCAGGATCTCTCCCGTGATGTAACTCGAGCAATGCGACGAGGCGAGGAACACGTAAGCCGGGGCAAGTTCTTCCGGTTGCGCTGGCCGTTTCATCGGCGTATCCGCGCCGAATTTCGAGACGTCGTCGGCTTCCTTGTCCGAAGGGTTGAGCGGCGTCCACACCGGACCTGGCGCGACCGCGTTTACCCGGATGCCCTTGCCGATCAGATTGCCCGAAAGCGCTCGCGTGAAGGCATGAATGCCGCCCTTGGTCATCGAATAGTCAACCAGTTGTTTGGAACCGTCGATGCCGGTCACCGAACCGGTATTGATGATCGCGGAGCCCGGCTCCATGTGCGGCACGCTCTCCTGCGCCATATGAAAATAGCCGTAAAGATTGGTCTTCAGCGTCGTGTCGAAATGTTCCTCGGTCAGGTCGTTGAAGTCACTGGAATGGATTTGGAAAGCGGCGTTGTTGACCAGCACGTCGATCCTGCCGAATTTTTCGACCGTCAGCGCCACGGCGTTGCGGCAATGCTCGCGTTCACTGACATCGGCTTTTATCAGTATGCAACGCCGGCCTTCCTTTTCGACGGCGTTTTTGGTCGCTTCGGCGTCCCTGTCTTCACTCAAGTATACGATCGCAATGTCGGCGCCCTCGCGGGCGAACAAGACTGCCACCGAACGGCCGATGCCGGAATCACCACCCGTGATAAGCGCTACCTTGTCGTCGAGTTTTTTCGATCCGAGGTAGTAAGGCGCATCGTAGAGCGGAGCGGGCTCGATCGCCCATTCATGCCCCGGTTTGGGTTGATGCTGCTCGGGAAAAGGCGGCTCGGGATATTTGCGGGCGCCGGCTTGCATCGCTTGTTGCATTTTGCCATTGCTCTTCGTCTCGTCTTTGGCGTCGATACCACGCTGGATATGGCGTTGCTTGGCGGCTTCAGCTGAAGTCTGCGACTTAGTCTGCATGGCTTTCTCCTGTGCTCGGAGAACGAACAACGCATGCCGGGCAAAAAAGTTTGCGCAAATATCTCGATCCCGAAAGGGCTCGCCATTGCGAACAGCCCGCGAAGAGCGTGGAGCATTGGTCGTCAATGAGACCGGAATTGCCATGCCGGTGGCGTTCAGACAAACACCACATTCGTTACCCGCTCAAAGCACGCTCTTTTCAGAACCATAGGGTTTGGCAATGCGGACCATGCCTTTCGTCCGAAGGCGCTGGTATAAATAGAAAATCGTCATCAAGCCGATTGCTGTTCCGGCACCAAGACACAGCGCGCGCAATAGTTCTGCACCGACACGAAACGCAAGCAGAGTAACGCCGGCCGCAGCGACGATGGCATTTATGAATGCGATCATAGTCGCTGCAGTGGTCAGGTACGCCAGGAGAGGCCCAGTACGAAGAGAAGGTTCGGCGTCATTTTCGGGCCAGCGACCGAATTCCTTGGAAAACTGGAAGGCAGCCTCGTCGCCCAAAGTTCGATAGTAGGCTCTGATCCGGGCAATGCCGATATGGGCCTGCATGTTCTCAGCGGCGATGTCGACCAACCTCAAGACGGTAAAGGCACCCAGTAAAAAGACCGATGGCAGCACAACCGCGACAAACGGCAGGAAGAACTCGGAGGACTGCGTAACAAAGCCCGTTGCCACCAGAGCGCTCGACAGAGACATAATGTAGATGGTCGTTCGCGACGCCATTTCACTTATGGACGTGCTGATCGCTGTCTGCTGCACGAAATGCTCTGTCGTCAGGGCCGCGAGAAACGAAGCATCGGGTATCGGCGTGTCAGCCATGGAGTATGCTCCTGTCGGGTCGACCTGAGTTTTTCTTCGATATAGTGCTTGCGAGGCTGGCCGCCACTGGATGCTCCCGACGCCTGACCCATGCCGGTTTATTGTGCCATATCCAGCGAGCCCGCATCACCGATCAGAAAGGGCCGATCATGTGGTCAGCAGATGATGGCCATATCGCAGGCGAAATGTCTGCCGTGGTCAATCTGTATGGCCTCCTGTTGGGGATCGTGGTCGAAGCGCATTCGCGGCGCGGTTGCAGTTGGAGCGGTTCCGCGGCGGCGCTGACGCGAGTTCGCGCATTCGTGGCAGCTGCCTCGAAACAAATTCGGTCTCTAGGCCGGCAACGCGAATTCACCGGCAAGTTCAATGGTGCGGCTTGCGGGCCGACTTTTCGGTGGCGAAGCCCATGACCACGTCCACCAGAGTCATAAATCAGCAGCCCGGATCCTGCCTACTGCGGTATCTCCAGGCCCTGCCGCAATCCTGTCGCGACGACTGAGACCCTGAATTTTCCGGCGAGTGCCCGGTCGAATATGGCGCCGACGATGATGTCGGCGTCGGCGTCGACCTCCTCGCGGATGCGGGTGGCGGCCTCATCGACTTCGAACAGCGTCATGTCCATGCCGCCCGAGATCGAGACCAGGACGCCCTTGGCGCCGATCATCGAGGCTTCGTCGAGAAGCGGGTTGGCTATCGCCGCTTCGGCGGCCTTCCTGGCGCGGTCCTCGCCCGTGGCTTCCCCGGTACCCATCATTGCGCGGCCCATGTCGCGCATCACCGACTTCACGTCAGCGAAGTCGAGATTGATCAGCCCCTCCTTGACGATGAGATCGGTTATGCAGCCGACGCCGGAATAAAGGACGCGATCAGCCATGGCGAAGGCGTCCGCGAAAGTCGTCTTTGCGTCAGCGATCCTGAAGAGGTTCTGGTTCGGAATAACGATCACGGTATCGGCGCATTCGCGAAGCTGCTCGATGCCCTCTTCGGCGGCTTGCATACGGCGCTTCCCTTCGAAGGTGAACGGCTTGGTGACGACCGCCACCGTCAGGATGCCGGCTGCCCGTGCAGCGTTCGCTATGACGGGCGCGGCACCGGTTCCAGTTCCGCCTCCCATGCCGGCGGTCACGAAGCACATATGGGTTCCCGCAAGGTGGTCCCTGATCTCGTCGATCGATTCCTCGGCTGCCGCGCGGCCGATCGCCGGCAGGGACCCGGCGCCCAGGCCTTCCGTGACATGGGCACCCAGTTGGATCAGCCGCGATGCTTTCGACATGGTCAGTGCCTGGGCATCGGTGTTGGCGACGATGAACTCCGCACCCTGCAGATTTTCGGCAATCATGTTGTTGACCGCGTTGCCGCCGCCACCGCCGACACCGATGACGGTTATCTTCGGCCGCATTTCCGAGATGACGGGCCTTGCCGCGGTGCTCATCGTCTTGTCTCCTTGGAATTGATCGATAAAAAAGTTCCCGGAACGCGCCGCTTGAACACGCCAGGTGCAAGAATCAGGTTCTATCGCCTTGGCACAGGGAATCAGAGGGTGAACTTTGCGGCAAGACAAGATGTGGGACTTGTATCATATACGCCTGAATGAGCCGACCTTTTGAATGGGTCTAGTCCAATGTTCCGGAATTCGCTCGGCTTCTGGCCAGCGAAAATCCACAATCCGGGATCCAACCCCTTCAAGCTTCACGCGCCCGCCTCACGCGCGAGAACCTTGAGAATCTGGCGGCCGATCGACGCCTGACGCTTAGCGGATCGGCATCTTGCCGCGAAACAACGGCTGATGGGCCCGCATCAGAGCGGCAATCCGGTCGGCAATCTTTCGTACTGGCGGGGAGTGGCGTTCCTCATGATGGGTGACGATCCACTGGTCGGTTTCGAGTTCGGGGATAGGCTGAGCGACGCGAACCAGCCGCGGATCGCTGTCGCCGACGAAACACGGAAACACGGAAAGGCCGGCGCCCGCGGCCACAAGTTCTCGCACCGAATGGGTGTTGTTGCCTCGCACGGCGATGCGGTCGCCGTGATGGGCTTGCAGCCAGCGCGCCGAGGCGACGTTTGCTCCTTCGCCGGTGACGCCGACGAACAAGCCGGCAGCGATGCCGTTGATCAGGTGGCATCCGGAATAAATGGCATACGCGACCTTGCCGCTCTGGCGGCCGGCCAGCCACTGTTCGGTTGGACGCTCGCTGCGGATGCCGATATCGGCGGCGCGGCGACCGATGTCGACCCGGTCGGTGGTGGTGACGAGTTCCACCCTGATGCCGTCATCGACCGTCCAGATTTCGCCGATATGGGCCGAAACGAAGGCCGAGGTCCAAGGCCCGGCCGAGACGCGGACAATGCGGTCGGGCAGGTTTCCCTCGCGCCAGCGGGTCAGCGACTGCATTGCTGCTTCGACGTCTTCGGCGCGCCGCAGCAGTTCTTCACCGACCGGGGTTAGCCGGTAGCCGGTCTGCTGCCGTACGAACAGCGCTTCGCCGATCTGCTTTTCGAGCGCGGTGACGCGTCGTCCGAGTGTGGCTGCGCTGAGGCGCGTGGTTGCCGTAGCCGCGCTCAGGCCACCCAGCCGCGCAACGTCGAGAAACAACCTCAGATCGTCCCAGCCAATATCCATTTTGCAGAAATGAAAAACTCCTTGCGACCGTGGCTGTAGCGCGAAGCGGCCATCACGCGCAAGTATATAGGCATTGGAAGCGCTTGATAATTCTGCCCTGGCGGGAAAATGACAGGCACCTCGGTTGGCCAGGCAGTCAGCGCAATCCGTTCGATCGTGCATACGCTTTGCGCGATTGCTTTGCGTTTTCGACCAATCCAAGAGCGTGGGTATCCCGCTCGCCAAGGAGACGATCATGTTGCATGAACTTCGACACCGTTTCGCCCGCTGGCTTGCCTATCGCCAGACGCTTGCGAGCTTGAGGCGGCTTCCAGACAGCATATTGGCGGATGCGGGCCTTTCTCGCGAAGAGATCCGCGAGCGAGCCCGCGACGCCAGCCTGCGTCGCTGAGATTGGAGGCGGGCATGCAGAGAATGGAGCCGGCGGCGAGAAGCAATCAGGCGTCGTCTCCTCACTGCTGAGCTGCGGCTGAATGCGCCAATACGGTTGCCACGCTTGATGCCGCCGCAGTTTCGCTCCACATCGTGAGGGATGAAGACCGAGACATCCGAGCGGCGGCGGACTTTGCTGTGGGCCTTGCCCGCATCGCTGGTCCTGCATGCGCTCATCACCGCGTTCCTGGTCTATGGCCTGCCCGTTCCTGCCCAGCAGCCGCAGGAGGAGCAAGCGGTGAACGTCGCGCTCGTGCCGCCGCCCGAACAGCCAAAACCGAAACCCGCTCCCGCGCCGCCGCCACCAGAACCTGGAAAGCCGCCGGAGCAGAAGGTTGAAAAGCCGGCACCGGAAAAGCTGCCGCCGATCGAGGTCCTGAAGCCTGTTTTTCAGTTCGGCGACAAAGACACTGGCCCCAAAAAATCCTTGGATGGAGGCAGCGCTCAAGACAATGCGCCATCGCCGGCCAAGGATAACGAGCCACAGTCGGCTGGCGCGCCAAAGGATGCGGAGAGTAAACCCGCCCCAGCGCCAGACGCCGGAGAGCCGGCAGAGTCAGCCAAGATTAATGAGAAGCCGGAAGCGGACAAACAGCAGGCTGCGACCCCACCCGCTGACAAACAGGCATCCGCGGCCGCAATGCCTTTGGCTGCCCATGGGGACGACGGTGAGATCGAGCTTCCCGCGTCGGCTCAGGCGCCTCGGACCAGACCCGAAAACGTGCCGAAACGCCGCCCCGCAAAGGCTACGAAGTCAGGACGCGGAATCACCGAAGAGCCAAACTCCATCGACGTGGCCTCGGCTACACCGCGGCCATATTCGGGCCTTCCGGGCGTTCGCAAACTCTTTTCGCAAGGCGCTACCGGTGATGTGTTCGCAACGAACTCGATGGCCGACGTGCCTCGCGATCAACGGGCCGCCAGACTTTGCGCCAGCGTTCTTGAGCAAGAGTTGAACGACGCCTCTTATTCTCCCCAATTGATCCCAAGCATTCCGCTCAAGGCCGGCAATGTTCTTGACGCCCCAGACACCGCTTTCCGCACGGCAACGACATGGTACCATCTGAGCTTTCGGTGCGGTATCGACATCAATGCGACGCGGGTCACGTCGTTCGGCTTCCGCGTCGGAGCAGCCGCCTCGCCAGAGGAAAGCGCCTTTCTTGATCGGGACGTCCGTCGGCGGCGCGGTCCCGGCTGAGACGGCCCCCAGTAGTCTGTCGGGGCGCACATCAAGTTTCACCGCACATATGGATCGTCTTGAATGCCTGCTTCAATCCGCCGGGCGGTTGGCCTTGCGCCACTCCTCATATTCGCCGCGGGCATCGTCATGCAGCGGATAGTAGCGCTGCAGCGGTGCGCCCTGCATCAGCTTCTCTCGCGAGAACTCTTCCCAATCGTGATGCTTCCGGGATTCTTCGATCACCTTTGCGGCCATTGCGACGGGAAGCACTACCACCCCGTCGTCGTCTGCGATGATAATGTCGCCCGGGATCACTGTGACACCGCCGCAGGCGATCGGAACGTTGACGGCGTTCGGATAGATGCTGGTTTGCACATGGTAGTTGGGCGTCCAGCCGCGCAGCCATAGCGGCAGATCGAGCTTTTCGACATTCGGCCGGTCGCGCATGCATCCATCGATGACGATGCCCGCGCCGCCTCTGCCCTTGAAGTAGGTCGACATCATATCGCCGAAGACGCCCGAGCTCATGTCGCCGCGCGCGTCGACGACGACCACATCGCCTTCCTGCGCGTGGTAGAGCACGTGCCGGTGCAGTTGCGTTTCCGGGTCGGCGTATTCTCCCTCGCTGAAGAGGTCCGGCCGCTGCGGCAGGAACTGCAGCGTCAGCGCCGGCCCGACGATCGACTTCCCATGGTTCTGCGCCACCGGACCGACCATGTGAGGATTGCGGAAACCCATATGGCCTAGCGTGCCGGCGACCGTCGCGGCGCCGATTTCCCTCAGGGCGTCAATGAGGTCTTTGGGCGGTCGCGTGATGTCAGGGATATGCGTCATCGTGGACTCCGGTTGAGATGGACTACCAGTTCGTAACAGACCCGTCGCGGCGCTTCAGGTGAGGCGCTTCCCAGAAACGAAAAGCCTCCGCCTGGACCGCCGCTTCGTTGACCTCGACGCCGAGGCCCGGCAGGTCGCTGACCGGATAGTCGGGACCGTCGAGCCGTGGTTGCACGGGGAAGAAGTCGGAATTGTCGAAGCCCAGCTTCGTCTCGGGTTCCCTGGTCTCGAGCCACGCGAAGTTGGATACGGCGGCGGCGAGATGCAGGGTCGCGGCCGTGCACACCGGACCAAGCGGATTGTGCGGCATCAGGTCGACATAGTGCGCCTCGCTCCAGCCGGCGACTTTCATCGCCTCGGTGAGCCCGCCGACATTGCAGACATCGAGACGGTTGAACTGATGGATGCCGCGCTCGATGTAGGGCAGGAACTGCCACTTGCTGGCAAATTCCTCGCCGATGGCAAAGGGAATGTCGGTCATCCTGCGCAGGGATTCGTAGGCTTCAGGTGTCTCGTCGCGGATCGGCTCCTCGAGAAAATCAAGCACGCCGCGGCCGAGCTTGTTGCAGAAGCTCGCCGCCTCTGCCACCGACAGCCGATGATGATAGTCGATGCCGAGGACGACGTCGTCGCCCAGCGCCTCGCGCGCCTTGTTCAGCATGCTCGCGGTAGCGCCGATCGACTCGCGGGGTTCGAAGATGTCCCTGCTGCTTTGCCCTACGGGGAAGAAGCGGATCGCCTGCCACCCCCGTGCGCGCAGCTCCCGGGCTCGTTCGATGGCGAGGTCGCCCTCGGCCTCGTCTCCGGTCGAGGCGAAGGTGGGGATGCGGTCGCGCTGCTTGCCGCCCAGCAGTTCGTAGACAGGCACCCCCAGCGCCTTGCCCTTGATGTCGTGCAGGGCGATGTCGATGGCGGAAATCGCCGCCTGCAGAACGCGCCCGCCTTCGAAGTATTGGCTGCGATATGCCTCCTGCCAGATCCGCCCGATCTGCATCGGGTCGCGGCCGATGAGAAACTCGCGATAATGCTCGACCGCGCCGGCAACGGCCTTTTCGCGCCCGCTCAAGCCGCTCTCGCCCCAGCCGAAGACGCCCTGGTCGGTCTCGATCTTGACGAGCATCTGATTACGCGTTCCAACCCATACAGGATAGGGTTTGATCGCGGTGATCTTAAGCTTTTCAGTCATCCCCAACGTTCCCAATGAACCCCGTCTTGTCTCAGCCGGCCTTGAGGGCCAGTTCAGTTTCGCCATCGAACAGATGCAGCCGCTCCTGGTCGAACTCGAGCCAGATCTGCTCGTCAGGTGCGACAGCGATGTTGGGGGACACGCTGATGTTGACGATGGCGCCTGACAGCAACGCCTGCACGAAGGTGACGTCTCCGGTCGGCTCCACTGTATAGGCCGTGGCCGGGACGCTGCCTGGCACCGCGCTCTTGTGGAGCCTGATGGTCGAGTGACGTGCGCCGAGCACGACTTTCCTCGACGTTGCCCCCGCAACCTTCCGGGCGTTGAGCGGCGAGAGCTCAAGGCTCCAGCCCTCCGCGCCGGTCAACGCAGTGTTGCCGTTTGCTGTCGATGCCTCCAGTGGAACAAGGCTCATCGCCGGGCTGCCGATGAAGCTGGCGACGAACATGTTCACCGGATGGGCAAAGACCTGCGCCGGAGAATCGTATTGCAACAGGTAGCCGCTGTTCATCACCGCCATCTTGTCGGCCATGGTCACGGCTTCGAGCTGGTCGTGCGTGACATAGATGATGGTCGCCTTGAGGTCCTGGTGGAAGCGCTTGATCTCCGAGCGCATCTGGACGCGCAGTTTGGCGTCGAGGTTGGAGAGCGGCTCGTCCATGAGGAAAACGGCAGGGTCGCGGACGAGGGCGCGCCCCAAGGCGACACGTTGCTGCTGCCCGCCTGAAAGTTCGCGCGGCTTGCGCTCGAGCAGGTGCGTCATGTCGAGCACGCGCGCCGCTTCCTTGACCTTCCTGTCGATCTCGTCCCTGGGCAGCTTGCGCATCTGCAGCGGGAACGCCAGGTTCTTGTAGACCGATTTCTGCGGGTAGAGCGCGTAGTTCTGGAACACCATCGCGATGTCCCGGTCCTTGGGGTCGAGGTCGTTGACCACGCGGTCGCCGATGACGATGTCGCCCGATGTGACCGGGATCAATCCCGCGACAAGATTGAGCGTGGTTGTCTTGCCGCAGCCCGAAGGGCCGACGAGCGCAACGAACTCGCCGTCATTGACCGTCAGCGAAACGTCGTTGACAGCCTTGAAGCCGCCATAGGTCTTGACGAGATCTCTCAGGACCACGTGGGCCATCGGCAACTCCCTACGGCATGATGCCGAAAAGTGTGAAGCGGTTTTCGGACGACATCATGCTCTATCTCTTTGATTTAGAGGCGGATTCAGATTTCAGGTCGAACAGACCTGAAATCATCCGGCTCTAGTGTTTGACCGCGCCTTCTGTAAGGGCGCGTACGAAGTATCGTTGCAGGAGGAGGAACAGCACCACGACGGGCACGCTCATCATGAAGCTGGCCGCCATCAGGCCCGGAAAGTCCGTCGTATTCTCCGAGAAGAAACGCTGTATGCCGACCGGCAGGGTCAACTGCTCGTTCTTGGAAAGGAAGGTGTAGGCATAGATGTACTCGTTCCAGGCGCCAATGAAGGAATAGATCGCGGTGGCGATGATACCGGGCGTCGACAGAGGCATCACGATCAGGATGAAGGCCTGGAACCGGGTCGCCCCATCGATCCGCGCCGCCTGCTCGAGCTGCACCGGAATGTTGTCGTAAAAGCCCTTGAGCAGCCAGATCGCCAGCGGCAGGCCGAAGGTGAGATAGGTGAGAATGAGCGAGCCATGCGTGTTCACCAGCCCGATCGCGCGCATCAGGATGAAGAGCGGCACGAGAAAGATCACCGCCGGGAACATGTTGCGCAAAAGCACGGTGAAGAACAGGAAGTTTCGACCGGGGAAACGAAAGCGCGAAAAGGCGTAGGCCGCAGGAACGGCCACGATCACCGAAAGGATTGTGGTGACCGTCGACACGTAGAGGCTGTTCCAGAAAAAACGCAGGAAGTCCTGACCGACGCTGTTTTGCGGATCGAGCAGCTTCTGGTAGCTGGCCAGGGTAGGCTCTTCCGGCCACCATTGCGGCGGGAACTGCATCGCCGCGAAGCCGGACTTGATCGAGGTGATCAGCATCCAGATCATCGGCAACGCGGTGTAAAGCAGCATGAACACGAGGAAGATGCGCCCGGCCCAACGCCATCCGTCGATGCGCATGCGGCGCCGGGCCGGACGTCGAGGGACTGTCTCGACGATCGTGCTCATGCGCTCCCCTCTTTGCGCTCGTTGCCGGCCAGCGCACGGACGTAGAAGTAGCCCAGCACCATCAGCATGAGGAACAGGAGTACCGAATAGGCCGATGCGACGCCCCATCGCTGCCGGCCGAAGGCGAGCTCATAAATGTGGGTGATCCAGATGTGCGAAGCGTTCGACGGCCCGCCACCGGTCATGATCCACGGGATGATGAAGGAATTGAAATTGGCCACTGCGAGCAGCAGGATCGTCACCGTCGAGACGTTGCGCAGATGCGGGAAGGTGACGTGCCAGAAACGCTGCCATGCATTGGCCCCGTCGACTTCCGCGGCGCGCAGCAACTGGTCGGGGACCGTCTGCAAACCGGCCATCATCATGATCATGGCAAACGGAAACTCGCGCCAGATATTGACGACGATCAAGGAGGGCAGCACCGTGCTGACGTTGTCGATGAAGTTCGGCGGCCGGTCAGCCAATCCGAGGCCGACCAGCACCGCGCCGATGATGCCGAAGTCCGAATGGTAGATCCACTTCCAGATATAGGAGGCGGCAACCGCGCTGATGACCCAGGGAATGATCAGGATAGCGCGCAGGACACCCCGGCCGATAAACTCGCGGTGGAGGGCCAGCGCGGCGGCAAATCCCAAGGCAAAGGCAACGAAGGTAGATGCGATCGTCCAGATCAGGGTGTTCAAGGTGACTTTCCAGAACACCTGACTGGTGAGGATGGCCGTGTAGTTGTCCAATCCGATGAAGGTCTTGTCGCGGAGCTGCAGGCCAGGCGGCGTCTTAAAGAACGACAGCTCGACCGTGTAGTAGATCGGATAGGCGATGACGATGAGCATCACGGCGATCGCTGGAAGCACGTATGCGTAGTCGGCGCGATGCTCCCAGATATTCCGCAGCATGCCGGAGCTACCGGGTTGCAATCTTCGGCGAGCCTCGGCCTTGCCGGTCACGATCGTCACGATGGCGTGCCCTTGTTGTTAGGAGCAAACCGGCTGCACGCATGTCGGCACAGCCGGTCGGATCGCAGGTCAGGCCCGGACTAGAGTCCGTCCATCAGGTTTTTCACCTTCTCGGCCGCATCGTCGGCAGCCTGGTCGACGGTCATCGCTCCGGTCAGGGCGTTCTGCAGCATGTCCGGGACGATGATATTCATGATCTCGGGCGATTGCGGCAGCGCCGGGAACGGAATGCCGTATGGCAACATCGAGGTGGTGACATCGAGGAACTTGATGTTGTCCAGACGTTCCTTCATCCATTTGGTCTTGAAGCCGTTGAGGTTGCCCGGGTTCGAGCCGGCATACGCCATCTTCAACGACCATTCAGGGCTCGTCCACATGCAGATGATGGCCTTTGCGGCCGGCTCGTCCACCTTGCCGCCCTCGACATATTCGGGCTTCAGGATGTGAATGTTCGAGCCACCAAACACGACGGCCCGCTTGCCGTCGGGGCCGGTCGGAATCAGGCCATAGCGCATGTTGTCGATGACAGTCTGCGCCTTGTCCTTGTCGGCGCCCGTTGCCTTCTTCTGCAGGTCGAGCATGACGTTATAGTCGGACGGGTGCGAGACCATCATGCCGAGTTGGCCGGCGACGAACAGGGGCTGGTTATCGGCCTGCTGGTTGGTGAGGGCCGAAACCGGAACCGACTTGTCGCGAACATACATGTCGTAGGAGGCTTGCAACGCCGCCTTGCTCTGCGGGCTATTGAGCTCGACCTCCTTATAGGTCGGGTTCGCGGAGGCTTCGTCGAAGACACCGCCGCCATAGGCCCATAGCTGCGGCATGAAGCGGTACGGCGTGTTGCCGGCGTTCTTTCGCGCCACGAGGCCGTAGCCGGCAATGCCGAGCTTGTCATGGATCTGCTTGGAATATTTGACGACGTCGTCCCAGGTCGCCGGAGCCTTGTCCGGATCGAGGCCCGCACGCTTGAAAATGTCGGCGTTCCAGATGAACGCCATCGTCTCATTGTTGGTGGGAATGCCGTAGGTCACGCCATCCCAGGTTACCGCCTTCATGGCGCCGGGCCAGAAATCCTCTGTGGGATAGCCCACATCTTCCGGCTTGAGCGGCTGCAGATAACCCTTCGAGGCGAACTCGGTTCCGCCCAGGATTTGCAGGCGGACCGCCATCGGCGCGGCGTTGCCCAGCAGCGCCGTGCGGAATTTGTCGAGAAGGTCGTTGTAGGTGAGGGCCTGATCCTCGAGCTGGATGTTCGGATAGGTCTTGCGGAACGTCTCGAAGAAATCCTTGTAGTACTGACGCAGCAGGTCGGGGTCGCCCTCGAACACGCCCTGATACCAGAACGTCAGTCGCCCCTTGTAGTCGAGCGGGGTGACCTTGCCGCAATCGGCGGCCGTGTCGAAATTCTGTGTGCCGGCGATGGAGCGCACATACTCCGGCGACCACTTGCTCAAATCGACCGGCGGCGCACCCAATGCCGATCCCGACATCAGCGACGCCATCAAAGCAGTGGCTACAGTGCCGCGCAGGACGGCACCGCCGAGTGTAATCCTCGTCATAGTATCCTCCCAGATTCTCCCATGCCGCTATGCGCCAAGGGGCTCGTCCGACCGTGCGGGATGCGTCCTTCTGCTCAATGTATCCCTTCGATCATCTGGTACGTTTTCAGATCGTGGATTGCCTGTCAACGCACCCGATCGTACATTGTTTGCGAAACCCGTGTATGATATCGGGCTAAATGATGTACTAATCGGGGGAGCCGGCTTTGGCCGAAACAAGCGATTTCAAAGCAGAGCCACCCGCGGGGATTGATCCCATCGCGGCGTCCAGCGAGGGCGCCTCGCTTTATGAGCTGATCCGGGAAGACATCATCGAGGGACGGCTCGCCGCCAACGAACGGCTTGTGGTCACCGATCTCGCCCGGCGTCACGGCACCTCGACCAACCCCGTACGCGAGGCGCTGCAGCTGTTGCGAGGGGAGGGCTTCGTCACCTTTGTCGCCAACCGTGGCGCCCGCGTCCGACCCATCGATCAGGATTTCGTCCGGGATATCTACGAGATCGGAGTCCTAATCGAGCCGGCCCTGACGCGATGGTTCGTGAACATGGCGACCAGCGAGGACATCGCCGAACTCGAACGCATCCAGGCTCTGATCGAAGAGAACAACTTCACCGACACATTGCGGCACAGTGAACTGGATACCGCCTTCCACACCGTAATGTACCAGCGTCACTACAACCGCCATGCCGCCGAGCTTTGGTGGAAGCATCGCGAAGTGCTGCGGGCCGTGAGCCGCCGTTTCAATTTCACGCTCGCGCGGCGGGCCGCCATCATGCGTGAACACCGCGAGCTCATCGCGCATATCAAAGCGGGAAATGCCGACGAGGCCGCCGAACTCATTGCCCGCCATGTCGAGGGCTCCGGCCGGCACGTTCTCGAACAGATGCGTGCGCGCAATGCCGCTCGGGCCGGATAGAATTCCAGCCCAGAACATCATTGGTCCAGCCATCAGACAGAGGTAGTTGAGAGATGAAAATCACGAGCGTTCGGCCGTGGCTGATCAAGTCCGATGCTTCCTATTGGGGAGAGTTCCTGTTCGTCGAGGTGACGACCGACGAAGGGGTGAGTGGCTGGGGGGAAATCACCACCACCACAAGGCTCGCCAACCGCGCGCTCTGCACGATCCTGCGGCAGATCGGTGTTGCCGTCACAGGCGAGGATCCGGCGCGCATCGAGCATCTCTGGCACAAGATTTTCCGCAGCTTCACCTATATGGGCAGCCGCGGCGCCGCTGTCGAATGCGTGAGCGCTATCGACATAGCGCTCTGGGACATTCGCGGCAAAGTTCTCGGCAAGCCGATCTACGAGCTGCTGGGCGGTCCGGTACGCGATGAAATCGCGCTCTATACCCACCCCAACCAGGCCAAGTTTACCAGCAAGGAGGCTGTGGTCCGCGAAATTCGAGACATCGTCGAATCCGGACACACCGGGCTGAAGTTCGATCCTTTCCCCCACCAGGGTCGCACCGCCGATGGCGTGGCGCGCGAACAGCGGGACGGCTACCTGGATGGCAGCATGACCCGCAAGGACGAGCGCGAGGCCGCCGAACTCACGGCCCTGATCCGCGAAACGGCGGGGCCCGATGTCGACATTCTGATCGATGCGCATGGCCGCTTCGATGTGCCCACCGCCATTCGCCTCTGCCGGAGCCTCGAGGAAGCCGGCCAGATCGACTGGTTCGAGGAGCCTTGCCCGCCCGAGAGCCTCAATGCCCTCAAGCAGGTGCGTGAGAAGGTCAGCGCCGCCATCTCGTGGGGCGAGCGCGGCCACACCAAGTGGGATTTCGTGCCCGTGCTCGAGAACAGGCTTGCGGACTACATCATGCCGGACGTTACCTGGACCGGCGGCATTACCGAACTGAAGAAGATTTCCGCCCTGTGCGAAGCCTACTATATCCCGGTCTCGCCCCATGACGCCGCGGGACCGATCAACGTGGTTGCGGGAGCGCAGGTGATGATGACGGTTCCCAACTTCTACAAGCTCGAAACGTCGGAGTGGAACCTCGATAAATACAATCACCTGATCGACAGACCGCTCGAGGTTTCGAACGGCAGTCTCAAGCTCACGTCGAAGCCGGGCCTGGGCGTCGAGATGAACCGCGACTACCTGCAGGCCCACGAGATAGAGCTTGGCTAGCAACGCTTGTGCCGGCCGGGCGTGCGGGGCGCCACCAATCAGAACGAGGATCAGCCATGGCAAAGACGGGTAGCGCCGGCGAGGCGCTCAATCGGGCAAATACGAACTCCAGGCCGAGCGACCTGCGCATCACCGACCTGCGCGTCGCCGAGATCGTCGGCGCACCGTTCACCTCCGCGCTGATCAAGATCTACACCAACCAGGGCATTGTCGGCCTGGGCGAAGTGCGCGACGGCGCCAGCGCGACCTATGCGCTGATGCTGAAGAGCCGGTTGCTGGGCGAGAACCCTTGCGACGTCGACCGGCTGTTCCGGCGCATCAAGCAATTTGGTGGCCATGGACGGCAAGGTGGCGGCGTCTCGGCAGTCGAGATCGCGCTTTGGGACCTCGCCGGCAAGGCGTACGGCGTGCCGATCTACCAGATGCTGGGCGGGCGGTTTCGCGACAAGGTGCGTGTCTATTGCGACACCGATGCGGACAAGCCCAGCGGCACGGAGACCGGAAAGCGGCTCAAGGCGCGGATGGATCTCGGTTTCACCTTCCTCAAGATGGACCTCGGGCTGGCGCAGATCTCCCATATCCCGGGCGCAGTGGTGGCGCCGGCCGGCGTGCTCGACGGTTTCCGCAGCCATGCCGCTCGCGGCCCGGCACGCACGCTGGACGAGCGCCGGGCGCGCAACGCCGCCTATGATGCGCAGAACGTGCCGCATCCCTTCACCGGCCTCCATTTCACCGAAAAGGGCCTCGACCTGCTCGATCGATATATCCACGAGGTCCGCGAGGTGATCGGCTACGAGGTCCCGCTCGCCATCGACCATGTCGGCCACATCTCGCTGCAGGACGGCATCCGTCTGGCCCGGCGGATCGAGAAATACGCACCGGCCTGGCTCGAGGACGTGATCCCCTGGCAGTACACCGAGCAGTATCGGCAGTTGCAGCAGGCGACCTCGGTGCCGATCTGCACGGGTGAGGACATCTACCTCAAGGAAGGCTTCGAGCCGCTGCTCAACGCCGGCATCTCGGTCATCCATCCGGATCTGCTGACCACCGGCGGCATTCTCGAGACCAAGAAGATCGGCGACGCGGCGCAGGAGCATGGCGTCGCCATGGCCATTCACATGGCGGAAAGCCCGATCGCGGCAATGGCCGCCGCGCATGTCGCGGTGGCGACGGAAAACTTCATGGCGCTCGAATATCACAGCGTCGAAGTCGACTGGTGGGACGATATCGTCACCGGCCTGCCCAAGCCGCTGGTCAAGGACGGCTTCATCACCGTGCCCGACAAGCCTGGTCTGGGCATCGACGACATCGTCGACGAAGTGATCAGCCAGCACCTGCAGCCCGGCGTCACCGGCATCTGGCAACCGACCGATCACTGGGACGACGAATATTCCTGGGACCGCACCTGGAGCTGACTCTACACTTCTCTCCTCGGAGGGAGAGGTGAACAGAAGGATGGACCATGATCTACGAACTTCGCATTTACGACTGCGTGCCGGGCCAGCTGCCGGCGCTGCTCAAGCGTTTCAACGACCATACCTTGGCGCTGTGGGATAGACACGGCATCCGCCAAGCCGGGTTCTTCACCACGGTGGTCGGCGAAAACAGCAATCGACTGACCTATTTCGTCGCCTGGGAATCCCTTGCCGAACGCGAAGTGAGATGGAAGGCCTTCACCACCGATCCGGCATGGCTCAAGGTCCGCGACGAGTCCGAGCGCGATGGCCCGATCCTGGCCAATATTTCCAGCCAGTTTCTCGCGCCAACCGCCTTCTCGTCGGTGAAATAGAGGACATCATGAAGATCACCGATCTCAGGTGCGCCGTCATCGGCAGGCACCCCATCGTGCGCATCGTTACCGACGAGGGCCTGTATGGCCTCGGCGAGGTCGAGTACACCAAGCCTTATCTGAAACCTTGGGTGCTGCATTTCCGCGACGCGCTGATCGGCGAGGACCCGACCGATGTGGAACGTTGCATGCTGAAGATCCGCCAGCGCGGCTCGTTCAAGCCCTACGGCGCCGCCGTCAGCGCCATCGAGCACGCGCTGTGGGACATCGCCGGCAAGGCCGCCGGCGTCCCGGTCTACAAGCTGCTCGGCGGCAAGGTGCGCGACAAGGTGCGGGTCTACAACGGCTCCATCCGCAAGAAGCGCACCGGCGACAGGCCGGAGGATTACGCGGCCGACGTCAAATGGATGATGGAGCGGCCGGAAGGTTTCTTCATGGTCAAGCAGGGCATCTCCTTCCATTCCAACATGAAGACCACCGTGCCCGACTTCCACTACGGCGTGCGCCAGCCGCCGACCTATCACGGCGCGATGGACCAGGGGCAGATCAGCGAGCGCGGCATGGCGCATATGATCGACTGCGTCATCGCCATGAAGGAGGTGCTCGGCGACAAGGTCTCGCTGGCGCTGGATTGCGGCCCCGGCTGGTTCCTGCCGGACGCCATCCGCTTCGCGCAGGCGGTGGAAAAATACAATCTGATGTGGCTGGAGGACATGTTGACCGGCGACTACGTGCCGTGGGTCAATCCGCAGGCCTACCGCGAACTCACCACATCGACGTCCACCCCCATCCACACCGGCGAGCAGATCTACCTGCGCCATAACTTCAAGGAACTGATCGAGACCCAGGCGGTCCGTGTCATCGGTCCGGACCCCGCCGATATCGGCGGCATCGCCGAGCTCAAATGGGTGGCGGAACACGCCTATATGCACTCCATCATGATGGCGCCGCACGGCACGGCGAACGGCCTGCTGGGCCTCGGCGCGCTGATCAATGTCTGCGCCACGCTGCCGGCCAACTACATCGCCTTCGAATATCCCAGCGCCTCCGACCCGTGGTGGGAGGACATCGTCATCGGCCTGCCCAAGGGGCAGATCGTGAAGGACTCCATGATCGACCTGCTCGAAGCGCCGGGACTGGGTGTCGACATCGATGCCGAAGCAGCGAAGAAGTACCTTGCGGAAGAGGACGCCGGTTTCTTCGACCGATAACGATCCGACGCGACCTGAGCGGCAAGGGCTATCGAAGGGCTCGCATACATGGGTTAGCGTCCACGCGGTGCCGCCTATTTCGTTTCGGGCAGCATCTCGTCCATCAACTGCTTGACGGCGTCGGCAGATCTTTTCATCCCGGTTTCGTCCATGGTCCAACCGGCGAAGCGTTCCAGCAAGGTGGCGAACGTTACCAGGTCCTGCTCATCCCATTGTGCCAGTGAGCCGGCGAAAATCCGCCATTTGGTCTGGCGCACCGCCGCCACCAAGCGCTCGCCCTTGGCGGTGAGTTTGAGGCAGATGCGCCGGGCATCGCGTTGCGATGCGACACGGCACGCATAGCCGCGCTCGACGAGGTCGGCAGAGATGCGGCTGGCGCGCGACGGGTCGATCTCGAGGCGCTCGGCGATGACGCCAACCGTCACCTCGTCCTGCTGGTTATCGCTGAAAACCGGATTGTTCGCGATGGCGCCGATCGCATCGAGATGGCTCACTTCCAGCGAAGGGTCTACGCGCGCCAGGATCATGCGGCCGAAGTTGCGGCGCTGGATAGAGCGACGCACCTTGCTCATTACCGCATCGATGGCGGCCACGGCCTCGGCCGCCGGTTCGGACAGGCCGCTGCCGCGCGCCAGATCGGCGAGATCCCGGTCGCCGCGCGTCTGGAACAGGGCTGGAAATCGGTCCGGACTGCCGGATGCGTTGCTGCTCATCCCATAGCGCGTTAGCAAGATTATATGTAGATGTCAATTATATGCTACGCGCACATATCTGGTTGACACCTCCTGGTTGCGGGCACATAAATCGCGCCCCAAGTTACGGAGACACCGATGACTGTCGAGCAGACGCTGCCGGATGCGCGGCCCGTGGAGGCCCAAGCCAGGCCCGACCTTACGACCTTGATCGTCTATTTCGGCGCGTTGGTCGCCATGTTCATGGCCACCATCGACATGCAGATCGTCGTCACCGCCTTGCCCACCATTGCCGGCGAACTCGGCAATCTGCATTTGTTTGGCTGGGTCGGTGCCGCCTACCTGCTCTCGACCGCCGCGGTCTCGCCATTCTACGGCAAGCTTGGCGACATGTATGGCCGCAAGAATGTCGTGCTGACGGCGATCGGCTTGTTCCTGGTGGGCTCGCTGGTCTGCGGCATGGCTTGGTCGATGGAGAGCCTGATCGCCGCGCGCGTGCTGCAGGGCATCGGCGGTGGCGGCTTGATGGTCTCGGCCTTCGCCATGATCGGCGAACTGTTTTCGCCGCGCGACCGCGCGAAATACCAGGGCTACAGTTCGGCGGTGTTCGCGCTGTCATCAGTGCTCGGCCCGTTGGCCGGCGGCTACATCACCGGCCTGTTCGGCTGGCGCTGGGTGTTCCTGGTCAATCTGCCGATAGGGATCATCGTGCTGGCTGTGCTGGCCTTCGCCATGCGCAGCCGGTTCAACGAAAAACGGCACCGCATCGACTATCTCGGCGGCGCGCTGCTCGCCACCGGCACGACGGCGATTGTTTATTGGGGCTACCACGTGCTCGACCCCAGCGGACCGGACCTCATCACCTTCGCGCTGCCGCTGCTGGCACTAGGCGCCATCACCTTGTTCGTCATGGTCGAGCGGCGGGCCGAAGAGCCGATCGTACCTCTGCGGCTGTTCGGCAATTCGACGGTCAGCATCGTCTCGGGCGTGTCGCTGGTCGCCGGAACGGTGACGCTGGGCATGTTCTTCTATTTCGCCCTCTACATGCAGACGCTGACGGGTCTCAGCCCGGCCGAAGTCGGCTTCCTGTTCCTGCCGGCGTCGCTGACATCGATGGTCATCTCGATCGTGGCCGGGCGGGTGATCGCGGCAACCGGCCGCTACAAATGGATGCCGGTGGTCGCCATGGGTATTGGCGGGTTTCTGATGCTGGGCTTCGTCCTCACCAACCAGCACACGTCGATCTGGGTGCTGGCGACGATGATGGCAGTGTTCGGCATCAGCATGGGTCTGCAGTTCCAGGTGCTGATCGTGGCGATCCAGGCGGCAGCACCGCTGCAGGATATCGGCGCGGTGACATCGCTGATCACCCAGGCGCGGACGCTCGGAGCATCGCTCGGACTGGCGCTGAACGGCGCGGTGATGATCTGGGCGCTGAACCGGCAGACAGCCGAGCTTCCTGCAGACGCCGCCGCCCTGCTGCCGGGTGGCCTGAACGGGTTGACGCCGCACCTCGCATCGAGCCTGCCGGGCGCGATCCGCGAAGTGGTGCTCGACCATTACTCCAGTGGCTTCAACGTGATGTTCATCTGGGTGGCGGCGCTCTATTTCGTCGCCATGGGGCTGACGCTGCTGCTCGAGGACAAAGAGATCCCGAAGCGGGCCTGAGCCAGAGTATGTCATGCGCTGGGCTTAGGCATTTGGCGATGATCTGAAATCACCGAGGAGGACAGCCATGATCATCGACACCCATCTGCACCTGATCGACCTGTCGGCGCTGCGCTATCCCTGGCTTGGCGGCGTGCCGGCGCTCAACCGCGATTTCCCGCATGCGGAATACGCGATCCAGGCCCGCCGCGCCGGCATCGAGGCCGCGCTGCACATGGAGGTCGATGTCGATGAAGCCGACATCCAGGCCGAGACCAGCCATGTGAAGGCGCAGTCGCTGGAGAAGGGCAGTCTGTTGCGCGGGGCGATCGCCTCCTGCCGCCCGGAGGAGGCCGGTTTCGCCGCCTATCTCGAGCGCCAGCAGGCCGATCCCTTCGTCAAGGGGTTCCGCCGCGTGCTGCACGTCATGCCGGACGAGCTTTCGGACAGCGCGCTGTTTCGCGAAAACATCAAGCGGCTTGCCGGCACAGGCCTGACCTTCGACCTCGTCGTCCTGCCGCATCAGATTCCAAGGGCGGTTGCGCTCGCTGATCTGGCGCCGGATGTGCAGTTCGTGCTCGACCATTGCGGCGTGCCCGACATCAAGGCCAGTGCGGAACATCCGTGGCGCGAGCATATGACCGAGATCGCGCGGCGTCCCAATGTCATCGGCAAGATCTCCGGCGTCGTCGCCTATGCCCATGCCGGCTCATGGACCGTCGAGACCTTGCGCCCCTATGTCGAGCACACGATCGGCATTTTCGGCTGGGACCGCGTCGTGTGGGGCAGCGACTGGCCGGTGTGCACGCTTGGCGGTGGCCTTGCCACCTGGGTGGCGGCGACACACGCGCTGATCGCGGGCGCCAGCCCTGAGGAGAGGACGAAATTGCTGTCGGGCAATGCCAAGCGGATGTGGAAGCTGTAGCGCGGTCGGACACCGATTGCCTGCAAGCGCGCAGAACGCCATCATAGCGCTACTTCACGCCAATACCTGCCGTCAGGCCGCCATCGATCCTGTAGTCCGCGCCGGTGCAGAAACCGGCCTTCGACGAGCACAGGAAGGCGATGAGTTCCGCCACTTCCTCCGGTTCACCGATACGGCCGAGCGGATGCGCCGCGCCGAAGCGCTTGTAGGCCTCTTCGACATCGGCATCGCTGCCGCCGTCACCGCGCGCAGCCTTCTCCAGGATCGGCGTGCGGATCGAGCCCGGGCTGACCGAATTGACGCGGATGCCTGATGCCGCGTAGTCGAGCGCCAGCGAGCGCGTCAGCGTGTGGATGGCGCCCTTGGTCGTGGCATAGGCGGCGACGTTCTGCTGGCAGGCAAAGCCCTGCACCGAGGCGACGTTGACGATGGCGCCGCCTCCGCGCTTGATCATTTCCGGAATGCCGAAATGCGCGGTCAGGTAGATCGAGCCGACATTGACCGTCATCGTTCGGTTCCAGGTTTCCCAGTCGGTGGTCGTCGCCGTGCCATAGGGATGGACGGCGGCTGAATTGACGATGACATCAAGGCCGCCGAACCTTGCGACGCCAGCCGCCACCGCGTCGCGCACCTGGTCGGAGATGGACACATCGGTTTCGATGACCAGCACCGCAGCTCCAGCGCTTTCCAGTTGCGCTTTCATCGCCGCATTGGCGCTGCGGTCGATGCCGCAGGCGATGATTGCGGCGCCACCGGCCGCAAGGCGTCTGGCGGTTGCCAGGCCAATGCCGGTCGTCCCCGTCACCAGGGCGACCTTGCCGTCGAAATCCATCATTTCTAAAAACTCTTCCATTTTCTATCGACTCCCATCGAGGTCCAACAATAAGTTGCCAACCTCTCGCAGAAGGAAAGCCGAAAATGGAACAATGCTGGCGCTGGTATGGGCCCGATGATCCGGTGACGCTCGATCATGTCAAGCAGGCGGGCGCCACCGGCGTGGTCTCGGCGCTCCACCATATCTATGACGGCCGGGCGTGGCCTGAGGCCGAAGTGCTGGAGCGCAAGCGCATTATCCAGGAAGCAGGACTGACCTGGTCGGTCGTCGAGAGCATTCCGGTCCACAATTCCTTCAAGATCGGCGCGCAGGAACGCGAGCGCTATGCCGGCTATTACCGCGATTCGATCCGCGCGCTGGCCAAGGCCGGCATCGCCACGATCTGCTACAATTTCATGCCGGTGGTGGACTGGACCCGCACCGATCTAGCCTGCCGTCTGCCGACGACAGGCTACGCCCTGCGTTTTGATGCCGTTGATTTCGCCGCCTACGATCTGTTCGTGCTGAAGCGCAAGAACGGAGCTGACAGCTACACGCCGGCGCGTATTGCGCAGGCGGAAGCGCGGCTGAAGGAATTGCCGCCCGAGAAGATCGACCAGATCGAGCGCAATCTGATCGCCGGCCTGCCGGCTACAGAGCGCAAGTATGACCGCGACAGTTTTCGCGAGGCGCTTGCGGACTATGACGGGATCGGGCCGAAGGAGTTGCGCGACAACCTCGCGTGGTTCCTGCGCGAGATCATTCCGGTGGCGGAAGAGGAGGGGGTGCGCATGTGTATCCACCCCGACGATCCGCCGTTTTCGCTCTACGGCCTGCCGCGCGTCGTTTCGACCGCCGAGGATGCGCGTTTCATTCTCAATGCCGTCGACAGCCAGGCCAATGGGCTGACGTTCTGCACCGGGTCCTACGGCACGCGCGCCGACAACGACATCGTCGCCATGGTCAAGGAATTCGCCGACCGCATCCACTTCGCCCATTTGCGCAACATCACCATCGAGGATGACGGCTCGTTCTACGAGGCCGAGCATCTCGAAGGCGGCACCGACATGGCGCATGTCATCCTGGCGCTGATGCAGGAGGAGGCGCGCCGCCGCAAGGAGGGCCGCGCCGACTGGCAAATCCCGATGCGGCCGGACCATGGCCACCTGCTCGCCGACGATATCGGCAAGACAAGGATCAATCCCGGCTACTCGCTGATCGGCCGCCTGAAGGGCTTGGCCGAATTGCGCGGCATCATGCGGGCCGTGGAAACGTTTGGGCTGGCTTGAAGGGGCAACGACTGCGTTCAATGCCGACGCCGGCTCAGCGTGCGTCGCTGTAGATAATGCGGCCGGCGCGGACGCAAGACACCTCCGATTGCCAGGTTGACAGAAAGCTGACAATGTATCATATCCGAAAAAGCTGACTATGTATCATATTATCTAGCGCTAGGAGAAAGACCGGCAAAGCCGGCGCCCCAGGGAGGCATCGTGGGAGAGGCTATCAGCCAGTGGAGCAATTGGTCGGGCTATGTCACGGCCACGCCGCAGGCTTTTGCCGAACCGCAGAGTCTCGATGAGCTGAGTGGTGCCATTCGCAACGCGCCGGGACCAGTTCGATTTGTCGGCACGGGCCATTCCTTTACGCCGCTGGTCAAGAATGACGGCACCATCCTGTCGCTCGACCGCTTCGAGGGCCTGAGGTCGCACGATCCCGAAAAACTGACGGCGCGGGTCGGCGCCGGCACCAAGATCGGCGCGCTGGCAAAGCTGTTGCACGGCGTCGGCCAGGCGCTGCCGAACATGGGCGACATCGACAAGCAGGCGTTCGGCGGGGCGCTGGGCACCGCCACCCACGGCTCGGGCATCACGCTCGGCGCTTACCATACCCAGCTCGAGGCGATGCAGATCGTCGACGGGCGTGGCGCGCTGAAAGAGTTCGACCGTGCCAAGAGCCCCGACATGATCGAAGCCATGGGCGCTTCGCTCGGCGCTTTCGGCGCCGTCACCGAAGTGACGATCCGCAACGTGGCGAGTTACCGGATGCGGCACCGCCGCTGGACGGCGCCGATTGCCGATGTGCTTGCGCAATTCGAAAGCACCATGACGGCGCATCGTTCGGCCGAGTTCTACTATGTGCCGTTTTCCGGCCAGGCGCTGCTGATTGCCAGCGACATCACCGAGGCGCCGGCGACGGTGCGTCCGCCGACGGAAGACGACGATGCGGTGACGACGCTGAGAAAACTGCGCGACTATCTCAGCTGGCTCCCTTGGCTGCGCCGCCGTCTCATCGGCTCGGCCTTCGCCAAGGTGCCGGCCGAGGATTATATCGAGGAGTGGCTGAAGGTCTTCACCTCCGAGCGCAACGTCAAGTTCAACGAGATGGAATACCACCTGCCGTTCGAGGAAGGGGCGGCCGCACTCAGCGAAATCATTGCGCTGCTCGAGACGCGGTTTCCAGAGGTCTATTTTCCGATGGAGGTGCGCGTCGTCGCGCCCGACAATGTCTGGCTCAGCCCCTTCTACAAGCGCCCAACCTGTTCCATCGCCATCCATCACGGCGTCGAGCGCGATCCGATGGCGTTCTTCAACGCCGCCGAGCCGATCTTCAGGAGGCGCGGCGGCCGCCCGCATTGGGGCAAGATGCACAGCCTGACATCAAGGGAATTGAGCGCGCTCTATCCGCGCTGGAACGATGCGATGGCGGTCCGCCGCGAGATGGACCCGGACAACCGCTTCGTGTCGCCCTATATTGCCAGGCTGCTCGGCGTCGCGGCATGAGCCTGACCGACACCTATTTCGCGGAAATGTCGGGCGCGCTCAGGGCAGCCGGGATCTTTCAGCCTTGCCTGGTGCTCGATCTCGACCGGCTCGATCACAACATCGCTGCGATCAAGGCGAAGTTCGCCACGGGCCTCGATCTGCGCCTCGTCGACAAGTCGCTGCCATGCCTGCCGCTGATCGACCATATCCGCGCGGCGTTTGCGACCGACAGGCTGATGACCTTTCATCTGCCGATCAGCGCCGAGATGCTGAAAGTGTTTCCCCAAGTCGATCTCCTGTTGGGCAAGCCGATGCCGGTTGCCGGCGCCAGGCACGCGCTGACGAAGGGCGTTCTCGCCGGGCTCGGCGAAGCTACGTCGCGCATCGTCTGGCTGATCGATACCGAGGAGCGGCTGGCCGCCTATGGCTCGCTTGCCGCCGAGCTCGACCGCGAGCTGCGCGTCTGCTTCGAGGTCGATGTCGGCCTTCATCGCGGCGGTATCAGCGATCCCGACTCACTGGCCCGGGCAGTTTCCGCGTTGGCGAATTACCCGCGGCTGAAATGCGAAGGCGTCATGGCCTACGAGGCGCATATCGGCCATATCCCCAAACTGCTGGGAGGACCGGCCAAGGCGCGCGTCAAGGCGATCAGCCTGTTTCGCCAGTATGTCGCTTGCCTTGCCGCCGACCAGCGCAAGATCCTCAATCTTGGCGGCAGCAGCACCGCATTGCTCTATGACAGCTGGGTCGGCGCCAATGAATTGTCCATCGGATCGGCTTTTATGCTGCCGACCGATTTCGATGTGCCGAGCCTCAGCCAATTGCGGCCTGCCGCATTCATCGCGACGCCGATCCTGAAAGTGGTCGATGTCCAGGCGCCGGGCCTCGACCAGCGCTCCTGGCTGCTGCAGAAGCTCGGGCTGTTGCCGCGGCGCGGCTGTTTTCTCTATGGCGGAAAATGGATGGCGAAGCCCGTCCATCCCGTGGGGATGAAGACCGACAAGACGTTCGGCTTTTCGACCAATCAGCAATTCATGGCGCTGCCCGACAACGTCAATGTCGGGCCTGACGACTACGCCTTCCTGCGTCCGACCCAGAGCGAATTCGTGCTACAGCAGTTCAGTTCGATCCAGGTCTATTCCGGCGGGAAATTCGTCGAGCAATGGGCCGCACTGCCGTTTTCGTAGAGCAATTCCAGGAAAAGTGTGAAGCGGTTCCGTCCGGAGTTGCGTCAAACAAAGAGACCGAAGTGGAGGAGGATAGGATGGTCGCCAAGGCAGTCAAAACTCAGCCCGTGCAGCCTGAATGGGCAGCCGAACTCGACCTCGCCCTCACCGATCTCGACGCCAGGAAGGACGACTGGGCGCAGACCTCGAATGGCGAGCGGATCGCCTTGCTGCGGCAGGTCAAGGATCACATCCGCGAGGTCGCCGAGGCGTGGGTCAAAACCGCGACGCGCAAGAAGGGCATCCCGACCGGCTCGCCGCTGGAAGGCGAAGAATGGCTGGCTGGCCCGGCGGCGCTGATGGATGGCTGCAACCAGTTCATCCACACGCTCAGCCTGATGGAGGGCAAGAAGTTTCTCGACAGACTGCCGGTCCGCACCTTGCCTAGCGGACAGGTGGCGGTGATGGTGGTTCCGAATTCGCTCTGGGACAAGGTGTTGTTCACCGGGCTGAAGGCCGAGATCTGGATGCAGCCCGGCGTGACCAAGGCGAACCTAGCCGCAAACACCGCATCGGCCTATGACGCGCCGCGCACCAGCCGCAAGGGCAAGATCGGCCTCGTGCTCGGCGCCGGCAATTTCGCCTCGATCGCGCCGCTCGACTGCCTGCACAAGCTTTTGGTCGAGCACCAGGTGGTTCTGCTCAAGATGAACCCGGTCAACGACTATCTGATCGATTTCCTGCGGCCGGCGCTGCGGCCGCTGATCGAATTCGGTGCGCTGCGCATCGTGCGCGGCGGCGCCGATGTCGGCGCGTATCTGTGCAACCACGATCTCGTCGACGACATCCACATCACCGGTGCCGCCGCCTCGCATGACGCGATCGTCTGGGGGCCTGGCGAGGAGGGCCGCAAGAACAAGGCGGCGGGCACGCCGCGCAACAGCCGGCGTATCACCTCTGAGCTTGGCGGCGTGGCACCGACCATCGTGGTGCCCGGTCCGTGGTCGGATGCCGATATCGCCTACCACGCCGAACTGATCGCCACCCAGAAGCTCAACAATTCCGGCTTCAACTGCATCGCCTGCCAGATGCTGGTTCTGCCCGAGAACTGGGACAAATCCGACGCGCTTTTGGCGGCACTCGGAAAGGTGATGCAGAAAGCCCCGTCGCGCCCGGCCTATTACCCTGGCGCGACCGAGCGCCTCGCCGCCTTCGAGGCGCATGCCGACACGGTACAAAAATTCGAGCGGCCTGGCGGGCCTGCCTGCGTTGTGGTGCCGTTCCGGTCGGGCACGGACGCCTATCTCGAAAATGCCGAGGTGTTCGCGCCGGCGCTCAGCGTCATGCGGCTGCCGGCGGGCAATGCGGAATCCTATCTGCGCGCCGCTGTCGCCTACGCCAATGAAAAGCTGCACGGCACGCTTGCCGCCAACATCCTCATCCATCCCAGGACGATCGCCGAGATCGGCCGGCAGCGCTTCGAGGAAATCGTTGCCGAACTGCGCTATGGCGGCATCGGCATCAATTCCTGGAGCGGTGTTCTGTTCGCGCTGCTGCGCCCGACCTGGGGTGCTTTCCCTGGCCACACGCTCGACGATGTGCAGAGCGGCATCGGCGTCGTCCACAACACCTATTTGTTCGACAAACCGGAACGCAGCGTGCTCGAAGCGCCGTTCCGCATCATGCCGAAGCCGGCCTGGTTCCTGACCCACAAAAGGGCACACATGGTCGGCCGCCTGATCACCGACTTCAACTACCGGCCGAGCCTCATGAAGCTGCCGCGCATCATCTGGAACGCGCTGCGCGGCTAGCAATGAGCATCCGATATCAAAAACAAAGCCGGGCAGGAGTTACGACAATGGCTGACGCGGATGCAATCATCGTTGGCGGCGGGCTGGCCGGCCTGGCCGCAGCTGCGGAACTCGGCGATGCCGGCAAGCGCGTCATCATCGTCGAGCAAGAGGGTGGCGGTTTTCTCGGCGGCCAGGCATTCTGGTCGCTCGGCGGCCTTTTTTTGGTCAACACGCCCGAGCAGCGCCGCCTGCGCATCAAGGACAGCCGCGACCTCGCCTGGCAGGATTGGCTGGGTTCTGCCCAGTTCGACCGGCCCGAGGACCATTGGCCAAGGAAAGTGGCGGAAGCCTATGTCGATTTCGCCGCCGGCGAGATGCGGCCGTGGCTCTACGCCATGGGCATGCGCTGGTGGCCGGTGGTCGGCTGGGCCGAGCGCGGCGGCGCGCTGGCCAATGGCCACGGCAATTCAGTGCCGCGCTTCCACCTGACATGGGGCACTGGGCCGGGCGTGGTCGCGCCGTTCGAAAGGCGCGTGCGCGAGCACGTCGCCAAAGGGCTGATCACTTTGAAATTCCGTCATCAGGTCAGCCGGCTGATCAAGACCAACGGCGCGGTCACCGGCGTCGCGGGCGAAATCCTGGAGGCATCCGATGTCGAGCGCGGCAAGCAGTCGAGCCGCACGGCCGTCGGCGATTTCGACCTTTCGGCCGGTGTCGTGATCGTCACCTCCGGCGGCATCGGCGGCAATCATGAGTTGGTTCGCAAGGTCTGGCCGGTCCGGCGGCTGGGGCCAGCGCCGAAGCGTATGGTTGCCGGCGTGCCGCACCATGTCGACGGCCGCATGGTGGCGATCACCCAGGACGCCGGCGGGGCCGTCATCAACGCCGACCGCATGTGGCACTATGTCGAGGGGATCAAGAACTGGGATCCGATCTGGCCGAACCACGGCATCCGCATCCTGTCGGCGCCGTCGCCGCTATGGTTCGATGCTCTGGGACAACGCATGGAGGCGCCGTTCTTCCCGAGCTTCGATTCGCTCGGCACCTTGAAGCGTATCCTGTCGACGGGACACGATTATTCCTGGTTCGTGCTGAGCAAGACGATCGCTTCGAAGGAGTTCGTGCTGTCGGGTTCGGAGCAAAACCTAGACTTTACGGCCAAGGATTGGCGGGCCGTGCTGAAGAACCGGCGCGGCGGCAAGGCGCCACCATCGGTGGCAGCGTTCCTGGAAAAGGGCGAGGACTTCGTCGTCCGCGACAACCTGGCCGACCTGGTCGCCGGCATGAACGCGCTGTCAGGCGACAATCTGCTCGACTATGACCGGCTCAAGGCGCAGATCGTGGCGCGCGATCGCGAGGTCGACCATGCCTATACCAAGGATGCGCAGGTCACAGCCGTCCGCGGCGCCCGCAACTACATCGGCGACAAGATCTTCCGGGTGACCAAGCCGCACAAGATACTCGACCCCAGGCACGGGCCGCTGATCGCGGTGCGCCTCAACATCCTGACGCGCAAGACGCTGGGCGGCCTGCACACCAATCTCAATTCGCAGGTTCTCGATGGCAATGGCGCGCCCATTGCCGGGCTCTATGCGGCAGGCGAGGTGGCCGGCGGCGGTGGCGGCGGCTATCACGGCTACAATGCGCTGGAAGGGACATTTCTCGGCAGCTGCATCTTCTCCGGCAGGAACGCAGGCCGGCACGCCGCGGGCAGGTGACGCGGCTGGCGGGCCAAGAAAAGGTCGATGAGAACAGGACATCCGCCATATTCCATGGATAGCGACTGCTTTCGATCGGATGTCAAAGGCATCAACCAGCGTGATGTTTGCAAGCAACCACTGCTAGTTAAAATATGTATTCCGGTTGCATTTACTTGCAGGCGTCGGTCTCTTGCCATGCGTCGAAAATTTTGACGCCGCTGCTTGCCGCAACCCAGGCGGTCAGCCAGTTGCGGCTTGCCGGCGCCGACGGTTCCCATGCGCTGGTGCTCGGCGCTGCGGCCCATCAGAGGCCTGCGTTACGCTGGCGCCACCGCGAAATCGAACCCGAGGTCCTGAAGGCCTGGCCGCAAGGTCGGCCGGGCTACCACTCGGCGAAGGAGCCGTCCTTGTGACGCCAGACCGGGTTGCGCCAGCGGTGGCCTTCCTTGGCGCGTTCCTTGACGTAGTCCTCGTCGATTTCGACGCCGAGGCCGGGACCATCGGGGATTGCGACATAGCCATCCTCGTAGCGGAAGACGTCCTTGTTGGCGGCATAGTCGAGCAAATCGTTTGCGGCGTTGTAGTGGATGCCGAGGCTCTGTTCCTGGATGCAGCAGTTGTAGCTGACGGCATCGAGCTGCAGGCAGGCGGCGAGCGCGATCGGGCCGAGCGGGCAGTGGGGCGCCACCGCAATGTCATAGGCCTCGGCCATCGCTGAGATCTTGCGGCATTCGGTGATGCCGCCGGCATGCGACAGGTCTGGTTGGATGATGTCGACGGCGCCCTGTTCGAACACCGATTTGAAATCCCAGCGGCTGTAGAGCCTCTCGCCGAGTGCGATCGGCGTCGAGCCGAGGGCGGCGATCTCCTTCAGCGCCTCGCGATTTTCGCTCAGCACCGGCTCCTCGATGAACATCAGCCGGTAGGGTTCCAACTCCTTGACCAGCATGCGCGCCATCGGCCGGTGGACGCGGCCGTGGAAATCGACGGCGATGCCAATGTTGGACCCAACGGCCTCGCGCACCATGGCGACTCGTTCGACAGCCGCATCTATTCTGTCATGGCTGTCGACGATCTGCAGTTCCTCGGTGCCATTCATCTTCAGCGCCTGAAAACCGCGCGCCACCACTTCCCTGGCGCCATCAGCCACTTCCGCCGGCCGGTCGCCGCCGATCCAGGAATAGACCTTGATGCTGTCGCGCAGCTTGCCGCCGAGCAGTTCGTGCACAGGCACGCCGAGCGCCTTGCCCTTGATGTCCCACAGCGCCTGGTCGATGCCGGCAATGGCGCTCATCAGGATCGGCCCGCCGCGGTAGAAGCCGCCGCGATGCATCACCGTCCAATGGTCCTCGATCAGGCGCGGGTCCTTGCCGATCAGATAATCGCCAAGTTCCTTGACCGCTGCCTCGACCGTCAGCGCACGGCCTTCGACCACAGGCTCGCCCCAGCCGGTAACGCCGGCATCAGTCTCGATCTTCAGGAACAGCCAGCGCGGCGGGACGATGTAGGTGGTGAGCGAGATGATTTTCATGCTGGTCTCAGTTGTTCTTGAGTTTCTTGGCGCTGACCAGGTCGCGCGCCGCAAGGTCGAGGATCCGGCCTGCCGCCGCACGCGCCGCCGCGGCATCGCGCATGCGCAGCGCCTCGACCACCTCACGGTGCGCCGCCACCGCTTCCATGCGCCGGGCGAGCGAAATGGTCGCCGTTGCTTCGAGCGAGAATTTCAGCCCGGTGTCGATCAGATTGCCGATCTGGCGGAAGATCGGGTTGTGGCTCGCGGCATAGACGATCTGGTGGAAGGTGATGTCCGAGCGCGAGAAGGCGGCGAGATCCTCGCCGGCATTGGCCATGCCGCGCCAGGCGGCTTCGAGATCGGCGATCTCCTGCAGCGTCGCACGAGTCGCCGCCAGTTCAGCTACCAGAGGTTCGATGGCGCGGCGCGTTTCGAGGATGGCGTCGAACAATTTGTCGTCCAGCGCATGCGGCGCGTGCCAGGCCAGCACCTGCGGGTCGATGATGTTCCAGTTGTCCTGTTCACATACAACCGTGCCGATGCGCGGCCGCGACAGCACCAGCCCCTTGGCGGCCAGCACCTTCAGCGCCTCGCGGATGACGGTGCGGCTGACGCCATATTCGACGCCGAGTTCGTTTTCGGTCGGCAGAGACGAGCCGGCGGGATAGCGTCCGGAAAAGATGTCTGAGGCAAGCGCCTTGGTCACATCGGGCATGACGCGCGGGCGGCGGGTGTCGCCTGATGCCTTCTTCGAAGTTTCGGTCACCTCAGCCCTCCTCCAAGGCGGCGAAACCACTGATCTCGCGTCCCCGGTCTTACCGGATGCGGATGATTTGCGCCAGCGATCCCTGGTCAGAGCATGTAGCTCAATTATCATACCAGATCAATTGACGAGTATGATAAAAAGAATTAGAGACTCTGCATCCGGGCTGAGCGCCCGGCCATCGCTGGGAGGTAATCATGCGACTTCTGAAGACCGCGCTCGTCGCGGGCGCCCTTGCCGTGCTGTCCGTCACGACCATCGCTGCATATGCTCAGGACACCAAGATAGGTTTTATCGTCAAACAGCCCGAGGAGCCGTGGTTCCAGGACGAATGGAAGTTCGCCGACCAGGCCGCCAAGGAGAAGGGTTTTACCCTGGTCAAGATCGGCGCCGAGGACGGTGAGAAGCTGATGTCGGCGATCGACAATCTCGGCGCGCAGGGCGCGCAAGGCTTCATCGTCTGCACGCCTGATGTGAAGCTCGGCCCCGGCATCGTCGCCAAGGCCGCCGCCAACAATCTCAAGCTGATGACGGTTGATGACCGTCTGGTCGGCGCAGACGGAAAGGCGCTGGAAGACGTGCCGCATATGGGCATTTCGGCGACCAAGATCGGCGAGGCCGTCGGCCAGGCGATCGTCGACGAAATGAAGGCGCGCGGCTGGAAGGCCGACGAGGTCGGCGCCATCCGCGTCTCCTATGATCAGTTGCCGACCGCCGTCGACCGGGTCGAAGGCGCCATTTCGGTGCTGAAGGCCAACGGCTTCAAGGCCGAAAACATCTTTGACGCGCCGCAGGCCAAGACCGATACCGAGGCTGCGCTCAATGCAGCGACGGTGGTACTCAACGCCCATGCCGACATCAAGAAGTGGGTCTCCTTCGGCCTCAACGACGAAGCCGTTCTCGGCGCCGTGCGCGCTTCCGAAAGCGTCGGCATCCCGGCCGAAAACGTGATCGGCGTCGGCATTGGCGGCGCGGATTCGGCGATCAACGAGTTCAAGAAGCCGACCGCCACCGGCTTCGTCGGCACGGTGATCATCTCGCCGAAGCGTCACGGCTACGAGACTGCGCTCAACATGTATGACTGGGTCGCCAACAACAAGGAACCCGAGAAGCTCATCCTGACCGCCGGTGCGCTGGCCAAGCGCGACGACTACCAGACGGTCCGCAAGGGTCTCGGCATCGAATAATCCTCCCTGTACAAACAGGCGGCGGCTCACAGTCGCCGCCTGTTTGGCATGGCAAAAGGATAGGCGCCCCATGTCCTTTCTCGACTTCTCGGAAATCACCAAGACCTATCCGGGCGTCAAGGCGCTGTCGGACGTCTCGTTCGGCGTCCACAAGGGCGCCGTGCACGGCCTGATGGGCGAGAACGGCGCCGGCAAATCCACGCTGATCAAGATCCTGTCCGGCGACCAGCATGCCGATGACGGCGAGATCCTCATCGACGGCAAGATGCAAGCCTATGCAACGACGCGAGATGCCTTCGACAATGGCGTCATCGTCATCCACCAGGAACTGCAGCTGGTTCCTGAGCTCACTGTTGCCGAAAACCTCAGCCTCGGCCGCTTCCCCACCAACGCCGGCATCATCGCCCGCGCCAGAATGCTGGAAGACGTCGGCGCCAAGCTGAAATCGGCGGGCATCGACCTCGATATCAGCCGCAAGGTCAAGACGCTGTCCATCGGCGAACGGCAGATGGTCGAGATCGCCAAGGCGATCATGCTCGACGCGCGCGTCATCGCTCTGGACGAGCCGACCTCGTCATTGTCGTCGCGCGAAAGCGAAATCCTGTTTGCCCTGATCGACCGCCTGCGCGGCGAGGGCAAGGTCATCATCTATGTCTCGCACCGGCTGGACGAAGTGTTCCGCCTCTGCGACAGCCTGACCGTGCTGCGCGACGGCAAGCTCGCGGCGCACCATGCGTCGCTGAAAAACGTCACACGCGACCAGGTCGTCGCCGAAATGGTCGGCCGCGAAATCTCCGATATCTGGGGGTTTCGCCCACGCCCGGCCGGCGATGTCCGGCTGAAGGTCGACGCTGTTTGCGGAGTAAAACTGACGACGCCCGCCAGCTTCGAGGCGAGGGCGGGCGAGATCGTCGGCTTCTTCGGCCTGATCGGCGCGGGGCGCTCGGAACTGATGCGGCTGGTGTTCGGCGCCGACCCGCGCTCAGGTGGCACCATTACCATTGATGGCAAGGTCGTGCATGCCACCGATCCGCATGACGCGATCCGCGCCGGGATCGTTTTGTGCTCGGAAGACCGCAAGCATGACGGCATCATCCAGGGCCGCTCGATCGAGGAGAACATCAACATCTCGTCGCGGCGTCATCACACACGCTTCGGAATCTTGAACCGCGCCAGCGAGATCGCCACCGCCGAGACCTTCATCAAGAAGCTCAAGGTGCGCACGCCGTCGCGCAAGCAGGACATCATCAACCTCTCCGGTGGCAACCAGCAGAAGGTCATTCTCGGCCGCTGGCTGTCGGAGCAGGGCGTGCGCGTGCTTATCGTCGACGAGCCGACACGCGGTATCGATGTCGGCGCCAAAGCGGAAATCTACGAACTGCTCTACCAGCTTGCCGAAGACGGCATGGCGATCGTCGTCGTCTCGTCCGAACTGCCGGAAGTGATGGGCATTTGCGACCGCATCCTGGTGATGTGCGGCGGGCGCATCAGCGCCGAACTCGCCCGCGACCAGTTCGCCGAAAAAGCGATCCTGGCCGCTGCTCTTCCCGATCAGAAACCCCCCGACGCGATCGCATCCTGAGGATCTTTACCATGACCGATCAGTTGAAGAAGATCCTGCTCGGCGAACAGGGCCTCGTCGTCATCTTCATCGTCGCCTTCGTGCTGGTGTCGCTGCTGGTGCCGAACTTCCTCACCGACCGCAACGTGCTCGGCCTGCTGCAGTCGGTGGTCACCGTCGGCATTGTCGCCTGCACGATGATGTTCTGCCTTGCCGCGCGTGACTTCGACCTCTCGGTCGGCTCCATCGTCGCCTTTGCCGGAATGGTCGCGGTAATGGCGTCGAACTATACCGGTTCGATCCTGCTCGGGCTTCTCGCGGCAATCGCCTGCGGCGCCTTCGTCGGCTTCATCAATGGCGTCGTCATCGCCAAATTCCGCATCAACGCGCTGATCACGACGCTTGCCACCATGCAGATCGTGCGCGGCCTTGCGCTGATCGCATCCGATGGCCGCGCCGTCGGCATCAACAGCCCGGATTTCTACCAGCTGGCGCTATCCAAGCTGTTCGGCATTCCGACGCCGGTCTGGGTCCTGGCCGTGCTGTTCTGCATCTTCGGTTTTGTCCTCAATCGTACCGTCTTCGGCAAGAACACGCTGGCCATCGGCGGCAACCCGGAGGCCTCGCGCCTGGCGGGCGTCAATGTCGACTGGACGCGCATCTGGATCTTTGCTCTGCAAGGCGTGGTCTGTGGCATCGCCGGCATCCTTTTGGCCTCGCGCATCACGTCGGGCCAGCCCAATGCGGCGGTCGGGCTTGAACTCTCGGTCATCTCGGCCTGCGTGCTCGGCGGCGTCTCGCTTGCCGGCGGCCGCGCCACCATGTCGGGCGTCATCGTCGGCGTGCTGATCATGGGCATTGCCGAAAACGCCATGAACCTGCTCAACATCCCAGCCTTCTACCAGTACATTGTGCGCGGCGTGATCCTGCTGCTTGCCGTTTTGCTCGACAATCTGCGTTCGTCGGCACTGGGCCGGCGCTGATCCGTCTTCCAGTGGAGTGACAGCCATGGCTGAGCGCCTGTCCGGCAAACGCATCTTCCTCACCGGCGCCGCGCAAGGCATCGGGGTTGCCATCGCCGAGGCCTGCCTGGCCGAAGGGGCAAAGCTGTTCCTGGTCGATCGCGACGGCGCGCTGCTGGACAAAACGGTCGCCGGCCTTGCCGCACCGCGGGGCCATGTCGGACATACCGCAGCCGACATCAGCGACGGGGCCGCGATTGCCGCTGCCGTCGGCCGGGCGACCGACGCGATCGGGCCGATCAACGCGCTGATCAACAATGCCGGGATGAATGTGTTCTCGACGCCGCTCGAGGCGACCGAGGAGGAGTGGAATCGCAATTTCGATGTCAACGTCAAAGGCGCCTGGAACTGCGCCAAGGCGGTGCTGCCGGCAATGATCGCAAATGGCGGTGGCGCGATCCTCAACATCGCCTCGACGCACAGCTTCACCATCATTCCGCACACGTTTCCCTATCCCGTGGCCAAGCACGCGCTGCTTGGGCTGACCAAATCGCTGGCGCTGGAATATGCCGGGCAGGGCGTGCGCGTGAACGCGCTGGCGCCCGGCTATGTCGAGACGCAGAAGGCGACCGACTATTGGAACAGTTTTGCCGATTCGGTTGCGGCGCGCGCCAGGACGCTGGCGCTGCATCCCGGCGGCCGCATCGCCTCGGCGCGCGAGATCGCGCTGGCCGCTGTGTTCATGATTTCTGAGGAGTGCCCGTTCATGAACGCGGCGACCCTCGTCGTCGATGGCGGGCTCAGCCAGCTACAGCATCCCGCCTGAACGCTGGAGAGGCTCTATTTCTACGGCGTCGACCGCCGGCTTAATGGCGCAAGCCGTAGCGATCAGAAACGCTCGCGATAGGCGCGCGGGTTGGTGCCCAGCACGCGCAGAAAGCCGCGCCGCATGGTTTCTTCCGAGCCGAAACCGCAGCGGCGGGCCGTCTGGTTGACGGGCTGGCCCCGCTCCAGCATCCGCCGCGCCGCCTCGATCCGGATCTCCTCGATCGCGCGGGCAGGTGTCCGGCCGGTGGCCTCGCGATAGCGCCGCGAGAAGCTGCGCGGGCTCATATTGGCGTGGTCGGCCAACTGCGTGAGCGACAGGTCACCGGCCAGATTTTCGAGGATCCAGCCATGCAGCCGGTCGAAGCGTCCGTCGCCTTGCTGCAGCTTGAGGGTCTGGCTGAATTGCGCCTGGCCACCGGGACGTTTCAGGAAGACCACCAACTCGCGCGCCACGCCGAGCGCCGTGTGCCTGCCAAGGTCGGCCTCGACGAGGGAGAGGGCGAGATCGATCCCCGCCGTTACGCCGGCGGATGTCCAGACATTGCCGTCGCGGATGAAGATCGGATCGGGTTCGAGCCGGACCGCGGGAAAGCGCCGGGCGAACTCCGCGCAGCGTCCCCAATGGGTCACCGCGCGGCGGCCGTCGAGCAGGCCAGCCGTCGCCAGCAGCATGGCGCCGCTGCAGACGGAAGCGGTTCGGGTGGCATCGCGCGAGCGACCGGCGATCCACTGGACCAGCACGGGATCGTCGCAGGCCGCGTTGACGCCCCATCCTCCGGGGACAAGCAGCGTGTCGATCTTACCTCCGTGGGTTGGCAGCACTGCTGCCTCCAGCACGAGACCGGCCGATGTCCGGATGCGCGGTGAGGCGGCGACGACCACGACCTCGTAAGGAGCCGGTTCGCCGGCCTGCCTTTTGAAATCATTGGCGCTGGCAAAGACCTGCAGCGGTCCGCTGACGTCGAGGAGCTGGATGTCGGGATAGGCAAGTACTTCGATACGGCGCATTGGTTTGGCCCGAAGCGAGGGATGAATGGCAATCGTGCCAAACCATGATGCCGTAGATTGCCGGAAGTCAACCCACGGAGATTTCCATGCCCCTTCGTTTCGGCATCCTCGTATTCCCCGACGTCCAACAACTCGACCTCACCGGCCCATACGAAGTCCTGGCATCGGCCAAGGATGCCGAGGTGGAACTGATCTGGAAGGATCGCAACCCGGTGACGTCATCGACGCGCCTCTCGCTGACGCCAACCGCGACCTTTGACGATTGCCGGCCCCTCGACGTGCTGTGCATTCCTGGCGGGGGCGGGGTCAACGCGCTGCTGGAGGACCAGACAGTCCTCGATTTCGTGTGGGAGCGCGCGGGGCAGGTGCGCTACATCACCTCCGTTTGCAGCGGTGCCCTGGTGCTTGGGGCGGCCGGACTGCTGAGGGGCAAGCGCGCGACCACGCACTGGTATGCGCATGATTTCCTTGAGGAGTTCGGAGCGATCCCGGTCGACGAGCGTATCGTCGAAGACGGCAAGCTCATCACCGCCGGCGGCGTCACTTCGGGGATCGACTTCGGCCTGGCGCTGGTTGCGAGGCTGCTTGGACAGGAGGAGGCCGAGATCGTGCAGCTCTCGCTCGAATACGCCCCGGCTCCTCCCTTTCGGTCCGGCACGCCCGCCGAGGCGTCGCCTGCGGTGCTGGCGCAGGCAAAAAAGCGCCTCTCTGGTTCGAGGCGGGTTCGCGAGGCAATCTTCGCTCGCTGGCGCGAGGCTCGCGCCGCCGCTGCGCCGGCGCGCATCCACGGCTGAAGCAGCAAGGCCGAAGGTGCATCCCCTGGCCCTTCGGCCTTGCTGCGTTTCCACTGTTGACAGGTCCCTTCGTCTGTGCAGAAATTGGTTGGACCATTGAACCACTTCGGTAATAGCCCCGGTGACCCAATTCAGCCTTCCGCCGATCCAGACGACGGCCCGCGACGACGCGGTGCTGAAGGCGTTGGCCGGCTTCGTCATGCGCGAGAAGCTGGAACCCGGTGAGAGGCTGCCGACCGAACGCATCCTCGCTGAGCGTCTGAAGGTCAGCCGCAATACGGTGCGCGAGGCGCTGACGCGCTGGGAAGGGCTTGGCCTGGTCGAGCGCCGGCAGGGCTCGGGCACCTATCTCAAGGCCGCCGTCTCGCTCGACATGCTGCACATGCCGCTGACGCTTGCCGGCGGCAATGATTTCACCGGCCTGATGCGCACGCTGGAAATCCGCCGCGCGCTGGAAGCGGAAGCCGCCGCCCTTTGCGCCATTCGTGCCGACAGGGACGACCTCGCCGAGATCGAGCGCAAGCTCGACATCATGGAGGAAGAGTTTCTCAGCCGCGCCGGCATGTCGTCGGAAGAGGACTGGGAATTCCATCAGGCGATCTACCGCGCCTGCGGCAATCCGCTGTTCGAGCAGATTATCGCCGCCATGCACGAACTGTTCCACCGCTTCTGGGAACATCCGCTCGGCGTGCGCGATTTCGGCCACGCAAGCTTTCCCTACCACCGCACCATGTTCGACTGCATCGCCGCGCACGATCCGGAAGGCGCCCGGGCCGAAGCGCTGAAACTGATCGCCACGGTCGAGGACGATTTGAAGCGCGGCGCCGCCAACCTCAAACTTTCGGTCCGCACATGAACGAGCACAGCTTCGACCCAGGCATTTCCGGCAGCGACTATCTCGCCGAGGCGGCGACGCTTCTGGCGCATGACGACCCGTTCCCTGGCAATGCGGTGGTGCCGCCGATCTACCAGACCTCGCTGTTCACCTTCGCCAGCTATGCCGACATGGCCGACACCTTTGCCGGGCGCAGGAAGCAGCCGATCTATTCGCGCGGCGACAACCCGACGGTGATGGAATTCGAGTCACGCGTCGCAGCGCTCGAAGGTGCGGAAGCCGCGCGCGGATTCTCCAGCGGCATGGCGGCGATCAGCGCGACATTGCTTGCCTTTGTCGGCGCCGGCGAGCGCATCGTTGCGGTGCGCAACTGCTATGGTGACGCCTACCGACTGTTCGAGCGGTTGTTCCCGCGCCTGCACATCAAGGTCGACTATGTCGACGGCTCCGATCCGGATGCGGTGGCCGCGGCTCTTCCCGGCGCCAAACTGCTCTACCTGGAAAGCCCGACCTCGATGACGTTCGAGCTGCAGGATCTCGAACATCTGACGCGGCTGGCGAAAGAGCAGGGCATCGTCACCACCATCGACAATTCCTGGGCGACGCCGGTGTTCCAGAAGCCGATCCTGCACGGCGTCGATCTGGTGCTGCATTCCGCCTCGAAATATCTCGGCGGTCACAGCGACACCGTCGCCGGCGTGGTGGCCGGCTCGGCCGCTCACATCAAGCATATCAACGACCAGACCTATTCGCAGCTCGGCGCAAAGCTGTCGCCCTTCGAGGGCTGGCTGCTGTTGCGCGGCCTGCGCACGCTGCCGCTGAGACTGCCGCATCACATGAAGAGTGGGCTCATCATCGCCGAGCGCTTGAAGGCGCATGACAAGGTCGAGCGGGTCAATCATCCCGCCTATTCCAACCATCCCGGCAAGAAGACGCTTGCCGGCTATGCCGGGCTGTTCTCCTTCGAGGTGACGGAGGATGTCGACATTCCCGCTTTCGTCGATGCGCTGAAATTTTTCCGCATCGGCGTCAGCTGGGGCGGTCATGAAAGCCTGGTCGTGCCGGCAAAGGCCTCGCTCGAGCAGACACCGGGTCTCAATTCGATGGCGCGCTTCGGCGTCAGCCCCCGAACCATCCGCTTCAATGTCGGATTGGAAAGCGTCGAAGACCTCTGGGCCGACATCGGCCAGGCCTTCGACAAAGCAAAAAAATGACTGGGTTCAAAATGGGAGTTCTGAACATGAAACGACTGAGCATCATGCTTGCCACCGCTGCCGGCCTGGCGATGTCCGCCAGCGGCGCGCTGGCCGATACCACCCTCAAGCTGGTCGAGGTCATCACCAGCCCGCAGCGCACCGAATTCCTGAAGAAGCAGATCGCCGAGTTCGAGGCCGCCAATGCCGGCGTCAAGGTCGAGGTGGTCTCGCTGCCCTGGGGGCAGGCTTTCGAGAAATTCCTCACCATGGTGCAGGCCGGCGATACGCCCGACATCGTCGAGATGCCGGAGCGCTGGATGGGCCTGTACGCCACCAACGGCCAGCTCGAGGATCTCGGCCCTTACATGGCCAAATGGGACGACGCCAAGACGCTGGGCGACCGCGCCAAGCAATTCGGCTCGACCGTCAACAACACCCAGTTCATGATCCCGTACGGCTACTATGTGAATGCGCTGTTCTGGAACAAGAAGTTGTTCAAGGAGGCCGGTCTCGACGGCCCGCCGGCGACGCTCGACGACTTCATCGCCGACTCCAAGAAGATCTCCGCCATTCCAGGCAAGTACGGCTATTGCCTGCGCGGTGGGCCGGGCGCCTTCAACGGCATGCACATGTTCATGAACATCGCCGCTGGCAAGGGCGGCTACTTCAACGAGGACGGCACCTCGACCATCAACGAGGAGGGCTCGGTCAAGGGCCTGCAGATGCTGGCCGACATGTACAAGGACGGGCTGGCGCCCAAGGATGCGGTGAGCTGGGGCTTTAACGAGACCGTCACCGGCTTCTATTCCGGCACCTGCGCCATGCTCAACCAGGATCCGGATGCGCTGATCGGCATTGCCGACAAGATGAGTGCCGACGATTTTGCAGTGGCGCCGCTGCCTGTGGGGCCAAGCGGCAAATCCTATCCGACGCTGGGCTATGCCGGCTGGGCGATGTTCGCCAATTCGCAGCACAAGGACGATGCCTGGAAGCTGATGGCGACGCTGTTGTCGCCCAAGGACAATCTCGAATGGGCCAAGGAAGTCGGCGTCGTGCCGATCCACAATGGCGCCGACCAGGATGCCCACTTCAAGACCGAGCAGTTCAAAGGCTGGTTCACCGAACTCAGCGACGCTTCCAAATATGAAATGGTGACGCCGCCGACACATCTGGAGAACCTCGGCAATTTCGTCGACCAGGTGGCGATCAAGAATTTCCAGGAAGTGCTGCTCGGCCAGAAGTCGGCCAAGGACGTTGCCGATCAATGGGCCGCGTTCCTGACCAAGGAACAGCAGGACTGGCTGGCCAAGAACAAGAAGTAGTTCTTCCACCTTCTCCCCGTTTACGGGGAGAAGGTGGCCCGAATGCATGTCGCCCAAAAGTGCGTAGCGGTTTTGGGACAACGACATGCACAGACAGGCCCGGATGAGGGGCAGCTCGAGCACCCCAAGGCTGGCGCCGCCCCTCATCTGCCTGCCCGTCCTCCGCAGCAGCTGTGCTGCAGCTACGGAGGGTGGACCGGCATCTGTTCCCCAATGAACGGCGACGCTTGTTGCCAATCCGCTCCTCCAGGAGACGATCCAGAAGCCAATGACCTACGCCGTACCCGAAATACGATCCGCAGGCCGACCGCGAAAGAAGCGGCTGACGCATGCAGCAATCGAGCCCTGGCTTTATCTCAGCCCGGCGATCGTTCTGCTGGTCGTGGTGCTGCTGGTGCCGCTGATCATCGGCATCAGCTATTCGTTCCGGAAGTTCTCCGCCTTCAAATCCGAATATGTCGGCCTCGGCCAGTATCAGGCGATGCTGACCGACCAGGTGCTGGGGCAGGCGCTGGTCAACACGCTCTGGTGGACCGTCGCCAGCCTGTTCTTCCAGTTCTTCCTCGGCCTGGGTCTGGCGTTGCTGCTCGACAAACCGTTTGTCGGGCGCAAGTTCGTGCAGGCGGTGGTGTTCCTGCCCTGGGCGGTGCCATCTTTCCTGTCGGGCCTGACCTGGGCGTGGCTGTTCAATCCGATCATCGGACCACTGCCGCATTGGCTCTTCACGCTCGGGCTGAAGGCCGAGCCGACCAATGTGCTGTCCGATCCGGCGACCGCCATGTGGGGGCCGATCATCGCCAACATCTGGTTCGGCATTCCGTTCTTCGCCATCACCCTGCTGGCGGCGCTGAAGTCGATCCCGTCGGAACTGCATGAGGCGGCCGCAATCGACGGCGCTTCGCCTTGGCAGCGCTTCACCAAGGTGACGCTGCCGTTCCTGGCGCCGACCATCGTCATCACCGTCATGCTGCGTACGATCTGGATCGCGACCTTCGCCGATCTGATCTTCGTCATGACCGAGGGCGGGCCGGCAGGCTCGACCAGCACGGTGCCGGTCTACATCTATGTCAGTGCCTTCAAGTCGCTGGACAAGGGCTATGCCTCCGCGGTGGCGGTGCTGCTCTTGATCTTGCTGATCGCCTATGCGATCGCGCTGATCGCCATCCGCCGCTTGCTGGTGAGGCACGTCTGATGATTGCCGGACGCTCCACCTCCTCGCGCATCTTCAGCGGCATCGGCCTCTACGCGGCGATTGCCGCCTATATGATCTTTGCGCTGTTTCCGATCTTCTGGACGCTGAAGATTTCGGTAACGCCGGAGCGGCTGCTCTATTCCGAGGGCATCACGCTGTGGCCGTCGCAGACCTCCTTCCGCAACTTCATCACTGTCCTGGAAGCCTCTGACTTCCCCCGCTATTTCCTCAACAGCGTTATCGTCTCGGTGTCGACGGCGGCCCTGGTGACAGTCATCGCCACGCTCGCCGGCTACGCCATGTCGCGCTTCACCTTTCGCGGCAAGGCAACGCTGGCGATCATGCTTTTGCTGACGCAAACCTTCCCGCTGGTGATGGTCATTCCGCCGATCTACCGCGTCATGGGCGAGCTTGGCCTGACCAACAGTCTGGTTGGTCTGATCATCATCTACACCGCCTTCAACACCGGCTTCGCCACCTTTCTAATGCAGTCCTTCTTCGACGGCATTCCGAAGGATCTGGAGGAAGCGGCGATGATCGACGGCTGCACGCGGGCGCAGGCGATGCGCAAGGTGATCGTGCCGCTGACCTTGCCCGGCATGGGCGCCACGCTCGGCTTCGTCTTCACCGCCGCCTGGAGCGAATTGCTGTTCGCGCTGATGCTGATCTCCAGCGACGACCAGAAGACCTTTGCCGTCGGCCTGCTCACCTATATCGGCAAGTTCGCCGTGGACTGGGGGCAGATGATGGCGGCGTCGATCCTGGCGCTGATCCCGGTCTGCATCTTCTTCGCCTTCCTGCAACGCTATCTCGTCACCGGCCTCACCGCCGGCGCGGTCAAAGGATAATCGATGGCTTCCGTCACGCTGCAAAACGTCGAGAAGGATTACGGTTCGCTGCGCATCCTGCACGGCGTCGACCTCGAGATCGCCGATGGCGAGTTCGTCGTGCTGGTCGGCCCGTCCGGCTGCGGCAAGTCGACCCTTTTGCGCATGATTGCCGGGCTGGAGGAGGTGTCGGGCGGCGAGATCCATATCGGCGATCGGCTGGTCAACGATGTCGCGCCGAAGGACCGCGATATTGCCATGGTGTTCCAGTCCTACGCGCTCTATCCGCACATGGATGTGTCGTCGAATATGGGTTTCAGCCTGCTTTTGAAGAAGGCGGAGAAGACGAGGATCGACGGCAGGGTAGGGGCGGCGGCCAAGCGCCTCGGCCTCGACAGTTTCCTCGGCCGTCTGCCCAGGCAACTGTCCGGCGGCCAGCGCCAGCGCGTCGCCATGGGCCGCGCCATCGTGCGCGATCCCAAAGTGTTTCTGTTCGACGAGCCGCTCAGCAATCTCGACGCCAAATTGCGCGTGCATATGCGCGCCGAGATCAAGGCGCTGCACCAGCAGCTCAAGACCACATCGGTCTATGTCACCCACGACCAGATCGAAGCCATGACTATGGCCGACCGCATCGTCGTCATGCATGACGGCTATGTGCAGCAGGTCGGCCATCCGCTCGAACTCTACGATCGGCCGATCAATACTTTTGTGGCCGGCTTCATCGGCTCGCCCGGCATGAATTTCTTTCCGGCGACAGTGGCCAAGGGCGGCAAGGTGGACGCGGTGCTGGCCGACGGCCAGAAGCTGCGGTTGCCTGATGGCTTGCCGTTGAAGGATGGCGATGTGCTTACTGTCGGGCTACGGCCGGAGCACATCCAGCTTGCCGACGATGGTCCGCTCAGGGCAGAGGTCGAGGTGGTCGAGCCGCTCGGCCTGTCGACGCAGTTCTATGTCCGGCTCGCCAACCAGCTGGTTTGTGTCTTCGTCATGGGACGCAGCACTATCCGGCCTGGCGATAAGGTGCGGCTGTCTGCCGATCCGGCGGCGCTGCATCTGTTCGATCCCGCAAGTGGCAACCGCATCGGGTAATCCTATCGAAGGCTGCCCAGGCTGGCATACATGCCGGTGGTGCGGAACTGCGTCGGGTTGATGCCGTAGAGCCGGCGGAAGACTTTCGAGAAATAGTTGGCGTCCTCGAAGCCGCACAGGATGGCGACCTCCTTGACCGGCAGGAAATCGGCTTTGGTTAGCAGCTTCGCCGCCCGCTGCAGCCGCTGCTGCAGCACGAACTCGGCCGGCGGAACGCCTTCGCTCTCGGCGAAGCAGCGCGAGAAATGGGCGCGGCTGAGGCCGCTGATCTGGACGAGCTCGGCCACGGGCAAGGGCTTGTCGAGATTGGCGTTGATATGATCGATGACCGGCTGCATGACGCTCTGTTTCTCAGTGAAGGCGTGCGAGCCGAAGACATCGTCGTAAAGCGCCATCGCCGCCTCATAGGCGATTGCCGAAGCAGCGCCAGGCGAAGCGCCGCCCTTGATCAGGCGCAGGCTGCAATCGGCGAGATGATCGATCGTCTCCGGCTGCAGCCGAAACACCGGGCCGGAGACGCTGAGTATGGATTTGTGGACGCGCAGCGCCTCCTCGCCATTCATCGAGATCCAGAAATATTCCCAGCGGTCGCCCTTCTCCAGCCAGTAGCGATGGTTGTGTGGCACCAGCACCAGCAGCGTGTCGTTGGCCTGCAGGCGGTAGTTGCGGTTCTCGTAGCGCAGCTGGCCGGTGCCGCTGATCGTGTGCTGCAGCACGGTGAACGGTGTCTGGCCGCGCTTGCGCCCATCCCAGTCATAGGTCACGCCCTCGCGTACTTCATAGCCGGTGCTGGTTGGCATGGCATGCAGGCGCTGGCGGCCGCGCGGCAGCGAGATGGTGCGCATCAACTGTCCGTTGGCGATCAGATCATGCAGCACAAAATTACCCTCGAAAGCATAATCGTTCTCTGGCCGCGCCCTGGAATAACGGCATAATCCAAATCCTGAGAACGCGAAAGACCCGCGGTCGAGGAGCGGGCGGGGAGGAGAACGAGCCGGAATTCCGGCTCGAATGGCATGCGCGCCGAGGCGAGCCGCCATTCCCTTTCCTGTTGCTCCTTACCCGGCATTCGAATGCATCGAGGTGAGGTGATGAGTTTCAAAATCGCTATTATCGGCGCCGGCAGCGTCGGCTTCACCAAGAAGCTGTTCACCGATATTTTGTGCGTCCCGGAATTCAGCGACATCGAATTCGCGCTGACCGATCTCAGCGAACACAATCTGCAAATGATCAAGGCGATCCTCGACCGCATCGTCGAGGCCAACAAGCTGCCGACCAGGGTGACGGCGACGACCGACCGCCGCAAGGCGCTGGAAGGCGCGCGCTACGTCATCAGCTGCGTGCGGGTGGGCGGGCTCGAAGCCTATGCCGACGATATCCGCATTCCCTTGAAATACGGCATCGACCAGTGCGTCGGTGACACGATTTGCGCCGGGGGCATCCTCTACGGCCAGCGCAACATCCCGGTCATCCTCGACTTCTGCAAGGATATATTGGAGGTCGCCGAGCCAGGCGCCAAATTCCTCAACTATGCCAACCCGATGGCGATGAACACCTGGGCGGCGATCGAATATGGCAAGGTCGATACGGTCGGCCTCTGCCACGGTGTCCAGCACGGCGCCGAACAGATCGCCGAAGTGCTCGGCGCCAAGTCGCACAGCGAACTCGATTATGTCTGCTCCGGTATCAACCACCAGACCTGGTTCATCGATTTGCGGCTCAACGGCCGCAAGATCGGCAAGGACGAACTGGTGGCTGCCTTCGAGGCGCATCCGGTCTATTCGCAGCAGGAAAAGCTGCGCATCGACGTGCTGAAGCGCTTCGGCGTCTACTCCACCGAAAGCAACGGTCATCTCTCCGAATATCTGCCCTGGTATCGCAAGCGGCCGGACGAAATCACCCGCTGGATCGACATGTCCGATTGGATCCATGGCGAGACCGGCGGCTATCTTCGCTACTCCACGGAAACCCGCAACTGGTTCGAGACGGAATATCCGCAATTCCTCGAAGCGGCGTCGAAGCCGCTCGACGTATCGAAGCGCTCGAACGAGCATGCCAGCCATATTCTCGAAGCGCTGGAGACGAACCGCGTCTATCGCGGCCACTTCAACGTCAAGAACACCGGCATCATCACCAATCTGCCGCAGGACGCGATCATCGAATCGCCCGGTTTCGTCGATCGCTTCGGCATCAACATGGCGTCAGGCATCACGCTGCCGGAAGCCTGCGCGGCCACCTGCATGGCTTCGATCAACGTTCAGCGGATGTCGGTGCATGCGGCTGTTACGGGCGACATTGACCTGCTCAAGCTCGCGGTGCTGCACGATCCGCTGGTGGGTGCGGTGTCGACGCCGGAAGAGGTCTGGCAGATGGTCGACGAGATGGTCGTCGCCCAGGCGCGTTGGCTGCCGCAATACGCCGATGCCGTGCCGGCCGCCAAGGAGCGGCTTTCGAAATCGATGGTGAAAACCCGCGACTGGGCGGGTGCGGCGCGGCGCAAAGTGCGCTCGATCGAGGAACTGCGCGCCGAAAAAACGGCCCTGAAACAGGCCGGCTGAGAATGCTGGCAGGCGGACAGCTGGAGGCCGGTTCGCCAATCAGCCGTCATGAATAGATGCGGCAGCAGCAGACGTCGAAACATCTGGGAGGAACACAATGAGGAACTTTCGTGGAATTGGCATTCTCGCCGGGCGAAGAATTGGCATTCTCGCCGGGCTGGCGCTGAGCGTCTCGGCATTGGCGCATGGCAGTGCATACGCGTCCGAGCCGACCACGCCGCCGGCGCCGGCGGCGTTTCCCGCCGAGGGCAAGATCAAATACGTCGCCCGCGATTCCATCCTGGAGTTCAAGGCGCTGCCCGAATATCACGAGCCCGACTGGGTCACCGAGAAATACGTCAAGACTGGCAAGCTGCCGCCGGTCAAGGATCGCCTGCCGAAGGAGCCGCTGGTGTTCAAGACCGGCAACATGCCGGACGGCATCGGCGTTTATGGCGACACCATGCGCCACGTCATTGGCGGCCGGCCGGAAGGCTGGAATTATGGCGCCGGCCAGACCCAAGGATGGGGCGGCATCGACATCGGCCTTTCGGAATGCCTGACGCGCACCGCGCCTTTGTTCCAGGTCGAGGCCAAGGACACCGAGCCGCTGCCCAACCTCGCCAGGAGCTGGGACTGGTCGAAGGATGGCCACACGCTGACCATGCACCTGGTCGAAGGCGCCAAATGGTCTGACGGCGTTGCCTTCAATGCCGACGATGTCATGTTCTACTGGGACGATGAGGTCGTCGACCCCAATGTCTCGCCGTTGAACGGCGCCACAGCGGAAACCTTCGGTGTCGGCACGACGCTGAAGAAGGTCGACGACTACACCGTCGAGTGGACCTTCAAGGACGCTTTCCCCAAACAGTATCTCTACGCCATGGCCTACGGCACCTTCTGCCCCGGCCCAGCGCATATCCTCAAGCCGCAGCATCCGAAGTACTCGAAGAATACCTACGAGCAGTTCAAGAACGCGTTCCCGCCGGAATATATGAACATTCCGGTGATGGGCGCCTGGGTGCCGGTGGAATATAGGCCCGACGACATCATCGTCTTGCGCCGCAATCCCTACTACTGGAAGGTCGACGAGAAGGGCAACCAGCTGCCCTATCTCAACGAACTGCACTACAAGCTGTCGACCTGGGCCGACCGCGACGTGCAGGCGGTGGCAGGGGCCGCCGACTTCTCCAACCTCGAGCAGCCGGAGAATTTCGTCGCTTCGCTGAAGCGAGCGGCGGACAAGGACGCGCCGGCCCGGCTCGCCTTTGGCCCGCGCCTGATCGGCTACAATCTGCGCATGAACTTTTCCGCCAATGGCTGGGGCAATCCCGACGAACGCGGCCAGGCGATCCGCGAGCTCAATCGCAATGAGGACTTCCGCAAGGGCATCACCATGGCGCTCGACCGCAAGGCGCTCGGCGACTCGCTGGTCAAGGGGCCGTTCACCGCCATCTACCCCGGTGGCTTTTCCTCGGGCACCAGCTTCTATGACCGCAACTCGACCGTCTACTATCCCTTCGACATCGAGGGCGCCAAGGCGGAACTGGCCAAGGCTGGTCTCAAGGATACGGATGGCGACGGCTTCGTGAACTTCCCGGCCGGGACCGCCGGCGGCAAGAATGTCGAGATCGTGATGCTGGTCAACAATGACTACGGCACAGACAAGAGCCTCGCCGAAGGCGTCGTCGGCCAGATGGAAAAGCTTGGCATCAGGGTCGTGCTCAACGGCCTCAACGGCACCCAGCGTGATGCCTCGCAATATTCCGGCCGCTTCGACTGGCTGATCAGGCGCAACGAGCAGGAGCTGACTTCCGTCGTGCAGAATACCGTGCAACTCGCGCCCGTCGGACCCAAGACCAGCTGGGATCACCGCGCGCCCGAAAGCGGCGTGGTCGACCTGATGCCGTTCGAAAAGGAGCTTGTCGACATCGTCAACAAGTTCGTCTCCTCGTCAGACAATGACGAGCGCGCCAGCCTGATGAAGACGTTCCAGAAGATCTCGACGGAGCATGTCTACAATATCGGACTGACCGAATATCCCGGCGCCCTGATCATCAACAAGCGCTTCTCCAACATCCCGCAGGGAACGCCGATCTTCATGTTCAACTGGGCCGAGGATTCGATCGTGCGCGAACGCGTCTTCGTCGCCGCCGACAAGCAGCAGAAATACGAACTCTTTCCCGACCAGCTTCCCGGCAAGCCCGGCGACAAGGGTCCGACGAACTGAGTTTCCTCCCCTGGCTGACGCCCGGCCGCGCTGCGCGCGCGGCCGGGACGGAGTAAGGTCAGCGGCAACAGATTAGATCCAAGGAGGAGAAACGGTCCGATGCTGCGATTCCTGGCCATGCGCATAGCATCGGCGGTGCCGGTCATGGTCATCCTGAGCCTGGTCACCTTTGCCATCATCCAGGCGCCGCCGGGCGACTATGCCGACTATATCCGTTCGCAGCTCATCAACCAGGGCGGGGCGTCTTTTGCCGAAGCCGACGCGCAGGCGCAGGCCTATCGGGTCGAGCACGGCCTCGATAAACCGCTGCCCGTCCAGTACCTGAACTGGGTCGCCGGCATCATCACCCGCGGCGATTTCGGCTACAGCCTCTATTACAACAAGCCGGTCGCCGCAGTGGTCGGCGAGCGGCTGCCGCGCACGCTGCTGCTGGCATTGGTCTGCCATCTGCTGGCGTCGGTGCTCGGCATCACCTTCGGCATCTGGGCGGCGACCAGGCAATACACATGGATCGACTCGGTGCTGTCGGCCATCTCCTTCCTCGGCATGACGGTGCCGCGCTTCCTGATGGCGCTGATCATCGTCTATCTCCTGGTCTTCCAGTTCAACGTGTCGGAGATCGGCAGCTTCTTCTCGCCGCAATATGGCGGCGCGCCGTGGTCGTGGGCGAAATTCGCCGACCTCGTCAAGCATGTCTGGCCGGTGGTGGCGATCGCCACCTTCGGCGGGCTCGCCTACAATATGCGCGTCATGCGCGGCAATCTGCTCGATACGCTGAACGCGCAATATGTCGAGACGGCCAAGGCCAAGGGCCTGACCGGCAGCGCCGTCGTCATGCGCCATGCCGTGCCCAACGCACTGCACCCGCTCATCATGTATCAGGGCGTGGTGCTGCCCTACATGCTGACCGGCGAGATCGAGACGGCGATCATCTTTGCGCTGCCGACGGTCGGGCCCGCCATCGTCGGCTCGATGGCGGTCGGCGACGTCTATGTCACGGCGACCTTCATGATGGTGCTGTCGGCAACGCTGATCGTCGGCAACATCATCGCCGACATGCTGCTCGCGCTGCTCGATCCGCGCGTACGCCAGTTCAGGGAGAGCTAGATGCTGGCGCGTGACCCATCCCCGCCGCCGCCCCCGGCTGAAGCAACCGCGATTGCGACCCCACGCGGCAATGAGAGCTATATGGCGCTGGTCTGGCGCCGGCTGAGGCGCTCCTGGACCGGCATGGCCGGGCTGATCCTGGTCGTGCTTCTGGTGCTGATGGCGCTGTTCGCCGATTTCTTCGCGCCGATGGACCCCAAGGCGACCGATGTCGCTTTCGCCCCGCCGCAAGTGATGAGTTTTCACGACAGAGACGGGAATTTCGTGCTCCAGCCGCGGGTCTATGCGCTGGCGGATTCTGCAGACCTCGACCCGGTCACCTTCCAGCCGGTCGTCGGGCCGGATTACGAGCATCCGCGCCTGCTCGGCTTCTTCGTCAAGGGCGCCGACTACCGGCTGCTTGGCCTGATCCCCGCCAACCGGCATTTCTTCGCTTCGGCCGACGGCCAGCCGGTGCATTTTCTCGGCACCGACAAATTCGGCCGCGATGTGTTGTCGCGCGCCATCCAGGGCTCGCGCGTCTCGCTGATGATCGCGCTGACGGTGGTGTTCATCATCACCGTCATCGGCACCACGGTCGGCATGGTCTCGGGCTATTTCGGCGGCCGCTTCGACGTCTGGATGCAGCGCTTTGTCGAGCTGGTGCTCGCCTTCCCGCAATTGCCGCTCTATCTTGCGCTGACGACGCTGATCCCGGTGACCGCGCCGACCAACGTCTTCCTCGCCTTCGTCATCATCGTCATGTCGGCGCTGGGCTGGGCGCAGATGTCGCGCGAGGTGCGCGGCAAGACGCTGGCGCTGGCGCGGATCGACTATGTGCGCGCTGCCATGGCGGTTGGCGCCACCGACATGCGTATCATCATGCAGCACGTTTTTCCCAATGTGATGAGCCACGTCATCGTCGCCGTGACGATCGCCATCCCGACGGTGGTGCTGCTCGAAGCCTTTCTCGGCTTTCTCGGCTTCGCCGTGAAACCGCCGCTGATCTCATGGGGGCTGATGCTGCAGGACACGGCTACCTATTCGGTCATCGGCACCTATCCGTGGATCCTGTCGCCGGTCGGCTTCGTGCTGATCACCGTCTTTGCCTTCAACGCGCTGGGCGACGGCCTGCGCGATGCCGTCGATCCCTATTGAGGTGGCCGGGATGACCGTAGCGCTCGCAGCCACCTTCGCACCAGCCGTCCGGCTCGACCATGCCGGCCGCCACGACCAACCCATCATCGATGCCCGCAACATCGAGGTCGCCTTCAAGGTCGAGCACGGCGTCGTCAACGCGGTGAAGGATGTCTCGTTCCAGCTCTATCGCGGGGAGACGATCGCCATCGTCGGCGAGTCCGGTTCCGGCAAGTCGGTGACGGCGCGCGCTGTCATGGGGCTCTTGTCAAAGCGGGCCACCGTGTCGCCGAAATCCACCATCGACTATTGCGGGCAGGACATACTGAAATTCCCCGAGAGCGCCCGGCGCAAGTTGCGCGGCAATCGCATCTCGATGATCTTCCAGGAGCCGATGAGCTCGCTCAACCCGATCTATACGGTCGGCAGTCAGATCGTCGAGGCGATCAGGGTGCATCGAAAGGTCAGCCGCAAGCAAGCCTGGGCACGGGCGCTCGAGCTTTTGCGGCATGTCCAGATCCCCGAGCCGGAAGCGCGCATCAAACAGTATCCGCACCAGATGTCGGGCGGGCAGCGCCAGCGCGTGATGATCGCCATGGCGCTCGCCAACGACCCCGATGTGCTGATCGCCGACGAGCCAACGACAGCGCTCGACGTCACGGTGCAAGCACAGATCCTCAATTTGATCCGCAATCTGCAAAAGGAACTCAGGATGGCGGTCATCCTGATCACCCACGACCTCACCGTGGTGCGGAAATTCTCGGACTATGTCTATGTCATGCAGCATGGCGAGATGTGCGAGCACAACGTCACCGAGCGGCTGTTCGCCGACCCGCAGCATGCCTATACCAAGCGGCTGCTCGCTTCAGAGCCGCACGGCAAGCCGCAGCCGCTGCCGGAAAACAGCGGCACCATCCTCGAGGCCCGCAATATGCGCGTCTGCTTCATGCTGCGCCATGGCATCTTCCTGAAGCCGGACTGGCGCGAGCTCGTCGCCGTCGACGATCTCGGCCTGAAGCTTTGCCGCCACGAGACACTGGGGCTGGTCGGCGAATCCGGATCCGGCAAGACCACCTTCGGTCTCGCCTTGCTCAAGCTCACCGAGGCCAAGCGCGGCGAGGTCAGCTTCGACGGCCAGCCGATCCACGGCCTGTCTCGCGCCGGGATGCGGCCGCTGCGCTCGCGCATGCAGGTCGTTTTTCAGGATCCGTTCTCGTCGCTTAACCCGCGTATGACGATCGGCCAGATCATCGAGGAAGGGCTGGTCGTCAACAGGATCGGCGCGACACGGCGCGAGCGGGTCGGTCGGGTTCGCGACGCCCTGGTCAGCGCCGGCATGCCCGGCGATATCCTGTCGCGGTTCCCGCACGAATTTTCCGGCGGCCAGCGGCAGCGCATCGCCATTGCCCGAGCCATCGCGCTGGAGCCCGAATTCATCCTGCTCGATGAACCGACATCGGCGCTCGACCTTTCGGTGCAGGCGCAGATCATCGACCTGTTGCGCAAGCTGCAGGACGAACGCGGCCTTAGCTATCTCTTCATTTCGCACGACCTCAAGGTGGTGCGCGCGCTCTGCCATCGCGTCATCGTCATGCAGAACGGCAAGATCGTCGAACAGGGGCCCGTCGACGAGGTCCTCACCCATCCCAAGACCGCCTACACCGAACGGCTCGTCAGGGCCGCCTTCGACGTGGCGTAGCAAAGTGCCGGAGGTTTAATAGTGGCAAGACATCCCAGGATCACCTTCATTGGCGCGGGTTCGACCGTGTTCATGAAGAACATTGTCGGCGACGTGCTGCAGCGCCCATCGCTGTCAGGCGCGACGATCGCGCTGATGGACATCAATCCGCAGCGGCTGGAAGAGAGCGCCATCGTCGTCAACAAGCTGATCGCGACGCTGGGCGTGAAGGCGAAGGCCGAGACCTATTCCGACCAACGCAAGGCGCTCGCCGGCGCCGACTTCGTCGTCGTCGCCTTCCAGATCGGCGGCTTTGAGCCCTGCACCGTCACCGATTTCGAGGTGCCGAAGAAATACGGCCTGCGCCAGACCATTGCCGACACGCTCGGCGTCGGCGGCATCATGCGCGGCCTCCGGACCGTGCCGCATCTGTGGAAGATCTGCGAGGACATGCTGGCCGTCTGCCCCGACGCGATCATGCTGCAATATGTCAACCCGATGGCGATCAACACCTGGGCGATTTCAGAGAAATTTCCTGACATCAAGCAGGTAGGCCTCTGCCACTCGGTGCAAGGCACGGCGATGGAACTGGCGCACGATCTCGACATTCCCTACGACGAGATACGCTACCGCTCGGCCGGCATCAACCACATGGCCTTCTACCTGAAGTTCGAGCACCGGCAGCCGGATGGCTCTTACCGCAACCTCTATCCGGACCTGGTCCGCGCCTATCGCGAGGGCAGGGCGCCGAAGCCGGGCTGGAACCCGCGGTGCCCCAACAAGGTGCGCTACGAGATGCTGACGCGTCTCGGCTATTTCGTCACCGAAAGCTCCGAGCATTTCGCCGAATACACGCCCTATTTCATCAAGGAAGGCCGCCCCGACTTGATCGAGAAGTTCGGCATTCCGCTCGACGAATATCCCAAGCGCTGCATCGAACAGATCGAGCGCTGGAAGGGCCAGGCCGAGGCCTATCGCTCGGCCGACCGCATCGAGGTCGAGCAATCGAAGGAATACGCGTCCTCGATCATGAACTCGGTGTGGACCGGGGAGCCTTCGGTGATCTACGGCAATGTCCGCAACAATGGCTGCATCACCTCGCTGCCGGACAATTGCGCCGCCGAGGTGCCGTGTCTGGTGGACGCCTCCGGCATCCAGCCGACCTATATTGGCGAGCTGCCGCCGCAACTCACCGCGTTGATACGCACCAACATCAATGTGCAGGAACTGACGGTGCAGGCGTTGATGACCGAAAACCGCGAGCACATCTACCACGCGGCGATGATGGACCCGCATACGGCGGCCGAACTCGATCTCGACCAGATCTGGGCGCTGGTCGATGAGTTGCTGGCGACACATGGCGACTGGCTGCCGACCTGGGCGCGTGGGAGCGCCAAGGTCCGGGCCGCCTGAGCGCTGCTGCGGCGGTATCTACTCCACCGTCAGGCCTCCGGTGGCGCCGGCAACCGGTGGCGCAGTTCCTCGACCAGCACGCGCTCGTTCTCCGAATAGTCGATCGGAACGACGACGAGATGGACGCCACCGCCGGCAAAGGCCTGTTCAAGCGTCGATTGTATTTCTGAGACGGCGCCGACCCTGGTTCCCTTGGCGCCATAGGCCTCGGCATAGCGGACGAAATCGGGATTGCCGAAGGTCATGCCGAAATCGGGGAACTGGTCGACCGCCTGCTTCCAGCGGATCATACCGAAAGCATTGTCCTCGATGATCAGCACGACCAAATTGAGCTTCAGCCTGACGGCGGTTTCCAGTTCCTGGCTGTTCATCATGAAGCCGCCATCGCCGCAGATCGCCATGACGCGGCGTGCGGGATAGAGCATCGCGGCCGTCATCGCCGACGGCAGGCCGGCGCCCATCGTGGCCAGGGCGTTGTCGAGCAGCAAAGTGTTGGCGACGCGCGTGCGGTAGTTGCGCGCAAACCAGATCTTGTACATGCCGTTGTCGAGCGCCAGGATGCCATCGGCCGGCATCACCGCGCGCACGTCATGCACCAGACGCTGCGGCGTGAAACGGTCTTCGGTGGCGCGGGCGGCAATGCGGCTCAAAATCCCTTCGCGCAGCGGCAGTAGCGCCTGCGCGTTGGGGATCTTGCCCTCGATCCGGTCGGCAAGCAGCCTGAGCGAAGCGCCGATGTCGCCGACCACTTCGGTCTGCGGGAAATAGACCTGCTCGACATTGGCCGGCTGGTAGCCGACATGGATCACCTTCGGTCCCTTGTCGCCCATAATGAAGGGCGGCTTCTCGATCGTGTCGTGGCCGATAGTGATGATGAGGTCGGCCTGTTCGATGGCCTCATGCACATAGTCGCGCTCGGAGAGCGCGGCGGTGCCCATGTAGAGTTCGGTGCCGCCGGGCACCGTGCCCTTGCCCATCTGCGTGGTGAAATAGGGGATGCCGGTCCTGATCACGAACTGGGCGAGGTCGGAGGTCGAGCGCGGCCGCGATGCGGCGGCGCCCAGCATCGCCAGCGGACGCTGCGCCTTGATGATCATCTCAGCGGCGCGGTCGAGCGCAAGCGGGCTGGCCAGCGGAAGCTCGACCGGATGCGGCGGGATCAGCGCGACATCGTCGCACTCCTCGGCCGCGATGTCTTCGGGCAGTTCCAGATGCACCGGTCCCGGACGCTCCTCTTCGGCAATCCGAAACGCTTCGCGCACCACGGCGGGAATGGTCTTCGCCGAGATGATCTGACGTGACAGCTTGGTCAACGGCTTCATCGCGGCGACGATGTCGACGATCTGGAAGCGGGCCTGGCGCGACGACCGGATGCCCTTCTGCCCGGTGATCATGATCATCGGCATGGCGCCGAGCAGCGCATAGGCGGCACCCGTCGTCAGGTTCAGGGCGCCGGGTCCCAGCGTGGTGATGCACACACCTGGCTTGCCGGTGAGCCTGCCATGGGTGGCGGCCATGAACGCCGCCGCCTGCTCATGACGGGTGAGGATGAGCTGGATCGAGGATTTGCGGATGGACTCGACGACGTCCAGGTTTTCTTCGCCGGGAATGCCGAAGATGCGATCGACGCCCTCATTCTCGATGGCGGCAACAAGCAGGTCAGAACCTTTGGGCACGAAGCATCTCCTGGGCAAAGCGGCGGCGAACCGCGTCGGGATATGATCAGACATAGTGCTGGCAAAGTCCTACCGCGAGGCGCGGCCGCCGCCAATATCGCTCTGCCTTACAGATCCTTCCGTTTCCTGAATTGGCCGGGCGAGACGCCGGCGTGGCGCCTGAAGGCGGTGGAGAAGGCGGCTTCCGAGCTGTAGCCGACCGCCTCGGCGACTTGGCCCAGGCTCTTGCCCTCGTGCAGCAGCCGGCTGGCCTGCCGCATGCGGCAGCCGAAGAGATAGGCCATGGGCGCTTCGCCGACGAGATCGCGAAAGCGGGCGGCAAAGGTTGCCCTGGAGAGCCCGACCGCGCGTGCCAGGGCCTCGATCGTCCAGTCGTGGCCATAGGCTTCATGCAGGGTGGCGAGCGCTCTGGCGATCGCGGGGTCCTGCAATCCCCTCAGCCAACCTGGATTGTCCATGCTTTCCAGACCGGAGCGCAAGGCGCGCGTGACGATGGCCCCAGACAGGCGAGCCATGACCACGTCGCTGCCGGGACCTTCGTCGGTCGCTTCCACCAGCAAGGCCTCGACATAGCCACGCAGCCATTTGGGCAGACGGCCATTCGATCCCCGGATGTGAACGATGCGCGGCAGGCCGGCAAGTGCCGGATGGTCGGCGTCGCGAAAGGCGAAGGCGCCGCACAGGATGACGGTCTTTTCGCCTTCGCCGCCGCTGCGAATACGCCCGGCTGCGGTTCGGGTCGCCAGTTCGGCGGCGGGGACGTTCGCGCTTTTGAGCGCGCCGGGCGACCGCAGCACATGCGGATCGGCGCGCGGTGCAATGATCAGGTCGCCGGCATCGAGAGGCTCGACATCTTCCTCACCGAACACCGCCTCGCATCGCCCCTTGATGACGACGTGAATGCCGCGAAGCCCAGCCTGGCTGAACGAGATCGCCCAGGGCGCGGCCAGTTCGAGGCGCCGGTACCCGGCGGCTGCGAAGTGCAATTCGCGCATGAGGGTAGCCAGGAGGTCCACGCTTCGCTCCAGAAACAGACGATCGATAAATCAATCCAGACGCTGTCGAATAGCGCGCCGGCCTTACTGGACCTAGCTATGCCCGACAGGCCGCTTGTCGGCGATAACGAAACTCAGGAGTTATTCATGCCGCCAATCGAGCTTTTTGTCGCGCAGCTTTGTCCCTATGCGCACCGTGTCAGGCTCGCCCTTGCCGAGAAAGGCCTGCAGGCGACGGAAATCCAAATCGATCTGCGCAACAAGCCGGCGTGGTTCCTGAAACTCACGCCGACGGGAAAGGTGCCGCTGCTGCGCCATCAGGGGCAATATGTCAGGGAGTCGGCGATCATCTGCGAATATCTCGATGATGCATTCCCCGAACGGCCGATTTTCCCCAGGGATGCTCAGGCCCGCGCTGAGGCGCGCATCTGGATCAGCTTCGCCGACACGCAGCTTTACGCCCGGACGGCAACCATGATGCACAGTGCCGACGCTATGGTTCATAAGCGGATCAAGGCCCAGCTTGCCGACGATCTGCGCTTTGTGGAACAGCATGCCTTCGCCCTGCGAGGGGCGGACGAACGGTTTTTGCTGGGCTCGGAATTCAGCGCCGCCGACATCGCCTTCTATCCCTGGTTCGAACAGCTGTGCGTGCTTGAGAAATATCTGGGCTTCGTCATGCCGACCGAATGCGAGCGCCTGCTGCGGTGGCAGGAAACGGTTGCCGCCAGGGAGGCGGTGCGGACCTGCGCCAGGTCGCCCGGCTTCTACCTGGAATCCTATGGCCCGCTTCTCGCGGCCTGAGACGAGCGGGCAACGGAAAAAAATTCCTCACTATGGTGCTGCAAGGTCAGTCATTTGCTTCTTGCGGCAGGCGCAAGCCTGTAAATATGCGGCATCAAGCAGGTCCGCGAGAGGTGAGAGAAACATGCCCAATCCAACCGTCGTCGGGTTTTCCGGCAATTTCACCCGGCCGTCCAAGACGCGCGGCTTCGTCGACCAGGTCGTCAGGGACATTGCGCGCCAGCATGGATTGTCGGCGAGTACCTACGACGTCGAAGACCTCGGCCCCTCACTTGGCGCTGCCAAATGGGCGCGCGATCTCGACGGTCAGGCGCGGGCAATCTTCGACAGCGTCGTCAATGCCGATGTGCTGGTGGTGGGGTCGCCGACCTACAAGGGCAGCTACACCGGCCTGTTCAAGCACTTCTTCGATCTGTTCGATCCCGCTTCCTTGCGCGGTAAGCCGGTGGTGCTGCTTGCCACCGGCGGTAACGATCGCCACGCGTTGATCGTCGAGCACCAGTTGCGGCCGCTGTTCGGCTTCTTCGAGGCGCTGACGCTGCCGACAGGGGTCTATGCCACGGACAAGGATTTTTCCGATGGCGTGCTGCGGGCAGAACCCATCCTGAAGCGCGTCGAGCAGGTCGTCGGCGAGGTCGGGCTGGTGCTGGCCAATCGCTCAGCTGCCGGCGTCGCGGCCGGATAGCACGCAGATTTTTACGTCATCCGCAAATCAATACCCCGCCGGCCAGGCCTGGCGGGGTATCGCCGTGCAAAGGTTCCCGCGCTTGCGGTCATCCTGAGCGACGATGACAACGCGGCTTGGCCAACTCCGAAATCCATTTCAGACGGATTTATCGCGATAACTAGTTCCTGTCCGCCGGCTTCGAACGCATCCTTGACACGGTCTCGCGCTCGGCGCGCTTGGAGCGCAGCGGCGGCAGGCCGCGGTCGATCAGGTCCATGTCCTCCAGCACCATGTCGCCCATGCGCTTGAAGGCGATGTCAAGCGCACCGGCGCGGTGGGCGGAGCGCAGGAAGCCGGGGATCGTGCGGACCGGATGGTCCTGCGCCAGCGGTTCTTCAGGGAAGACATCGCTGGCGGCGACGATGTGGCCGCTTTCCACCGCCGCCATCAGGGCAGGGAAGTCGACGACGCCGGCGCGGCTGAGCAGGATGAATGCGGCGCCCTTGCGCATGGAGGCAAAAGCATTGGCACCGAGAAAGCCCTGATTCTCTGAGGTCACCGAAGCGACGACGAAGACGAAATCGCTGGTCGACAGCACCTCGTCCAGCGAGGCCGGCTCGACGCCACTGTCGATCAGGATCGATGGCGGCAGCCAGGGATCGAAGACCTTGGTGCGGGTGCGAAAACCCGACAGCAGTCGGTTGAGCGCACGGCCGAGATCGCCGAAGCCGATGATGCCGACATCGGCGCCGGACAGAAGCCGCGCCGTCAAATTGCCGTCGCCGCCCCACAGCTCTTCGCCTTTGCGGAAGGCGAGGTCGGCATCGACGATGTTGCGGGCGAGGTTGAGCGCCATGGCGAGGCCAAGCTCGGCCACCGGCTCGGCGAAGACGAGGCCGGTGGTGACGACATGGATGCCGCGCGCAAACAGCGTCTCATAGGGCATGTTGTTGATGAGGTTGGTCTCGACATTGAAGACGCAACGCAGCGCCTGCATCCGGTCCAAGGTCTCGGGCGAGATCGGCGGCTGGCCGATAATATAGCGGGCTTCGGCAAGCACGTCGGCGGGCAAGTTCGCCACCCCCTCGGCCGTCGTCTCGACGACGCGGTAATGCGCTTTGAGGCGCGCCAGCTGCGGTGAGGTGAAGATCAGGTCGAGCGTGCGTGGTTCCGGCGCGCTGATGACCAGCGGCAGGGCCTTGTTTGGCATAACGATTCCTCCCCGGCGCGATGCGTATCGCGTATTCTTGCTTGCACTTGTGGTAGTCCCCAAAACCGCTTGCCGCCGTCCGGCGGCATGTGCTTGAGGGGTAAAATACCCACCATTAAACGATTTACAACTCCGGGAGGGGCCGCCGATCGCGCGGCTCGAGCCTTGCCGGGTTTTGATGCGGGAATCCGTTGGCTCGCCAGGCAACGGCCCTGAGGGCTCCTTTCCTTCTCCCCTGTGAGAGAAGGTGGAGTCAAAACGGATAGTGCTGCCCCGGATCCTCGATGGTCAGCCAGCGCAGGTCGGTGAACTCGGCAATCGAGGCCTTGCCGCCGAAGCGGCCGTAGCCTGAACCCTTGACGCCGCCGAACGGCATTTGCGCCTCGTCGCCGACGGTCGGGCCGTTGATGTGGCAGATACCGGCTTCGATGCGCGCGGCAACCGCCATGGCACGGCGGATGTCGCGGCTGAACACGGCTGAAGACAGGCCGTATTCGGTATCGTTGGCGACACGTACCGCTTCGTCCTCGCCCTTGACGCGGATCACCGGCTTGACCGGGCCGAAGGATTCTTCCGAATAGACGCGCATCGCCGGCGTCACGTGGTCGAGCAATGTCGCCTCGACTACGGTTCCGGTGCGCTTGCCGCCGGCCACAAGCCTGGCGCCCTTGGCGACGGCGTCGGCAACCAGTTCTTCCATCTTGTCGGCGGCTTGGCCGCTGATCAGCGAACCGAGCACGACATGGCCGCGCGGGTCGCCGGCAGGCAGCTGCGCGGCGCGGGCGGCGAGCTTGGCGACGAATTCGTCGGCGACCTTTTCATCGACGACCAGACGCTCGGTCGACATGCAGATCTGGCCCTGATGCATGTAGGCGCCGAAGGTCGCCGCATTGACCGCGGCGTCGATGTCGGCATCGTCGAGCACGACCAGCGGCGCCTTGCCGCCGAGTTCGAGCAGCGCCGGCTTCAAGTGACGGCCGGCGAGTTCGGCAATGATCCTGCCGACCTTGGTCGAGCCGGTGAAGTTGACACGCCTTACGGCGGGGTGCGCGACCAGTGCCTCGGCGATTGTCGCTGCGTCCTTGGGATCATTGGTGACGACATTGATGACGCCCTTGGGCAGGCCGGCCTCGACCAGCACCTGCCCGATCAGCCGGTGTGTGCCTGGGCACATTTCCGAAGCTTTCAGCACAACCGTGTTGCCGCAGGCGATCGGCATGGCGATGGCACGAGTACCGAGGATGACCGGTGCATTCCACGGCGCGATGCCGAGGCAGACGCCGGCCGGCTGGCGGATCGCCATGGCCAGCGTGCCGGGCTTGTCGGAGGGAATGACCTCGCCCGAAATCTGCGTCGTCATGGCGGCTGCCTCGCGCAGCATTTTGGCGGCGAGCATGACGTTGAAGCCGGCCCAGGGGCCGGTCGCGCCGGTTTCTTCCATCATCAATTTGGTGAATTCGCCGACCTTGGAGTCCATGACATCGGCCGCCTTGGACAGCAAAGCGCGGCGCTCGCCCGGGCCGGTCTTCGACCACGTCTTGAAAGCGGCAGCAGCGGCTTCGACCGCGGCATTGGCGTCGGCGATGCTGGCTGCGGCAGCGCGGGTCGCCAGCTTGCCGGTGAACGGGTCCATGCGCTCGTAAGAGGCTGAGCCGGAGGCATCCCTTTTGTCGCCGTCGATCAGAAGTCCGATGTCCATTGTTCTCTCCCTCGCTCGCCGTGGAGCGTCTTTTCTATCTATTATCGACCACGATCTGATCCGAACACCGGCTCCCACTTTTCGGGATCATGGTCTAGAAGCCGAGCACCTCGGCATTGATCGATGCTTCAAGCCCACCGTCAACCGGCACATTGACGCCGTTGACCCAGCGTGCGCCGTCCGAGCACAGGAACAGCACGACAGGCGCGATGTCGCCCGAGGTTCCGGCGCGCCCGACCCTGGCGATGTCGCTGTCCACGCGGGCGTCACCCAGCACATTGCGGAACTGTTTGAGGATCGGCGTCTCGACCGGGCCGGGGCTCACTGCATTGACGCGGATGCCGCGGCTCCTGAACAGGTCCTGATGTGCGGCGCGCTGCGTCCACAACAGCAGCAGCTCCTTGGAAACGGGATAGCCTTCCTCGTTCTTCACCTGATGGTCGGCGATCATCTTCGCCACATCGGGAAAGCCTTCGATGCCGACCATCGATGCCGCGCGGTTGAGATTGGCGCGCCAGCCATAGCCGGCGATCGAGGCGACGTTGACTACGGTGCCGCCTTCACGAAGTCTTGGTGCGAGGCCTTCCGAGAGCGCGCGCAGGCCGTAGAAGTTGACGGCCAGTGTCGACACCGCACCGGTGTTGCCGGGGAGGCCGGCGACATTGCAGAGCGCATCGATGCGCTGCGGCAGGCGCCCGAGGAGATCGTCGACGCCGGCCTTGGATGAGATGTCAGCCTTGACGAAACTGCCGGCCGATGCTGCCGGTTCACGCATATCGACGCCGATCACGTCAGCGCCCAGTTGGCCGGCAAGTTCGGCCGTGCGAGCGCCGATACCAGAGGCGACACCGGTGATGAGGATGGTCTTGCCGAACAGCATGGTCACGCCTTTTCACTATGCGTTGCGGCCTGTTGCGGCGAAGGCGTCGCGTCACTATCGCCGGCGTTTGCCGGCAGCCTGACCCGGTAGCCGACCGGCAGCAGGCGCAGGCCAAAGCGCTCCTCCAGCGTTCCCCACAGGCCGCGCGGCAGGAACAGCGAGAACAGCACCGCCGTGGCGCCGAGGCCGATCAGATACCAGACGCCGGTGCCGCCGAACCAGGTCTCGATGAGGAAGAACAGCAGCGCACCCAGAATGGCGCCCTCGAAGGTGCCGATGCCGCCGACCAGCACCATGAAGATCATGTAGGCGGCCCACTGGACGTTGAAGTAGGTTTTCGGCTGGAAGGTGATCGACGTGGCCAACCACAGCGCGCCGGCCATGCCGATGCCGAAGGCGGCGAGCACGAAGAGCAGCCGCTTGGTTCCAGTGACGCGCACGCCGACCGATGCCGCGGCCTCCTCATTGTCCCTGATGGCGCGGATGGCCGCACCCGTGCTGCCACGCAGCAGGCTAAACAGGGTGGCGAGCAGCGCCGTCATCGCGGCCAACGCCAGCCAGTAGATCGTCGCCCGCCTGACGCCGGCGTCATAGACGTTGAGCGAGATCAGCGACGTCCCGGTTTCGCCTTGCACCAGCCGGTCGAGATTGACCAGCAGATGGGTGAGCGCGGCGATCACCCACATGCCGATGGCGAACTCGCCGTTCTTAAGCTTCAGCATGAACAGCGACATCGGCCAGGAGATCGCGCCGACGATGATCGCCGAAACGAACAGCGAGGCGAACGGGTTGAGGCCGGCATCGGCCAGACGGATGGCGAAATAGGCGCCGAGGCCGAAGAACACCTGCTGTCCAACCGAAACCAGCCCGCCGAAGCCGGCCAGCGCGTTCCACATCGCTGCCAGGATCACATAGATGAACAAGGCGGTAAGGCGGTCGACGGCGCCGGCCGACAGGAAGTGCGGCGCGATGCCAAGCAGCGCGATGATGACGACGACCGCAATCGCCGAGATGCGCGAGGCGGAGGTGCCGCGCTCGATGACGGGGTCGTTTAAAACCGCGCTCATGATGCTTTCCTCGCGGGCAGGCGCAGCAGGCCGCGCAGGCCAAGGCCGGAGGTGGAGAGCCGGATGAACAGCACGATCAGGAAGGCGACATGGCCGCCGATCAGAAAACCTTGCGGATGGATCTGCGCGCCGAGCGTCTGGGCGAGCGCCAGAACGATGCCGCCGACCAGCGTGCCCCATAGCGAACCGGCGCCGCCGATCACCGCCGCCTCGAAGGCGAACAGCAATTGAGGTGCGCCGGTATAGGGATCGAAGGTGGCGCGCATGGCGAGGAAGGCGCCGGCCAGCCCAACGGTGACCATGGCGATGGCGGCGGCGAGGGCATTGGCGCGGCGCGCATCGACGCCGACGAGACCGGCCGTGTCGGGATCTTCCGACGTGGCGCGGATCGAGCGGCCAAGCCTGGTGCGGGTGAGGAACAGCTGCAGTCCGCCAAGCAAGATGACGGCGGCGGCGAACATGATCACGGCAAGCTTGCCGACATAGATGCTGCCCGGCCATTCCCAGGAATCGTAGGAGAGGCTGCCGATATAGGGCGCCAGCGAACGTGTGTCGGCGCCGAACTGCTCGAACAGCGCATTGTCGATGACGATGGCGAGGCCGAACGTGGTCAGGATCGGCAGGAGCGCGCCGCCGCGGGCGCTGCGCTCGAGCAGGAAGCGCTGCAGCGCCCAGCCGATGGCCGCCATCAGCGGCAGCACGATGAGCAGGCCGACGAAGGGCGAGATATGGAATTGCGAGGCGAGCCACCACAGCGCGTAGGCGGAAAACACGGCCAGGCTGCCATGCGCGAGGTTGATTATGCGCATCACCGAAAACATGAAGGAGAGGCCGCAGGCGATCAGCGCGTAGTAGCCGCCGAGCAGGATGCCCTGGACGATCTGGTTGCTCATGCCGGCACACTCCCGGCGCTTTTTCTGTGCAGACCAAAATAGGCTTTCGTCACTTCATCGCGGGACATGCCCTTGCTCGGGCCTTCCAGCGCGACGCGTCCTTCGAGCATGCAGATGACCTTGTCCGAGACCGAGAGCGCGCGATTGAGGTCCTGTTCGACCAGGATGATCGTCGTGCCGGAGCTGATCAGGCCTTGCAGCGAAGCGTATACGCGGTCGACCACCAGCGGCGACAGGCCGAGCGAGACCTCGTCGAGCAGCAGCAGTTCGGGATTGCTCATCAAAGCGCGGCCGATGGCGGTGGCCTGCTGCTCGCCACCGGAGAGATGCCCGGTCTTGGCATGGCGGCGCGGCTTCAGATTGGGGAACGTGTCGAGCACTCGTTCCACGCTCCAGTCGCCGGGACGGCCGGCGGTCTTGCCAAGCAGGAGGTTCTCCTCGACCGTCATTTGCACGAACAGTTTTCGCCCTTCCGGCACCAGCGCGACGCCCATGCCGACGCGCTTGTGCGAGGGAACGCCGGTGATATCGGCGCCATTCAGCAGCACGCGGCCGGCCGTCGGCTCATGGGCGCCGGCGATCGCCCGCAGCAGCGTCGTCTTGCCGGCGCCGTTGGCGCCGACCAGCGCCAGCGTTTCGCCGCGCTCGATCGTAAAGCTCACACCGCGCACCGCCTGCAACAGGCCATGGCGGACGACCAGATTCTCGATTGCGAGCAGGCTCATTTCGGGCCTCCGCCGAGATAGGCGCGCACGACTTCCGGGTCGGCCATCACCGCTTGCGGCTCGCCATCGGCGATGATCTTGCCGGCGTCCATACAGATCAGCCGCTCTGCCACCTGCAGCATGATGTGGACGATGTGCTCGATCCAGACGATGCCGATCTTGCGGCGGCGCAATTCCTTGATGGTATCGACAAGTTCGCTCGCCTCGCCATCGGTCAGTCCGCCGCCGATCTCGTCGAGCAGAAGCAGCGTAGGCCTTGCCGCGAGCGCGCGGGCAAGTTCCAGCCGCTTGCGGTCGAGCAGGCCGAGCGTTTCGGCGCGCCGGTTGGCCACGCCCATCATGCCGCACAGTTTCAGCGACTCCAGCGCCTCTTCATAGGCCTCGTCGCGGGCGAGACCGGCGCCATGCGACGCGGCAACAAAAACGTTCTCGAACGTGGTCATGCCGCCGAACGGCTTGGGCACCTGGTGCGTGCGCACCAGGCCGAGACGACAGCGCGCTGTAGCCGGCATCGCGGTCACATCGCCACCCTTGAAGGCGACCGTGCCGGCGCTCGGCGGGAAGGCGCCTGATAAGATGCTGAGCAGCGTCGTCTTGCCGGCGCCGTTCGGGCCGACGATGCCGACGGCCTCATCGGCATTCATGGCGAAGTCGACATCGTCGAGCACCACCAGCGCGCCGAAGCGTTTCTGGATGCCGGCAGCGCGGAGGATCGCGGCGTTTGCTGAACCGTTCACGATGCGATCCCCGTAGCCGTCCGTCAGCCGTTATACGGCTGGAGCTTGGCCTCGACCGGAACCTTCGGGTCGGTGGCGTTCTCGGTCACGACGTAGTCGAGCGGGAATTTGCCGCCTTCCTTGGCCGCCACCCATTGGGTGCCGATGATCGGGCCGGGAGAGACATTGGCGACCGGGCCGCTGGTGAAGTCGACCTTGCCGATCATGGTCTCGGTGTTGAGCGCGCTCAGCGCCTTGGCGACGGCCGCCTTGTCCTTGGCGTCGGTGCTTGCCTTCAGCGCCTCGAAGCCGGCGTCGAGCAGCGACATCGAGGCGCCGAGCTGCTGCGTCCACTGCTTGCCGCTGGCGGCCTCATAACCGTCGGCCAGTTCGATTCCCGAAACGCCGGTCAGCGGCGACTTGTAGGGAAAGGCCTTGTGCCAGTAAGCGGCGCTCGAAATCTTGTTGCCGAGATCGCCCAGCGCCTCGATGTCGGACGGGAACAATCCGGTCTTGGCGACCTGGCAGATCTTGATCTGCTTGATCAGGCCTTGCTGTGCAGCCTGACGCCAGAAGGCGGCGAAGTCCGGCGGGATCGGGAAGGAGTTGAAGATCTCGACGCCTTCCTGCTTGAACAGCGCGATCTGCGAGGAATAGTCGGTGGTGCCGGTCTCGTAGGCGCCGGGATCGACGATGGTGAAACCCTGCTTTGCCAGCAACGGCGCCAGATGGGTGCGGATGGCATTGCCGTCTGCGTCGTTGGGATACATGACGCCGACCTTCTTGTTGGTCTCGATCAGGTTCCATTGCGAGATGTAGGTCCGGAAGAACTCGTCGACGCCGAAGCCGAAATGATAGGTCCATTTGAACGGCGAGGGTTCGCCGGGCTTGGCGCCGCGGCCGAAATACCAGGCCTCCCACGGCATGACGGTGGAGAGGCAAGGCACGCCGGCGGCTTCGCAGGCGTCGGCGACCGGGTTGATCACCTCCGGCGTCGACACCGCCAGCATCAGGTCGACGGCCTGGTTGTTGATGAGGTCCTTGGCGAGCTGGCCGGCGCGCGACGGGTCGGATTGCGTGTCCTGGTCGATGATCTCGACACTGTATTTCTTGCCGCCGATGTCGAGGCCGTTGGCGAGCGCCTTGCGGGCGAGATCGAGCACATAGCCGTCGGTCTGGCCGAAGCCGGCGAGCGGCCCGGTGCGCGGGCTGACAAAGCCGACCTTCAGCGTGTCGGCGGCCTGCGCGAATGCCTGGCCGCGGCTGAGCGCAAGTGCCGCGCCGCCGGCGAGCGATGTGGCGATGAACTGGCGCCGCGAGACGCCGGATTTGCTTGAGGTCATGCTGGTATTCCTCCCTTTCCTGACGGCACCTGGAGGTCACCGCCGGCCTGCTCAAAATCGATGCCGCCCGTTCTTAAGATCGGAGATCGCCCCGGCAGGCCTTGAGGCGGCAGCGGAACGCCGCCAATGCCGATAACGGCACGATTTCGATCCTCCCATCGTCACAGTGCCCTAGGTGTTTGGTTTGGTAAAATGATATTTTGCGGTGTTTCGTTAACCAACAGGTTATGGAAATACGGCTGAAGGCCCGCTCTGCGCCAGATTGGCGAAAGGTGCTCAGGCGTTCTGGCTGGCCGCCTCGCGAATGGTCTGCAGCAGGATGGTGAAGGCCGGCGAAGGCGCAGTGTCGGTCCGCATCGTCAGGCCGACCGGCCCTTTGGTTTCCTCGGTGTTGACGGGCAAGGCGACGAAGGCGCCGCTGGAGAGTTCGTTGGCGACGACGCCTGTCGATATGATCCAGACCGCATTGCTTTGGCGCAGGAAGGCACGGCCGAAGGAATCCGAGACGGTCTCGATCTCGGTCGCAGGCGCCGTCATGCCGTTGGTGATGAACAGGCGGTCGACGAAGGGGCGGATGACCGACTCCCGCGTCGGCATCAGCACCGGGAATTCATCGAGCCGGGCGAAGATGTCCTGGCCCGGCTGCAGCAGCGGATGGCCGGCCCTCACCACGAACAGCACCGGTTCGGAATAGAGATGCTCGAAGAAGAAGCCGGTCATGTTTTCCGGCGCCGCAAGCCGGCCGACGACGAGATCGAGCGCACCGACGCGCAACTGTTCCAGCAGGACCGCGTTCTCGCCGGTGACGATCTTGATCGCAGCACCGGTATTTTCACTCAGGAACAGGCTTATGGCGCGTGGCATCACCTTGGCCGACACTGTCGGGAGCGCGCCGATGCGGATCGGATGCCGGTTGATGGCGCCGTCCTGGCGGACGGAATCGACGCCGCGCTTCAGTGCCGTGATCGCCGTGCCGGCATGGCCGAGAAAGATTTCGCCAAGCCGTGTCACCCTGATGCCGCGGCCGTCGCGTTCGACGACAGCGATGCCAAGCGCCTCCTCCAATTCGCGCAACGTCTTGGTCACGGCCGGTGGGCTGACATGGAGAAAGTCGGCCGCCCTCGCCACGCTGCCTTGCCGCGCTACCTCAAGGAATGCCTGCAGGTGACGGAACCTTATGCGGCTTTCGGACATGTTCTCATAACCTAGCAGTTAATGAAATGGCGTAAAATATCATTTTACCAAACCAAATGCCTTGTGCAATGTGAACACGGAGGATCGAAATCGTGCCATTCGTCAACATTGGCGGCATCACGCTGCACCATCGCCATATCAAGGCGAAGGGAAATGCGCGGCCGATCGTGTTCATCAATTCGCTGGGCACCGACTTCCGCGTCTGGGACGAGGTGTTGTCCGAACTGGGTGGCGAAATGCCTGTGTTGGTCTACGACAAGCGCGGCCATGGCCTGTCCGACATTGGTGGCGTCAGCTCGATCGACGAGCATGTCGATGATCTGTCGGGCCTGATCGATCATTTCGAACTGAACAATGCGGTGCTGTGCGGCCTGTCGGTGGGCGGCCTGATTGCGCAAGGGTTTTATGCCCGGCGCCCCGAAATCGTCGACGGCCTCATCCTGTGCGACACCGCCCACAAGATCGGCACGGCCGACAGCTGGAACACCCGCATCGAAACGGTCGAAAGCAAAGGTATCCAGGCCATCGCCGATGCCGTGCTCAAAATGTGGTTTACGCCTGCCTTCCACGCGGACCGTGTCGCCGAGCTCGACGGCTACTGGAACATGATGACCCGGCAAGCCGTCGCCGGCTATGTCGGCACCTGCGCCGCGGTGCGCGATGCCGATTTCACCGAGGCCGCGCAGGGGATCGCGGTACCCACGCTTTGCGTCGTTGGCGACCAGGACGGCTCGACGCCGCCGGATCTCGTCCGCTGGCTGGCCGATCTGATCCCAGGCGCACATTTCGAAATCATTCGTGACGCCGCGCACATCCCTTGCGTCGAACAGCCCAAGGCGCTGACCACCCTGATCCGCGATTTCGTCGCGGCGCTTCCCCTGAGAAAGCAGACCCATGGATGAACTGCCCAAAAACGAAACCAGATATCAGACCGGGCTGACCGTCAGGCGCTCGGTGCTCGGCGACCCGCATGTTGATCGCAGCGAGGATGCCGTCACCGATTTCGACCGGCCGTTCCAGGAGCTGATCACCGAGGCAGCCTGGGGCACTGTGTGGGCGCGTCCGGGCTTCAGCAGGCGCGAACGCTCGATCGTGACGCTGGCACTGCTGGCCGCCCTTGGCCATGATGAAGAGGTCGCCATGCATGTGCGCGCCACCGCCAACACCGGTGCGTCGCGCGACGATATCTGCGAAGCGTTCCTGCATGTCGCGATCTATGCCGGCGTGCCGGCCGCCAACCGCGCCTTCAGGATCGCCAAGGAGGTGTTTTCGGAAATGGACGGAAGCAGGGCTGGCCATGCCAGCTGATGCCGGCTCGAACCGCAGGCCCGAGAGCGGAGCCTTCTTCCAGCGCGACCGTGGCTGGCATCCGCCGGCGCTGACGCCCGACTACAAGACGTCGGTGTTGCGCTCGCCGCAAAAGGCGCTGCTGGCCTTCGACAACACGGCGTCCGAAATCACCGGTCCGGTGTTCGGCCACGCCATGCTCGGCGAACTCGACAATGACCTGATCCACAACTTCGCCAAGCCCGGCGAGAGCGCAATCGGCGAGCGTATCATCGTCTATGGCCGCGTGCTCGACGAGCGCGGCCAGGGCGTCTCCGGCGCGCTGCTCGAATTCTGGCAGGCCAATTCAGGCGGCCGTTACCGCCACAAGAAGGACGGCTATCTCGCGCCGCTCGATCCGAATTTCGGCGGCTGCGGCCGCACCATCACCGATGCCGATGGCGGCTATGCCTTTCGCACGGTGAAGCCCGGTCCCTATCCCTGGCCGAACGGGCCCAATGACTGGCGGCCATCGCACATCCATTTCTCGGTGTTCGGCCACGGCTTCGCACAGCGGCTGATCACGCAGATGTATTTCGAGGGCGACCCGCTGATCTGGCGGTGCCCGATCGTGCGCGGTATCCGTGACAAGGCGGCCGTTGAGACGCTGGTCGCGGCGCTCGACATGCAGGCGACGATCCCGTTCGACGCGCGCGCCTACAAGTTCGACATCGTGCTGCGCGGGCGCCGCGCCGCGCTGTTCGAAAACCGGCCGGAGGGCAATTGATGGCGCAATCGCTGACCCGGCTGAAGGAGAGCCCGTCGCAGACCGCCGGGCCCTACGTGCATATCGGGCTGACGCCGAATTTCGGTGGTATCGGCGGCGTCTATCCGACAGACCTCGGCGCGACGATGCTCAACGACAAGACCAAGGGCGAGCGCATCGGTTTGCGCATCCGCGTGCTCGACGGCACCGGCACGCCGCTCAGGGATGCCTTGATCGAAATCTGGCAAGCGGATGCCAATGGCTTCTACAATTCGCCGGCCGAATTGCGCGGCGATGCCGATCCGGATTTTCAGGGCTGGGGCCGTCAGCCGACCGACATGGAAACCGGCCTGTGCAGTTTTCAGACGATCAAGCCGGGACGCGTGCCGTATGGCGACGGCCGGCTGATGGCGCCGCATATCAGCCTGTGGATCGTCGCCCGCGGCATCAATATCGGCCTCCACACGCGGCTCTATTTCTCCGACGAGGCCAAGGCCAATGCCGAGGATCCGATCCTGGCCCGCATCGAGCACAAGGTGCGCGTGCCGACGCTGATCGCCGAGCGGCAAGGCGACAACTATATTTTCGACGTCCATCTCCAAGGGGAGAAGGAAACGGTCTTCTTCGACAGCTGACGGTCAGGAAACCAATGACATGACCGTATCGCCCTTCGACCATCCGCTGCTCTCCGGCCTGCTCGGCGACGAGGAGGCGGCTCGGCATTTTTCGGTGGATGCGGAAATCGCCGCCATGCTCGATTTCGAGCGCGCGCTGGCGCAAGCGGAAGCCGAAAGCGGGACTATCGGCACGGATGCCGCCGCGGCGATTGTACCTGTCCTGTTGTCATACAAGCCGGACACCGCGCGGCTGCGGGCCGGTGTGGCGAAGGATGGCGTGATCGTGCCCGAACTGGTGCGCCAGTTGAAGGCAGCGGTCGGGGCGCCGCACGACGCCGGCGTGCATTTCGGCGCAACCAGCCAGGACGTCATCGACACTGGCCTGGTGCTTCGGCTGCGCCGGCTCATTGAACATCTCGACCTGCTGCTGACTGAAAACATTCTGCGGCTGGTGGGGCTGGAAGAACGTTTTGGCAGCCGTGCATTGACAGCGATGACGCGCATGCAGCCGGCGATCCCAATTCAGGCGTCGGACCGCGTGGCGGTGTGGCGCACGCCGCTGCAACGGCATCAGCAGAGACTGTCGGAGCAATCCAAGCGTCTGCTCGTGGTGCAGTTTGGCGGCGCCGCCGGCACGCTGGAGAAGCTGGGCGACAAAGGACCTGCCGTGCGCGCGGCCCTTGCCGCAAAGCTCGGCCTTGGCGACGCGCCGCAATGGCACAGCCAGCGGGATGCGCTGGCCGAATTCGCCGGGCTGCTATCGCTCATCACCGGCAGCCTCGGCAAGTTCGGCCAGGACATTGCGCTGATGGCTCAAGATAGAACCGACATCAAGCTGTCCGGCGGCGGCGGCTCGTCGGCCATGCCGCACAAGCAGAACCCGGTGAAGGCGGAAGTGCTGGTGACGCTGGCGCGCTTCAACGCCACCCAGCTTTCCGGCATGCATCAGGCGCTGGTGCATGAGCAGGAGCGCTCCGGTGCTGCCTGGACGCTGGAATGGCTGCTCTTGCCGCAGATGGCGGTTGCGACCGCGGCTGCGCTACGGCTCGCCGCCGAACTCGCCGGACAGATCGAAAGCCTGGGACACTGATGCGCACCCGGATTGTCATTGTCGGCTCCGGACCGTCCGGGCTGCTGCTTGGCCAGCTTCTCGGCACCATTGGCGTCGAGACGGTGATCCTCGAACGTTCGAGCCGGGAGCATGTGCTTGGCCGGGTGCGGGCAGGGGTGCTCGAACAAGGCACCGTCGAGTTGCTCGAAGAGGCGGGCGCAGCTGCAAGGCTGCATGCCGAGGGCCTGCTGCATGCCGGCATCTCGCTTGCCTTCGGCGGCGGCCTGCACCGGCTCGACCTCACGGCACTGACTGGGGGAAAGCATGTCACCGTCTATGGCCAGACCGAAGTGACGCACGATCTGATGGACAAGCGCGAGGCGGCCGGGCTGACCACCGTCTATGAGGCGGCCAACGTCGCGCTGCATGGTTTCGATGGCGAAGCGCCTTACGTCACCTATAGCAAGGACGGCGTCGGCCATCGCATCGACTGCGACTTCATCGCCGGCTGCGATGGCTATCACGGCGTCAGCCGCAAATCGGTGCCTGAGCGGGCGCTGAAAACCTTCGAGCGGACCTATCCCTTCGGCTGGCTCGGCGTGCTGGCCGAAGTGCCGCCGGCCGATCACGAACTGGTCTACGCCAACCATGAGCGGGGCTTTGCGCTGTGCTCGATGCGCTCGACACATCGCAGCCGCTACTATGTGCAGGTTCCGGTTGATGAGAGCGTCGAGGCCTGGAGCGACGACCGCTTCTGGGATGAGTTGCGCCGTCGCCTGCCCGAGCAGACTGCCGCCGCCGTTGTTACCGGGCCGTCCTTCGAAAAGTCGATCGCGCCGCTGCGCTCCTTCGTTGCCGAGCCGATGCGCTTCGGCCGGCTGTTCCTGGTCGGCGACGCCGCCCATATCGTGCCCCCGACCGGCGCCAAAGGGCTCAACCTCGCTGCCAGCGACGTGCGCTATCTCTTTGCCGGACTTCGCGAATTCTATCTGGACAAATCGCAGGCCGGGCTTGACGCCTATTCAGCCAAAGCGCTGGCTCGGGTGTGGAAGGCGGTGCGCTTCTCCTGGTGGATGACGACGATGCTGCACCGCTTTCCCGATACGGGCGAGTTCGGCCAGCGCATCCAGGAAGCCGAGCTCGACTATCTCGTGCATTCGCAGGCGGCGTCGACCGCGCTGGCGGAGAACTATGTCGGTTTGCCCTATTAAGGGCAGTGCGATCTCAAACCCGTTCGAGCGCCACTGCGATGCCCTGGCCGACGCCGATGCACATGGTGGCGAGCGCATAGCGGGCGCCGCGCTCGCGAAGCTCCAGCGCAGCCGTGCCTGCAATGCGCGCGCCCGACATGCCCAAGGGATGACCAAGCGCGATGGCGCCGCCATTGGGGTTGACGTTCTCCGCAAACACGGCGCATCCGAGTTTGGGGGGCACCGGGAAGCCTTTGGAGGGGAAAGCTTGGGTGAGTTAGATGACAACGAAATTTGGAGGGGTGAGGCCCCCGCG